>LVEI03000001.1:600000-892500 GCA_001595385.3 Deltaproteobacteria bacterium GWC2_55_46 | reverse complement strand
ACGGAAGTCCCGGTTTAAGCCCGTAGGCGGGAAGGATAGGCAAATCCGTCCTTCTGTTAACGTCGAGAGGTGATGAGGAGGAAAGCCGCAAGGCGGACCGAACTGGCTAATCCCATACTTCCAAGAAAAGCCTCGTAGTGAGCTTGTCAGGTGCTCGTACTGCAAACCGACTCTGGTAGACGAGTAGAGAATACTAAGGCGCTTGAGAGAACCCTGGTTAAGGAACTCGGCAATCTAGCCCCGTAACTTCGGGAGAAGGGGTGCCCTCGCCGGTTGTCCGGACTTGCTCCGGAAGGCTGGCTGGGGGCCGCAGTGAAATGGGGGTTGCGACTGTTTAACAAAAACACAGGACTCTGCTAACTCGCAAGAGGATGTATAGGGTCTGACTCCTGCCCGGTGCCGGAAGGTTAAGGGGACGGGTTATTCGCTTCGGCGGAGAAGCTCGGAACCGAAGCCCCGGTAAACGGCGGCCGTAACTATAACGGTCCTAAGGTAGCGAAATTCCTTGTCGGGTAAGTTCCGACCTGCACGAATGGAGTAACGATCATCCCCGCTGTCTCGACCAGGGACTCAGCGAAATTGAATTGCCAGTGAAGATGCTGGCTACCCGCATCAAGACGGAAAGACCCCGTGCACCTTTACTATACCCTGGTATTGGACATTGGAATAGTTTGTGTAGGATAGGTGGGAGGCTATGAACCGGAGGCGCTAGCTTTCGGGGAGCCGACGTTGAAATACCACCCTGATTATTCTGATGTTCTAACCTTGGTCCGTCATCCGGGCCAGGGACAGTGCCAGGCGGGTAGTTTGACTGGGGCGGTCGCCTCCCAAATCGTAACGGAGGCGCGCGAAGGTTCCCTCAGGCTGATTGGAAACCAGCCGGCGAGTGCAAAGGCATAAGGGAGCTTAACTGCAAGACCTACAAGTCAAGCAGATGCGAAAGCAGGTCTTAGTGATCCGGTGGTCCCGCGTGGAAGGGCCATCGCTCAACGGATAAAAGGTACGCCGGGGATAACAGGCTGATCGGGCCCAAGAGTTCACATCGACGGCCCGGTTTGGCACCTCGATGTCGGCTCATCGCATCCTGGGGCTGGAGCAGGTCCCAAGGGTTCGGCTGTTCGCCGATCAATAGCGGTACGTGAGCTGGGTTCAGAACGTCGTGAGACAGTTCGGTCCCTATCTGATGTGGGCGCAGGAGATTTGAGGGAAGCTGTCCTTAGTACGAGAGGACCGGGATGGCGGGACCTCCAGTATTCCAGTTGTTCTGCCAAGGGCAACGCTGGTTAGCTGTGTCCCGAAGGGATAACCGCTGAAAGCATCTAAGTGGGAAGCCCCTCCCAAGATAAGATCTCCCGGGCCGTAAGGCTCCTAAAGGTCACTTGGAGACTACAAGTTTGATAGGCCGGGTGTGTAAGCGCCGCAAGGCGTTAAGCTAACCGGTACTAATCGACCGTGAGGCTTGACCAATTTACTTGTGTGCTTTGGTTATTGATTCCAGGCGTTTTGATTCGATTACCCTATTCGATTTACTTGAAAGCTGAAAGACGCTTTCCCGTGGCCATACCGAGGAGGTCACACCCGTTCCCATCCCGAACACGGCAGTTAAGCTCCTCAGGGCCGATGGTACTACGTGGGCAACTGCGTGGGAGAGTAGGACGCCGCGGGATTTAAAATAAAAATCCGCCAGAAGAAATTCTGGCGGATTTTTTATTGGCCCCAGGCATGAAATGAGTCAATCCAGCATAGTTGGCTTCAGAAGCTCGTCTGCGGCGTACACCAAAAGTACGTCTCGTTAGTCAAACGGCGCGAATAGCCTCGCATATGGAGCTTATTGAGCAGCCTGCACAAAATCTGTTTTTTCCAGCAACCTGTTAAATTGAATTCCTGAGCTTCTTTTCTCTATCAAGTACTGTTCGTACCTTTCTCAGCAGGTCTGTGGGCAGGAGTGGTTTCGAGATAAATTCGAACTCGCCTCCGCGTACGCCCTTTTCCCTGATATGGCCCTCAGCGTAACCGCTCATGAAGACGGCCTTAAGCAGAGGGTCTGTCTTGAGAAGCTCCCGGTATACCTCAAAGCCGTTTTTTCTGGGCATGACCACATCGGTTATCAGCAGCCGGATCCCCTTGTTCTCCCCGAACTTCCTGATCGCTTCATCGCCGTCAGCCGCTTCGACGACGATGTACCCATACTTTTCAAGGGTGAGCCGGAGGAGGCCCCTGATGCTTGAATCGTCTTCAGCCAGCAGTACCTTCTCAGAGCCTCTTGCAGGATGCTCCTGCACCTCGGGCCCGATTTCCTCCACCGCCTGCTCGGTCAAAGGCAGGTATATCCTGAACTCTGTGCCTTCCCCTGGTTCGCTGTAAACGTTTATGTAGCCGTTGTGCTGCTTTATTATCCCGTATACTATCGAAAGGCCGAGTCCGGAGCCTTTGCCGACCTCCCTGGTAGTGAAGAACGGCTCGAATATCCTTTTCATCGTCTCCCGCGGAATCCCCACGCCGGTATCGGAGATGCGCACCATGGCGTATCTTCCGGGCTTCCCGTAACCATAGAGCCCTACGAATTTATCGTCAATGGCCGCAAGCTCTGTCGTTATGGTCAAGACCCCTCCGCCTGGCATGGCAAGGCGCGAGTTCATGGCGAGGTTCATGAGGACCTGTTCGATCTGGCTCCTGTCGGCTCTCACGACAGGCCCGTCCCCCGTGAGGGCTGTCTTTAGCTCTATATCCTCCCCGATGAGCTGCGAGAGGAACTTCTGGAAGTTGGCTATGAGGTCGTTGAGCTTTGTTGGCTTCAGGTCTATCGGCTGCATGCGGCTGAAGGTCAGGAGGTTCTGCGTAAGCTTTCCCCCCTTTATCGCGGAGGTCATGATGTTCTCCACAAACACCCTCGCCGGGTCGTCTTCCCGCAGGTTCGACAGAAGAAGCTCGCCGGCCCCGGTTATCGTGGAAAGGATATTGTTGATGTCGTGCGCGATGCCGCCTGAGAGCTGCCCGATCGCCTCCATCTTCTGGGCCTGCAAAAGCTGCTGCTCGAGCTTTTTTCTCTCAGTTACGTCGCGGAGTATCCCCCTGTACACCATGATCTCGCCTTTTTCGTCGCGGACGGCGTTCACGGTCGCGTTCGCGATGATAACCTGCCCGTCTTTTCTCACGAGGCGCCATTCGAAGTCCTTCACATATCCCCTGCCCCTTATCTCCTCGTTAAACCTCCGTACCTCGTCCCTGTCCTGGCAGAGTTCCTCGAAACTGACCTTCATAAGCTCTTCTTTAGAGGAATAACCGAATAGCTCGACCCCGGAGGTGTTGACGTCGAGGATACTCCCGTTTGGGCCCCTTATTATGATGGCGTCCTTCGATTCCTCAAAAAGGGCCCTGTATTTCCTCTCCGACTTTACAAGCTCTTCTTCCGCGGCCTTGCGCCCGGTGATATCGGAAGTAATGCCAGCTATCCGGACGACCTCGCCCGATGCGTCCTTTACTGGGAAGGCGTGCGTGCGCACCCAGCGGACTTCGCCGTCAGGGCGGACGACCCTGTATTCCTCGTCAAAGGCGCCGAGGGCTTGCCCGGGAAGGGCGGCGAGGACACGCCCCCGGTCTTCCGGGTGTATCAAATCGATGAAAGATCCCAGCCGTTTGTAGAGGCCCTCGCGGGAAAGGCCGAAGACCTTCTCGTATGCCGGGCTGCAGTAGACGACCTCGGAGGAGTCGGGAGAGGTGATCCAGAAGACCTCGTCGACGTTTTCAGAGAGCTGGCGGAACTTCTCCTGGCTCTCCTTCAAGTCCCGCAAAAGGAGGAGACTGTTAAGGCTGTCCGCGACCCTGCGGCCGATCTCCTGGTAGAGCCTCACCTCCTCGTCGGTCCAGTCGCGCGTGTGCGAGCACTGGTGCATGCCGAAGACCCATGGGCTGCCGAGCTTCGGGTAGATGGCCGTGAGGAGCATCGAGCGGATGTTAAAGAGGCTGGCGGTCTGTTGGGGCAGTGCGCGCCCTGACCTGGGGTCATACGCCACCGGGCCGCTGGAAGCGAGCAGTACTCGCAAAATGTCGGCGACCTCCTTCAGTATCGGCAACGTACCGCCTCTGGCGAAGGCCCCCGGGTACTCCTTGCTGGTGCGCTCCATGGGTACGCTAAATTCGGCGGCGTCCGGGTCGCATGGGTAGAAGAGGAAGGCGCGGTTGCTCCCGAATATGGACAGGACCTCTTCAAGGACGTCGGTCATCATCATCTCCAGGTCCTCAGCCTTCCGGATGGCCCTGTCGACTCTCTCGAGATTTTCAAGGAAGCGCAGGTGCGAATGATCATCTTCCGCCTTCCTGATACGCTCGCGCCTTTCGGGGGAGATAGCAAAAAGCCTGGACATGATGCCCTTTATACTCGAACCTGATCTTTCAGGTATGTCCTTTTTTTTCATATGACTGGTTTTAAATTTCTAATTTTAAGCGTCCATAACTACTGGATTTATGTATATATATTTTACCACGAATCTACGTTTCCTTTAAGTATCGCTTTTTTCGTAACTCGCCGGTCAGGTCAGGTTTAAGGCTGGTGGCGAGGAGGTAAAAAGATGATTATTTTCAGTATCAGGACTGAGACGAAGCGTCGGGAACGATTCAGGTGTGAGGGGGTATGACTGAAAAAACACTCTCATTTATAGGGAAGCCGGGTGGGTAATAAAGGCTATACCGCGTCCCCTCTCCGAGAGTTATAAAGATATGTGCCAGGAGAAAGAGGCTGCTATTTTGTAGACGAGCTAATGGCGCAGGCCTATCTGTTTCATGAAGGCCTGGTTATCCCAGAAGAGCCACTCCTCTACCATCACGCCATCCTTCCAGCGTCCGATAGTAGCCATCGGCAGCTTGAAATGCCTGCCGGTCGGGAGGATCGTCTCCCCGCCTACTGTTGCCATAGGTTTTGTGAACGTCCCCTCCATTATTCCCATTACAGCCGTCCACTCGCCTTCAGCGATCTTGATCGGGTGTTCCTTGATCCTCGTATCGGGCGCGTAGACGAACATCATCTTAAGGTCTTCGGTGTGCACGCCGATCCCCATGGTCGTGCGGCCGTCCGGCCAGTGGACGATGATCTCCTTGTCATGGCTTTTATTGAGCTGGTTCCACTTCTGCCCTGAAAAGACGTTGAAATCAAGGTCGTCGAAGGTGTTGAGGTTGTCTTTCTCCATCTGTTCCCTTTCCATTGAATCCCTCCTTGATCTTTCCTGATGTAAAAAAAGGCCGGGATGTCTTTTATCCCGGCCTTTTTATGTTTCGCTGCCATTCGCAAAGGAAGCCCCCTAGTGCAGCGACTTTATCTGGTCGGGGGAGAACTGGCTAAGCTCGATTATCTTAGCCTTCCTCTGCGCGAACTCCGGGATCAGGTCCCTGACCTCATTTTCGGTCCTGGCGTCCACTATGGCGTATCCAGTGTGGTCGCCCTTGCCGCAGCCCCAGTAGAACTTGTTGAGGGTGTCCTTGCCCTTCGCGAGGACCTCATCCAGCTCTCTCAGGCACTCTTCCTTTGTATGGTGGGACTCTATCAGGTATTTCATCGCGGTCTACCTCCTTGGTGGTTTTGTTGATATTGATTTTTATTTTCATTTTATTCCCAAAACGGCGGCAAGTCAAATAACCGCACCTCAAGAGTGACGCTTTTAAAAAGGGCGTTGATAACCGCCCCTTTTTGGAATAAAATCATCGGGTCCTTCCATTTTCCTATGAATATTCAGGCTTCGAGAATAGCTCAGGCCGCGGTCCTGACAGCGGCGGTACTCCTGCTTCTGGCCCCGTTCGCGGGCAAGGCGTTCCATATAGACGACCCGATGTACATCTGGGCCGCCAGGCAGATACTCGATTCCCCGGCGGACTTCTACGGCTTCCAGGTGAACTGGGAAGGGTATATGGCGCCGATGGCAGAGGTGATGCAGAACCCGCCGGGGGTCTCTTATTTCATCGCGGCCGCGTCAACGGTCGCCGGCTTTGGCGAATACGGACTGCATATCGCCTTTTTGATCCCTGCCCTTGCGGCGGCTTTCGGCACACTGGCGCTGGCGAGAAGGTTTACCGCCAGCCCTCTGTTGGCATCTCTTGTTGCGATAGCGACCCCTGTGTTCGCTGTCTCCGCCAGCACCGTGATGAGCGACGTGCTTATGGTCGCCTTCTGGGTATGGTCGATAGAGACCTGGGTGTCCGGCACTGATAAGGGCGACCACAGACGGCTTGCCATCGCGGCGACTCTAGCGGGCCTTGGCATATTGACCAAGTACAACGCCGTGAGCCTTTTTCCACTCCTGGCGGCGTATTCTTTGATGAAACGCAGGCCCGGCCACCTTCTCTGGCTCCTTTTTCCGGCGCTCATGCTCTTAGGTTTTGAGGCCGCAACCGCCGAGATGTATGGAAGGGGGCTTTTTTCCAAGGCTGCTGCCTACTCCTCGATGATAAAGGGCCTCCTTGCGACCGGCGCGGCTGAAAAGGGGTTTACCGGACTCCTTTTTGCAGGCGGCTCTTTTCTTCCGGTCCTTTTCTTTCTTCCATTTATCAGGAATTTCAAGGTATACGCGGCTGTTATTCTATTCGCTTCAGTTGCGCTCATCGTATTGCTTCTAAGCGGCGGCGTCGGCGGTATGCGAGTCTATCGTGAAGGGGGGCTCGATTGGGCGTTTATGGCCCATGCCATAGTCTTCTCCGCCGCCGGGGGCGGTCTTCTGGCTATAGCGGTCTCAGACCTCCTCCGGGAGCGTGACCCTAAAGCGGTGCTGCTCTTTTTGTGGGTTGCGGGGACATTCGTCTTTTCCGGCTTTGTGAACTGGACCACAAACGGCAGAACGTTGCTGCCGATGGCGCCAGCATTCGGCATATTGATAGCGCGGGCCACAGGCGCTCGTCGCGCAGGTTTTTCAAGCTGGCGTCTTTTGCCGCTTCTCCCGGCCTTTCTCGTCGCGCTCCTCGTCTCGGCGGCAGACTTTAGTCTCGCCAATTCAGCGAGGGAGGCCGCGCGGACTTTGCTCACCAGGTACTCGCAGCAGAATTCTGCCAGCGCCCTCTGGTTTCAGGGCCATTGGGGGCTCCAGTACTATGTCGAGGCATGGGGCGGGCGGGTCATCGATTGGAGGAGTACGGTACTGAAGAGAGGGGACCTTGTCGTCATCCCCCTTAATAATTACGATCTGGTCCTTCCGCTGGAGAGGCTTTCTCTGGCCGATAAGCTCAGCCTCCCGCTGATGTCCGGTGCTTCTACCATGCACCCTTCCGCGGGATCGAGCTTTTACGCGAGTATCCGGAACCCGTTGCCTTTCGCGTTCTGTCTTGATGCCGGGGAAGATTATTTCATCATGAGGGTAAGGGAGGATATAGACCTGCCGGCGCTCCTGCCTGGCGCGATCTCAAAGGCCAGAAGGGGGCCGGACAGATGAGAGAGCGAAGGACAAAAATAAAAAACCCCTTCCATTTTGGAGGGGGTTTTCAGATTTCATAAAGACCTGTTTTTTATTCTACCTTGTATTTCAGATAGCATTCGCCGACGGGGCCCGGCTTCTCGCTTCCTGTAAGCTCCACGTGGGCCTTAAGCCCCTTGCCCATAGCCGATTTTACAAGCTGGCTTATCGGGCAGTAGCCCTTTCCTCCAGACCGCCTCAGTATCTCGTTCCCCTGGCATATGTCGCAACCCTTGACGTAAAGGGTTGCCGCGCCGTCCGAGAAGCTCAGTTCAGTTATGTCTGCGAACCTGAAAGGCCCTCTCATCCAGGCCTCCATCGCCTTTTTGAAATCCTCCTTGCCTTCAGGCAGCGAGGCAAGCGTTTTAAGCCACCTGTTCGCCAGGAGCGAGCCTATCCTGGCGTTATATTTTACGGCCTCATCTCCGAGTGATTCGAAGACCGAGGCGTGGTAAGCGGCAAAGAACTCCTTTGAGAAATCATGCGAGGACATAGCCTTCCTCCTTGTTTAGTAGTTGCGCAATTCCTAAATTATCATAAGCGCGTACCCTTTGTCAAGGTTTCTAAAAGGCGCGATAGAAGGGGCTCTCCTTGATGGATCTGGCAATTTCCTTTTTGTAATCAGCCGTGTACTGTCTGCCAAGCTGCCATCTACACAGCTTCACAAAAGCCCGTACTTCATAAAAACCTAAATCTTTTAACCGAATGACCGAAGAGTTAATAAGGTTTTTCCGAATTGGTGCGGCAGTTGGTTGGCAGCAAGGTCTACAAATGGCGTAACTGCCATATTTACCTTGACTTTTTGGTCGGCAAGGGGTAAGTTTTGATTGAAAACCGCATGCTTTAAAAGGGGGCCTCATAATGGCAAAAAGGATACTTCTGGCAGACGACTCAATAACAATCCAGAAGGTCATCTCGATAACTTTCGCCTCTGAGGACTATGAGCTTGTTATAGCCGGTGATGGCGATACAGCCGTTAAAAAAGCCAGGGAGGCGAGGCCTGACCTCGTAATGGCCGATGTGGCGATGCCCGGCAAGACAGGCTACGAGGTATGTGAGGCTGTAAAGAACGACCCGGCCCTCAAGGGCGTCCCTGTGCTCCTGCTGGCCGGCACCTTCGAGCCCCTTAACAAGGACGAGGCATTAAGGGTCGGCGCTGACGACAGCATAATAAAGCCGTTTGAGTCGCAGGAGCTGCTGGATAAGGTCCGCGATCTCCTTTCCGTTGCCGGCACTGGCACAGTCGAAGCGGCTGTGCCCGCAAGCCCACAACCTTCTGAAAGCGAGTTGGGGGCTGACATCTGGTCTGCCGGGGATTTTCTGAGCGCCCCTGAGGAATTCGAGGAAAGAAAAGAAGAGACGGGGGCCGCCCCTGACCTTGATTTCCTCTCTTCAGGCGCTCTCTTCGAGGAAGAGGCGCACAAAGAGGAGGAGGGGCGCGAAAGTGACTTTACCGACCTCGTCATCCCTGATGAAGAGATGAAATCCGATACTAAAGAGGAGCGGAAAGAGGAATCGCCCATCGATTTATCCGCCTCGCCCTTTGACCTCAGTCAGTTCGATGCCTTCAAGCCCGAGCATACAAAGCCTGAGCCCGCCTTCGACATGGGCGTATTCGATACCTTCATAGAGGAAGAAGAGAAGAAGGCAGAGACGGTAGAGCTGGATACGTTCGAACCAGAGCCCGTGAAACCCTGGGAAGTCTCTCAGGGTGAGCCTGTAAAACCATTCTGGGAGGATTTTGCCTCGATAGAGCAGGCGGTTGAAACCAGGGATGAGCAGACAACCGCTGAGCCGGACCTCCTTGAGATACATGAAGAGGTGATGGAGGCGCCGTCAAGGGCGGAAGAGGGGATATTTGCCGAGGCAAGGCCGCTACGCGAGCTGATATCGGCCCCCTCAAGGACAGAGCCGCAGGTCTCGGAGGATGAGGTCAGGAAGGTAGTAGAGCGCGCCGCTGACAGGGTGGAGGAGAGGCTTATAGCCGACCTCAACTTGAAGCTTAAGAAGGCTGAGGCCCAGGTGGCCGATGCGATTGAGAAGACCGCCGCGAGGGTGGAAGAGAAGCTCAGGGCTGACCTTAACGCGAAGCTCGCCAAGGTCGATTCGATCGTGGCCGAGGCGGCCCGTAGCGCATTGGTGAAGATGGAGGAGAGGCTTAAATCAGAGCTTGGCACCAGGCTTGAGAAGAGCCTTGCCATACCGAAGGAGCAGGTCGAGGCGATCGTTGCCAGGACATCGAAGCAGGTCGTAGAACACGTGGCGTGGGAGGTCCTCCCGGAGTTGGCCGAGCGTCTCATAAAGACCGAAATAAGCAAGGTCAAGGAAGCACTCGTCAGGCTCAGATAACCCTCTGAAAATTGTTCTTTTTCCTGATCTCTACCTCAGAAAAAATATCTAATTTTTAGAGATAGGATAGATTTACTTTCTCTACCGTCCACATGGCGGTAGAGAATTTTTTGTTTTTTTAAAGGCCGTTCCAATTTATAATCAATAATTGACCTGCGGCTGGACCGTTGCTTCAGGCCTTTCCGCTAAAATATCCTGAAAATCTGGAAGGTGTAGATGAGCGAGAAGACGCTTGAGAAGACATATGAACCTGGCTCCGTAGAGGCGCGCTGGGCTTCTTTTTGGATAGACCAGTCGCTCGCGACCCCTGACCTTGCCTCAGGCAAGCCGGGTTTTTCAATGGTCATCCCCCCGCCCAACATAACCGGCGCTCTCCACCTCGGCCACGCCCTCAATTCAACCCTGCAGGACATACTCGCGAGGTTCAAGCGTATGCGCGGCTACAACGTCCTGTGGCTCCCGGGCATAGACCACGCAGGGATCGCCACCCAGAACGTCGTTGAAAAGCAGCTTGCGGCAGAGGGGCTCGACAGGCACCAGCTCGGCAGGGAGGCCTTCATAGAGCGCGTCTGGAAGTGGAAGAACGAATCGGGCGGCACGATAGTCAATCAGCTTAAGAGGATAGGCGCCTCCTGCGACTGGACGAGGCTACGCTTTACCATGGACGAAGGGTTATCTCGCGCGGTGCGCGAGGTCTTCACAAGGCTCTATAAGGAAGGGCTCATATACCAGGGCGACTATATCATAAACTGGTGCCCGAGGTGCCATACCGCCCTGTCAGACCTTGAGGTCGAATTCAGCGAGACAGACGGGAGCCTCTGGTACATGGAGTACCCGCTTGTCGAGCCGGTGGGGGGCTTGAAGTCCCTTACAGTTGCTACCACAAGGCCCGAGACCATGCTCGGCGATACGGCGGTGGCCGTGAACCCGGAGGACGACAGGTACAAGGGGCTTATAGGAAAGAAGATAAGGCTCCCGTTTGTCGACAGGGAGATACCGGTCATAGGGGATGATTCGGTCTCGATAGAGTTCGGCACAGGCGCTGTCAAGATCACCCCGGCGCACGACTTCAACGACTTCGAGGTGGGAAGGCGCCATAATCTACCGTCCATAAAGGTAATGGACGAGAGCGCCCGCATGAACGAGAACGCCGGTCCATTTAAGGGCATCGACAGATACGAGGCGAGAAAGAGGATAGTCGCCGGGCTTGAGGAAAAAGGGCTCCTCCAGAAGATAGACAGGCACAAGCTGATGCTCGGCGGCTGTTACCGCTGCTCTACAGTCGTAGAGCCGACGCTCTCGAGGCAGTGGTTCGTGAAGGTCGGCCCGCTCGCGGAGCCGGCGATAAAGGCGGTCGAGGAAGGTAATATCAGGTTCGTCCCGAAGAACTGGGAGAACCTGTACTTCGACTGGATGAGGAACATCCGCGACTGGTGCATCTCCCGCCAGATATGGTGGGGGCACAGGATCCCTGCCTGGCACTGCAAGGACTGCGGCGCCGTGACGGTAGATACAGTCGACCCCACAGCGTGCTCCGGTTGCGGCAGCAGGGATATAGAGCAGGACCCGGACGTTCTCGACACATGGTTCTCTTCGGCCCTGTGGCCATTCTCTACGCTCGGCTGGCCTGATAAGACCGAAGAGCTTAAGGCCTTCTACCCCACAGCCGTCCTCTCGACAAGCTTCGACATCATATTCTTCTGGGTCGCCAGGATGATAATGATGGGGCTTAAGTTCGCCGGAGGCGAGCCTTTCAAGGACGTATATATCCACGCCCTCATAAGGGACGCCAAGGGGCAGAAGATGA
This sequence comes from Deltaproteobacteria bacterium GWC2_55_46, assembly GCA_001595385.3. NCBI lineage: Bacteria > Deltaproteobacteria > Deltaproteobacteria bacterium GWC2_55_46. Next base: position 880,914 of record LVEI03000001.1, on the reverse strand, counting down.
GCAAGAGCAAGGGGAACGTCATAGACCCCCTTGTGATGATGGAGAAGTACGGTACCGACGCGCTCCGGTTCACCCTCGCCGTGCTCGCTGCCCAGGGCAGGGACATAAAGCTGGCGGAAGAGCGCATATCAGGCTACAGGAACTTCTGCAACAAGATATGGAACGTCGCGAGGTTTACTCTCATGAACCTCGAAGGCCACGTGGAAGGGCTCGATGAGGCGGGCTTCAACATCGCCGACAGATGGCTGTGGCATAGGCGGAACGTCTGCATCCGCGAGGTCTCGGAAGCGATAGAGGGGTACAGGTTCGACGAGGCCGCAAGAGCCCTTTACAGGTTCGTCTGGCACGAGCTCTGCGACTGGTATGTCGAGCTTGTAAAGCTCGACTTGAGGGGCGAGAACGGCCCTGAAAGAAAGCTCATCGCGCAGCAGGTGCTCGCTGCGGTCCTCATGGATACCATGAAGCTCCTCCATCCGTTCATGCCCTTTATTACCGAAGAGATAGCCGAGAAGCTTCCAGGGGCTCCGAAGAGCCTCATGTCAAGCGAGTTCCCGAAAGAGGGGACCGCTTACCCTGAGGATGCCGCCCGCATGGAAGAGGTAATGGACGTAATAAGGGCCGTGAGGAACATAAGGACCGATATGAACGTCGCGCCATCGGCCACGACCGACTGCACCTGCTATTCGCTGGACGCAGGCGTACGCGAGATCCTATCGGCTGGCGCGGATTATATAAGGCTCCTGGCCAGGGTAAAGGAGCTTGTGATAGCCGAATCAGGCGAGAGGCCGAGCGACGCGGTGTCGGCCCTCGCGGGCGGAGGCGACCAGAAAAAGGTCGAGGTCTTCGTTCCGCTTGGCGGCCTTGTGGATTTCGAGGTGGAAGAAAAGAGGCTCGTAAAAGAGCTTGAGAAGACGGTGGCCGAGAAGACGGGTGTGGCGAAAAAGCTTTCCAACAAGGAGTTCACCGACAAGGCCCCTGCCGAAGTGGTCGAGAAGGACAGGGCCAGGCTCGATGCCCTCGAGGAGAAGACAGATAAGCTCAAGGCCGGGCTTGAGCGCATAAGGAGCATAAGGGCTTGAGGAAAAAAACAAACGAAGAGACCGGCCTCAGGGAATTCTCGGAGCTGTTGATACGCGCGGCCCTTGAGGAGGACATAGGCTCAGGAGATATAACCACCGGTGCCATCGTCAGGAAAGGGTGCTCCGGGGCTGCCGAGTTCATCGCCAAGGAAGATATGGTCGTGGCAGGCCTCTTTATCCCTGAGATGGTATTTAAACGCCTCGATAAAAAATCTCGCTTCAGGGCAAGGTTCAAAGACGGCGGTCATGTAAGGAAGGGAGAGGTCATCGCGACAGTTTCCGGCACGCTCAGCGCGCTCCTGACAGGGGAAAGGGTGGCCTTGAACTTCCTCCAGCGCCTCTCCGGAATAGCGACCAGGACTAACGAGTTCGTAAAGAGGCTGAAGGACCCGGAGGTAAGGCTCCTCGACACCAGGAAGACCACGCCGTGCCTGCGCGCCCTTGAGAAGTACGCCGTAAAGGCGGGAGGCGGCACGAACCACCGGTTCGGGCTCTTCGACTGCGTCCTCATAAAGGACAACCATATAAAGGCCGCCGGATCTGTTGCCGCCGCTGTCCAGGCCGTAAGAAAGAAATACAACGGTTCGCTTCCCATAGAGGTAGAGGTCACGGACCTGAAAGAGACGAAAGAGGCGGTAGCCTCTGGCGCGGACATAATCATGCTCGACAACATGGACTTGAGGCGTATAAGGCAGGCCACCAGGGAGATAGGCGGCAGGGCGTTCGTAGAGGTCTCCGGCAACATAAACCTTGATAACGTTGGCGCGGTCTCGGTGACCGGGGTCGATTTCATCTCAGTCGGCGGCCTCACCCATTCGGCGAGGGCTGTAGACATAAGCATGGAAGTGGTATCGTTATGCGGGGCAAAGGCCCGGAAGTCGAGATAGTAAGGCTCCTTAAATCCGGCGGAGAGTTTGTCTCCGGGCAGCGCCTGAGCGCCACCCTTGGCGTATCGAGGACCGCCGTATGGAAGCAGATCGAGGCCTTGAGGAAGATGGGTTACCGTGTAGAGGCCAGCCCTTCGAAGGGTTACAGGCTTGCCGGGCAGAGGCCTTTTAACGGGGTCGAGGTATCCTCACTCCTCGAAACCGAAATAATAGGCAAGCGTATACACTTCTACGACGAGATCGGCTCGACAAACGTAAAGGCCTTTGAGCTGGCAAGAGGCGGTGAGGGCGAAGGGGCCGTAGTCCTTGCGGACAGCCAGACCGGCGGCAAGGGCAGGATAGGCAGGCGGTGGGAGTCTCCCCCAGGGCTCAACCTGTACGCTTCTATCATATTGAGGCCGCCAGTTGCTCCGCAGGAGGCGCATGCGCTGACATTTTTAGCGGCTGTAGCAACTGCAGAGGCGGTAGCAAAGGTATGCCCGGTAAGGCCTGTCGTCAAATGGCCGAACGACATACTGCTTGATGGTGGCAAGGCGGCTGGAATACTCCTTGAGATGGACTCAGAGCCCGACAGGGTCCATTTCGTGGTAATAGGTATAGGCGTGAACATTAACGAAACGCAGTCCATGTTCCCTGAATATATACGGAATACCGCGACTTCTCTGCGTGAGAAGGCCGGGGACGCCATCGACAGGGCCGAGTTTGCCCGTCATCTTTTATCGGGCGTCGAGGTGTGGTATAAGATATACTTATCTCAGGGCTTTACCCCTGTTCTTGCCGAGTGGAAGAGGTATTTCGGATTCGAGGGGAAGCCCGTGAGGGTCACCTCTTTTGAAAGCGTGAAAGAGGGCACCTGCCTCGGGGTGGACGCCTCAGGGGCGCTGCTTTTAAAGATGGCTTCCGGGGATGTAGTGAGGGTTGTCTCCGGTGACGTGGAGGCGGCGGGATAACGAGGTGCTGCTCGCGGTCGATATAGGGAACACGAACATAGTCCTTGGCGTTTTCAGGCAGCAGGCCCTCAAAGGCCACTGGAGGATCTCTACCGTAACGCGCAAGACGGCAGATGAGTACGGGGCAGGCCTCATCGCCTTATTATCCGCCGCTGATCTTTCGAAGAACGATATAAAGCGCGCGATAATATCTTCGGTCGTCCCGGCGCTCGACCAGGTCTTCAAAGAGGCGCTATCAAGGTATTTAGGCGTTGACCCCCGTGTGGTCACGCACGAGAACTGCGGCATGCCGGTCCTCACGGATAATCCTGAGGAGGTCGGGGCAGACAGGCTCGTGAACGCCGTAGCGGCATACAGCGCCCATAAAGGGGCGCTCATAGTGGTAGACTTCGGCACGGCCGTAACATTTGACTACGTGACCGAGAACGGAGAGTACGCCGGCGGCATAATAGCCCCTGGCATCGGGATATCGACCGAGGCGCTTTTCGCGAGGACGGCAAAGCTTCCGAGGATAGAGCCGGGAAGGCCTTCGAAGCTCATCGGCACCAGCACGGTAGAGTCCATGCGCTCAGGCGTTTTCTACGGATTTCTCGGCCTGGTAGACGGCATCATCGAACGGATGATGAAAGAGGTCGCCACAGGGCCGAGGGTTGTCGCCACAGGGGGGCTCGCCACCATTGTGATAGGTGAATCAAGGTACATAACCGGGGCCGACGAGTTCCTGACGCTCGAGGGGCTGCGCATAATAGACGAAGGGGCTGAACAGTAGATGTCTGAAGGACGAGAGCACTTCATATCCGGAAAAAGGTTCCTCAAGGAAGAGAACATGGACAGGGCGCTCCGGGCCTTTGACAAGGCATGGAAAGAGGATAAGGAAAACGCCGAGTACATGTCCTATTACGGCATGCTGAAGGCCTTGCGGGGCGGCGAGATCGGCCTGGGGCTCGAGTTCTGCACGAGGGCCATAAAAAAGGAGTTCTTCAGGGCCGAGTTCTATCTCAACCTCGGGAAGGTGTACATGGCCGCCGGCAACAAGAAAGGGGCCATAAAGGTCTTTAAGAAAGGCTTGAAGTACGACGCTGCCAATGAGGAGATGAACGACCTCCTCATTCAGCTTGGTTTCAGGAACAGGCCGGTCATCTCGGCACTCGACAGGTCAAACCCTGTGAACAAGCTGCTCGGGATATTTTTCAGGAGGACGCTTCCGAACCTGATAGGAAAGAAAAGGAGCTAAGAGAGATCCTCAACCAGAAGGAGGTGGGGTTTGTGGAAGTCTCCCTGGATAAAAAAAGAAACCTTTCGATAATCGCCCACGGGGGCGCGGGCAAGACCTCGCTCGCTGAGGCGATGCTCTTCAACGCGAAGGCGACAGACAAGCTCGGAAGGGTGGACGACGGAACGTCTCACCTGGACTTCGAGCCCGAAGAGCTAAAACGCAAGATCACCATCTCCGCGGCCGTCCACCACTATGACTGGAGCGGATGCCGGGTAAATATCATCGATACCCCCGGCTTTTCAAACTTCCTCACCGAGACAAGGGACTCGCTCAGGGTGGTGGGCGGGGCCGTAGTGATCCTTAGCGCCATCTCAGGCGTAAAAGTCCAGACTGAAAAGATATGGGAGTTCGCTGACGCTTTCGAGGTCTGCAGGATCGCGTTCGTCAATAAGATGGACCGCGAGAGGGCGAGCTTCCTTCGCGCGGTGGACGACATGGAGAAGGTACTCAAGGTAAAGGGCGTCCCCATGCAGATACCCATAGGTGAGGGGCCGGACTTCAAGGGGCTCGTCGACCTCGTATCTATGAAGGCATATCTTTACAGGGACGACGGCTCCGGTTCTTTCGAGGCCGCGGACATCCCCAGGGAGATGTCCGCCACGGCCGCTTCGATGAGGGAGAATATGCTTGCTGCCGTAGCCGAGGCGGACGAATCGCTTACGGAGAAGTACCTGAACGGGGAAGAGATAACCGCCGAAGAGCTTGAACGTGGCATAAGGGAAGGGGTCTTGACGCGCCGGTTCATCCCCGTATATCTCGGGTCAGCCGTCAGGAACATGGGCGTCAACCTCCTTATGGACGCCGTAAACCTCGCACTGCCCTCGCCGCTGGACAAGGGGGTCATAAGGGGACATATAAGGGGCATAAGCCCGAAGACCGGCGCAGAGATAGAGATCGAGCCTGACCCTGGCGCCCCGTTCTCTGCCTTTGTCTTCAAGTCCATCATAGACCCGTTTACCGGGAAACTATCCATCTTCAGGATATTCTCCGGCAGCCTTCACGCCGACGCTACGGTCTACAACCCCGCGCGGGACGTTAAGGAGAAGCTTGGGCATCTGTTTTTGATGGAGGGTAAAAAGCTCAAGGAAGTACAGAAGGCCGAGGCGGGAGATATCGTGGCCGTGGCAAAGCTCAAGGACACCCACATAGGGGATACGCTCTGCGACGTGGCCGAACCCGTCAAATTCGCGCCGTTCCCGCCTGTTGCCGCCGCTCTTTCATACGCCATACACCCGAAGACAAAGTCTGACGAGGACAAGGCCCCTTCGGCGATTGAGAAGCTCATGGAAGAGGACCCCAGCCTTGATTTCAGGATGGACGAGCAGACGCATGAGTTCCTCCTTTCCGGGGTGGGGCAGGTGCACCTTGAGGTCTCTGTTGAGAAGCTCAAGAGGAAGTACGGCTGCGAGGTGGAGCTCAAGACGCCGAGGGTGCCGTACAAGGAGACCATAAGGTCGCACGTGAAGGTGCAGGGCAAGTACAAGAAGCAGTCCGGCGGAAGGGGGCAGTACGGCGACACCTGGCTGGATATCACCCCGCTTCCCAGGGGCAAGGGCTTCGAATTCGTCGACCAGATAACCGGAGGGGCTATCCCGAGGCAGTTTGTGCCTGCCGTTGAAAAGGGGATAAGGGAGGCGATGCAGACAGGGGTGCTCGCGGGGTTCCCGGTAGTTGACTTCAGGGTCGCGCTCTATGACGGGACCTACCATTCGGTAGACTCCTCCGAGATGGCCTTCAAGATAGCGGCGTCAATGGGCTTTAAAAAGGGGATGGAGCAGGCGCACCCTGTTATCCTTGAGCCTGTAATGAAGATGGAGATAAGCGTGCCGGATGACAAGCTCGGCGACGTGATAGGCGATATAAACGCGAGGCGCGGCAAGATCCTCGGCGCGGAGCCCAAGGCAGGGAGCCAGACGATAAACGCGCTCGTGCCGATGTCGGAGGTCATCACCTACGCCACCGACCTCCGTGGGATGACGGGCGACAGGGGCATATTCACGATGGAGTTCTCCCACTACGAGGAGGTGCCGACGTACTTGAGCCAGAAGATAATAGCCGCCCACAAGCCAGAGAAGGAGAGGGTGCAGTAACAGGATGAAGGTCAGGCAGGAGCTGCTTAAGTACATCTCTCCTTCGGAGCCCGTGGAAGTACGGCTGTCTATCGCCCGGAGGGACAGGTCCTGGGGCCTGTCAGTGGGCGACGAGGTAACGGTCCTTTTTATCCTGGGCTTTGACAAGGATAGCTCGATCGCACAGGCGGCAAGGAAGAGCCTGGAGGCGTACCCTGCCCATGGGCTCATAGCGGCTCTCGACGAGAAGCTCGACCCGCTCGTCATAAAAAAGGTGCTTGAGATAAAGCAAGAGGACGAGGCGATACAGATAATGGCCGCGCTCAACCCGAATACCGATGACGACACCCTCCGGCGCCTTGCCGAGACGGGGCCGGAAGAGGTCGTCGCGGCCCTGTCCGACGACAAGGAGCTGCTCGCCAGGAAACCTTATCTGGCTGACGCACTGATGAAAAACCCGCTTACCGGCAAGACGATCGCAGCAACGCTTCTTCAAGGTGGCGGCCCCGCGCCTGCCGCAAAGCCGGGTCCAAAAAAAGATGAGCCGCAGCCCCTTCACCAGGACCTGACCGACGAGAAGCGGGCCAAGGCAGACGAGCAGAATATCTTCAAGCTCGTCTCCCAGATGTCGATGGGGCAGAAGCTCAAACTCGCGCTTAGCGGGAACAAGGCGGCAAGGGAGCTCCTCGTAAGGGACTCCAACAAGATGATCGCGATGGGGGTACTTAAGAACCCGAGGATCACCGAGGAGGAGGTACAGAGGGTAACGCTTTCCAAGGGGAGCAGTGACGAGATACTCCGCCATATCGCCAGGAACAAGGAATGGATGAAGAGCTACAGCATCAGGATCGGCGTGCTCACAAACCCCAAGACCCCGCTTACGGTATCCCTCAAGCTCCTTGAATATGTATATGAAAAGGACATCCAGGGCATTTCCAAAAGCAAGAGCATACCTTCCGCCCTGGCCTCTGCGGCGAGAAGAAGGCTCGAAGAGAAGGGCAAGCGCTGAATGCCGCTGGGGGTCCATATATCCATAGCCGGGGGGATATCCAGGTCTGTCGAGCGGGCGCTGGGGCTCGGATGCGACGCCATGCAGATATTCGGCAGGAACCCGAGGAGCTGGATATACTCGCCGCTCGCTCCAGCCGAGGCGGGGCTTTTCAGGGCAAAAAGAAAAGAGAGCGGCATATGGCCTGTCGTGGTACATACTAACTACCTCATAAACCTCTCTTCCCCTGATGACGCCATCTATCACAAGTCGATCGACATATTCTCAAAGGAGCTTGGCATAGCCGAGGCCATAGGGGCCGACTACCTCGTCACCCACCTCGGAAGCCCGCAGGACATGGGTTCCGCCTTTGCTGTAAAAAGGGTGGCCGCCGCGCTCAAAGAAGTCGCGGGAAGCGGCCTCGGCCGCTCAACACGCATACTTTTCGAGAACACATCAGGCGCGGGCTACGGCTTCGGCAGCTCTCTTTCAGATATAGGCGAGTTGATAAGGAAGGCCGAAGGGGTGGGGCTTGAAACAGGGCTCTGCTTCGACACATGCCATGCCTTCGCGGCAGGCTATGACTTCTCAACCCCTGGCGAGGCGAAGGCGCTCGTGAAGACGATAGGTTCTGAGGTGGGGTTTGGCAACCTCAAGACCATCCACCTGAACGACTCGAAAGGGCGCATGGGCTCCAAACTCGACAGGCACGAGGAGATAGGCAAGGGCACGATCGGCCTTGAGGCCTTCGGTTTTTTCCTCAACAACCCGAAGATAAAGGGCGTACCGATGATACTCGAGACCCCGAAAGACTCTGACGAGGACGACCTCCGGAACCTAGACGCCGTAAGGAGGATATTGGGGTAAGTTGGGCCTTGAATTCAAGGCATGTTATGGTTTAGGATTGTTTTTTAACGATTCAAGGAGGCGATGGGAAAAGATGTACGACCTGGTAATAATAGGCGGCGGCCCGGCAGGGCTCACCGCGGGGATATACGCCCAGAGGGCGAGGCTTAAGACCGTGCTGCTGGAAAAGCAGATGGTCGGCGGGCAGATAGCCGTGAGCGACATCATAGAGAACTACCCCGGCTTCCCTTCAATAAGCGGGGCCGGGCTCATGGAGAAGTTCGAGGAGCACGCCAGGGGGCTTGGCCTTGAGATAAAGCTCGTGGACGTCCAGAATATCGCCCTTGAAGGCGCGGTAAAGGTGATAAAGACCTCTGAAGGGGAGATAAGGGCCAAGGCCGTTATAGTGGCGACCGGGGCGAGCCCCAAGAGGCTCGGCGTGCCGGGGGAGAAGGAGCTTACCGGAAAGGGCGTTTCCTACTGCGCTACATGCGACGGCCCGTTCTTCAGGAACCTCAAGGTCCTGGTCGTTGGCGGGGGCGATACCGCCGTCAAAGAGGCCGTATACCTTTCCAGGCTCGCCTCAAAGGTCTACATCTCTCACCGCAGGGACAAGTTCAGGGCCGAGAAGATGCACCAGGAGAAGATGGAGGCGACCCCCAATATCGAGATGCTCAAGAGCCATGTCCTCCATGAGATAAAGGCCGAAGGAGGCCTCGTCAGGTATGTCGTGCTGGAAGACCTCAAGAGCAGGGAGAAGAAGAGTATCGATGTCGAAGGGGTATTCATATTCGTAGGCATAAACCCGACCACCGATTTCGTGGACGTAGACAAGGATAGCGGCGGCTTCATAAAGACAGACCAGAGGCTTACGACCAGCACGCCGGGCATATTCGCCGCTGGCGACTGCCGCACCACGCCGCTTCTTCAAGTCGCCACAGCCGTTGGAGATGGCGCCATAGCGGCTTCGTTTGCCATAGATTACGTAGAGGAGTTCGACACAAAGGCCAAAAACGTGTGAGGAGGCTTTGTGGCCGGTCCCAACCGGAACCTCGGCTTGACTATAGTCTCCCTTGGTGGCAACGCCATCATAAGGCGGGGCCAGCGCGGCGCTATCGAAGAGCAGTTCGATAACGCCGACAGGGCCTCTTCTGTCATAGCCGGGCTCGCAGCCAGAGGGGTCCCCCTCGTCATCACTCACGGCAACGGCCCCGTGGTAGGCAATATCGTAATAAGGAACGAGGCCGCAAAAGACGTAATCCCGCCAATGCCCCTTTATATAGCCGGCGCCGACTCTCAGGGAGGCATCGGCTTCATGCTCCAGCAGACCCTTTTAAACCGCTTGATGAAAGAACGTTCAAAAAAAGATGTCGCGACTCTTATAACTCAGGTCGTGGTCGATACCTCCGACCCGGCCTTCAAAGACCCCACAAAGCCCATAGGGCCGTATTATACGCCTTTGGAGGCCGAAACCCTATCAAAGGAACGGGGGTGGATTATGAAGGAGGACAGCCACAGGGGCTACAGGCGCGTGGTGCCTTCTCCAAGGCCAGTAAGGATAATAGGGTCAACGGTTATAAAGAGGCTGACGGAAGACGGCGTTATAGTAATAGCCGCCGGTGGAGGGGGCGTGCCTGTTGTGGACGTTGGCAACGGGATTGTAAGGGGGGTAGACGCGGTAATAGACAAGGACCTTACGACCGCTCTCCTCGGCAAGGATATCGGGGCCGTTACTTTCATCGACCTTACGCAGGTCGATAATGTCTACCTCGATTATGGGGAGCCAGGACAGAGGGCTGTCTCGGAGATGAGCGTGGTGGAAGCTCAAAGGTATCTTGAAGAAGGGCAATTCGCCCCTGGCTCCATGCGCCCGAAGATAGAGGCGGCGATAGGCTTTTTGCGCTCCGGCGGGCGAGAGGTCATAATAACGTCGCCTGAGCTTGCGGAAGAGGCGTTGGAGGGCAGGGCAGGCACAAGGATAGTGCCTTAAGCCTGAACGTCTGGATTCTGTGCCTTAAGTGCTCCACTTCAATCGCGTTTCATGATATCTTTACGGTACGAGGTAATATCATGGCTGACCAGACTATAAGATGCCCAAATTGCGGCAGCAAGATACCGCTTACAGAGGCCTTTTCGAACCAGATAAAAGAGGGTCTGAGGGCCGAGTACGAGGCAAAGGCAAGACAGAAGGATCTCGAGATCGGCGCCCGTGAGGAGGAGATACAAAAGAAGCTCGCCGATATAGAGGCGTCCAAAAAAGCCGTTGAGGAGACTGTGGCGCGGAAACTCTCCGTCGAACGCTCCAGGCTTGCCGACGAGGCCAGGAAGAAGGCCCTTGAGCAGGTCGCCACAGAGCTTAACGACCTGAAGGAAGAAAGAATCAGGAAAGACGCCCTCCTTGAAGAGGCGAGAGGGCAGGAGCTGGAACTCCGCAGGCGCGCCAGAGTACTCGAAGAGGAGAAAAAGGCCCTTGACCTTAAGGTGGCGAGGGAGATCGACGCTGAAAGGGAGCAGATAAGGCAGGCGACCCTTGAGATGTTCTCCGAGGAGCACAGGCTTAAGGACATGGAGAAGGACAAGAAGATCAGCGACATGCTCAGGCACATCGAGGAGCTAAAGCGCAAGGGTGAGCAGGGCTCGATGCAAACACAGGGCGAGGTCGCGGAGCTTGACCTCGAAGCGCTTCTGCGGTCGAAGTTCCCCGTCGATGTCGTAGAGCCGGTGCCCAAGGGCATGCGCGGCGCTGATATCGTCCAGAAGGTCTATACGAGGGCTGGCCAGTACTGCGGCTCTATCGTGTGGGAGTCGAAGAGGACGAAGGCCTGGAGTGACGAATGGGTCTCAAAGCTCAAGGACGACCAGCGGGAGATGAAGGCGGAGGTCGCGGTCCTTGTATCAGAGGCGCTCCCCAGGGGTGTCGCGGCCTTCGCGCAGTTTGAGGGCGTATGGGTAACTGGCGCTTCGCTTGCCGGAAGTCTCGCCGAGGCCCTGAGGGCAGGGCTTATCGACCTCGCTATCTCCAGGCTATCGGCTGTCGGCAAAAACGAGAAGATGGAGTCCATATATAATTACCTTTCCGGCCAGGAGTTCAGACAGCGCATCGAAGGCATAGTCGAGTCCTTCAGCGCGTTGAGGGAGGACCTCGAGGCCGAAAAGAGGGCCATGCTCAAGATATGGGCCAGAAGGGAAAAACAGCTGGAAAGGGTCCTTAACAACACAGCCGGCATGTACGGGGATATGCAGGGGATCATAGGCACGACGCTGCCTGAGATAAAGATGCTGGAGCTTGGCGTCGGCCCCGAGGAAGATATCTGAATGACGGCCCGGCTCACGGGAAAGGCAGGATAGAGATATGCAGGACCTCTTGCTTTTGATCATATTGTCGGTCTCTCTCGGGCTCATGCCCGCGTTCATCGCCTCAAGAAAGGGGCGGAGTTTTTTGAGATGGTGGGTTTATGGCGCGCTGGCATTCGTGATCGCGATGCCGCACGCGCTACTTATAGGCATGGGCAATCCTATGAGGGGCTGGGGTTATAAGACCTGCGGCTTCTGCAGGAGAAAGGTCAGCGTTAAGGCCTCGCACTGCCCAAGGTGCGGCCACGAATTTATAGACTTCTGACATGAACGGTAATGAATTGGCCGGTAAGAGCGTCTTCGTCGGCTGGAGGGCAAGTCTCCACCGGATAATCTACGAGGCTGACACGCCCGCGGGCAAGCTCTTCGACGCGCTACTCATATCCTCCATACTCCTCTCCGTCCTGTGCGTGATGCTCGACAGCGTCACATGGATAGCGGACGGGTACGGCGGTTTTCTCTACGCCGCCGAGTGGTTCTTCACCATCCTCTTCACAATAGAGTACGCCTTGAGGCTCATGTGCGTCGCGAGGCCCTTGAAGTACGCCACGAGCTTCCTCGGAGTAATAGACCTCCTCGCAATAATCCCCACATATATTGACCTCTTCGTGCCCGGAGGCAGGTATCTCCTCGTGGTGCGCGTCCTCCGAGTGCTCCGCATATTCCGTACCTTCAAGCTCTTCGAGTACCTTGACGAGGGCATGTACATAGTCCAGGCCCTCAAGGCAAGCCGAAAGAAGATATCGATATTCCTTGCCACGGTCATGACCGCGGTTGTGGTGCTCGGCTCACTCATGTACCTGGTCGAGAAAGGGGAGAACGGCTTCACCAGCATACCTAGAAGCATATACTGGGCGATAGTGACGCTTACGACCGTGGGCTACGGCGACATCGCCCCGAAGACCACGCTGGGCATGGGCCTTGCCTCTGTCATAATGATACTGGGCTACGGCATAATAGCTGTCCCGACAGGCATCGTTACCGTAGAGATGGTCCAGCAGGCCGCGTCCTCCAGGAAGTCCACCCAGGTCTGCCCCTCATGCGCCGCCGAAGGCCATGATACGGACGCCCTTTATTGCAAGTTCTGCGGTGTGAAGCTCAACTGAATTCGTTTCCGCCCTCTATCCGATTTTTTCATCTCAAATCCGCTACACTCATTCCGGGCTATAATTAAAGCATGGCATGAAAAAAACGATTTTTTAGGGGTATTTAGTAGTTTCCTGGAAGAGTTTGATTATATTAAACCTGTATTAATTACATTTCTATAGAAGCCGCCAAAAAGAGAGTTTCCCATGCCAAGGACCATGGATGAGGCCTTTGGGACCGCCCTCACGGGCAAGAAGATAGCGGCCGTGGTCTACGCCCTTCAGGCCGTAGGCCTCTTCATAGGCATAACTTACATAGCCGCTGTCATAGTCAACTACGTGAAGGACGCCGACGTTAAAGGCACCTGGATAGAGTCGCACTTCAGGTGGCAGAAAAGGACCTTCTGGCTGAGCCTCCTCTGGGCTGTTACAGGGGCCCTGACCTACCTTCTTCTGATCGGATATTTTATTTTACTGGCAGACGCGGTCTGGGTGATATACAGGATCGTAAAAGGGGCGTTCTATCTGAAGGAGAACAGGGCGATGTACGGTCTTTCCATCTAACAGGATATTGAAAAAGTCCAAATCTTACAAATTGCCCGGCTTTTCAAGTCTCGCAATCTGGCAATCCGTCCATGGATTGCCTTAGCAGGCTGTTTTTCAACAGCCTGCTAAGGTGATAATGCGCAGATAAGAGGTCAGACCTCGAGGGCCATCCCGTCAAAGGCGAATTCGATACCAGGGGGCAGGGCCGGGTTGTCCCTGGCGTAATCGACGTTATGGCTCAGGTGCGTGAAGACCGTCCTATGCGCGCTGATAGCCTGCGATGCCGCTATCGCTTCAGTGATCGAGAAGTGAGTCGGGTGGGGCTTTTGCCTTAACGCCCCCAATATGAGTATCTTTACTCCCCTGAGCACGGGAAGCGTCCCCTCAGGTATGGCGCTGCAGTCGGTGATGTAGGCCATATCCCCTATCCTGTACCCGTATATGGCCGTCTGCCCGTGCATTACCTCGACCGGCACAATCTTTTCACCGAAGAGGTCAAAAGGCGACCTGATTATATTTGTCGTGAGGTTCGGCTTCCAGCCGTCCCTGCCGTCTTCCCTGAAGATATAATCGAACATGGTCCTTATGCGCTCTATGGTATGCTCGCCGCCGAAGCACGGTATTGCCGCGCCCCCGGCGGCAAGGTTAAAGGCCCGGAGTTCGTCTATGCCGTGGATATGGTCGGCGTGCGGGTGGGTATAGAGGACCGCGTCGATACTCTCGACCCCGTTGGCAAGAGACTGTGACCTTAAGTCCGTAGATGTGTCTATGAGGATGTTCTTTCCATTGACCTGTACAAGGAGGGACGACCGTGTGCGCTTGTTGAGCGGGTTGGCGGAGGCGCAGACCTCGCAGTGGCAGCCTATGACCGGCACCCCGGTAGAGGTGCCGCAGCCGAGTATTACAAGTCTCATCTGTTCAATTTGCCCTTAAATAGAAAAAAGCAAGGAGGGCTGGCGCGGTTATTTCTTGAACTCTCCGATGGGGGTGAACTCTCCCATCACCTCGTCCCCGTGCGGGGCATCGGCCATGAAATCGGTCAGGTCCGCCCCCGCGTAATGCTCGAAGTGCATGCCGTCGATGAAGAGCGGGTTCGTGGTCACGTCGTAGACCTTGCCATTGTAAGCTATGTATATGGGGTTCGCGGGATCGCTCCCGTCGTACTTCTTGAGTTCCGCTTCGTTAAATATCTTCATGGTCAAACAATATAAAACGGTGACGGGATGAAAGTCAATACAAATACGGCTATTGTAGCGATGGCAATGAGCCTTCTCCGCGGGTCCATCGGGATATGCTGGTCCTCGACCGGAGGGTGGCGCATGCCGATTATCGATATCAGCGCGGCCCACACGAACCAGCCCGGCCAGGCCCAAAAGCCGAGTATGGCAAGAATGGCTATCATGCCGATAGATACTACCCTGTGCCTGGGGCCTAAAAGGGCATATACCAGGTGCCCCCCGTCGAGCTGCCCTATGGGCAGCAGGTTCATGGCCGTTACGAACATGCCGATCCATCCGGCAAAGGCGACAGGGTTGAGCAATATGTCGTGTGTATCAGGGACCGGGCCTACCGCCAGGTATGAAAGCAGCTTGAATGACAGAGACGAGCCCAGGCCGAGCGAGCCTTCGGCCATGCCCCTGGGAACGACGGTAGAGTGCTCCAGCCCCCAGAAGGTGACGAAGAGGGCCACCACAAACCCGGCAAGCGGCCCTGAGGCGCCTATATCGACGAGCGCGGCCCTTGTCGTGATGGGGGATTTTATCCTTATTACAGCGCCGAAGGTCCCTATCATCGGAGGGAACGGCGGGCCGGGTATGAAGATGGGGAGCGTGGTCGCCACACCGTGCCTCCTTGAGGTAACGTAGTGGCCGAGCTCATGTATGCCGAGTATCAGAAGGAGCGAGACCGAAAACGGGATGCCTTTTACGAGTTCATGCGGGTCGGATAAGATATCCGCCCCCTGCTGCATGGCCCCGGAGGCGACGGTGGTTAAAACTGTCGCCAGGAAGAGCGCGAGCGGCAGGACGACCTTGGGCCGCTCGCGCTCGTATGTATATTCATTCGCCCCGGCCATAATCAACCTGCCCAGGTATTTTTTTCCGTCACATATTCGCGGTAGAACTCTATCATCGCCTGGCATATCGATAGGATGAGCGGGCCGGCGATGATGCCTATGATCCCGAAGGCGTTGACTGCGCCGAGTATGCTGAAGAAGAGAAGGAGCGGGTGAAGGTTGGTCCTTCCGCTTACGAACCAGGGCCTCAGGACGTTGTCGATGAGGCCTATAATGAATATGCCCCAGACGACAAGGCCGATGCCCCAGACGTACTCGCCGGTTATCAATAGATAGGCCGCCACGGGCCCCCATACCAAAGAGGCGCCAACGCTCGGAAGAAAGGTCGCGAAGAACATGACGAAGGTCAGCACCAGCGCCGCCGGTATGCCCAGGAACCAGAATGCCATGCCGCCGAGGATGGCCTGGATCGCCCCGACGAGGACGCCCCCGTAGATGGTCGCGTATATGACCCCCTTGTTCCTCTCGGCTATCTCTTCCTTATGCCGCTGGGATACCGGGATGAGGTCCTTTACGAGGTTGAAGAGTTTGCCGCCGTCTTTAAAGAGGAAGAACATGGAGAAGAAGGCGAGGAAAAGGTTTACCACCAGTTCCGCGAAGCTTTTTACGAATTCACGGAGCCCCAGCCCGATGTATCCGGTTACGTCCCTTACCACGCTCGCGAGGATGCCCCGGAGGTTCAAGGCATTTACGTCTATGTAGTCGCCAAGGTACTTCTCGGCCCAGTGGTAGAAAAAAACAGGGGACTGGTGGGCGCGGGTAGATATCTCCGCGAGATACTTCTCGGCCCAGGCATAGAGGTTCAACAGCTCATTCGCGAGCGCAGCCCCAAGGATGGCCAGCGGCAGGATAAGGAACAGGGCAATGCTCGAGCACGCGGCAAAAGAAGCGAGCGAGGCGCGCCCCCCGAACTTCCTTGTGAGCCATTCATAATAAGGATGGAAGAGTATGACGAGGATTATGGCCCAGAATACGGGGACGAAAAACGGCGCCAGGACCAGGTAGATCAGGTAGCCGATTACAGACGTGAGCAGAAGGATTAAGAGGTATTCCCATTTCATTGGCAAAAGGCGGGCAGAATCTTTTTGATTTCACCGCACCTTCCCAGTATAATTATATTTCACTAAAATACAAGGGGTTTATGTGACCGGCCCCTTGTGAGAAGGAGTTTTTTTGTGTCTATAAAGGCGGTAGCTCTTCTTTCAGGCGGGCTGGACTCCACCCTTGCCGTAAAGCTCATGATCGAGCAGGGCATAGAGGTCCATGCCCTGAACTTCACTTCCAGTTTCTGCACCTGCAATCACGGTGGAAAGGACGGCGGCGGGTGCCGTAGCGAGTCGAAAAGGGTTGCCGAAGAGTTTGGCATTCCCATTAAAGTGCTCGCGAAGGGCATGGACTATATCGAGATAGTCAGGAACCCGAAACACGGCTACGGGAAAGGAATGAACCCGTGCGTGGACTGCAGGGTCTACATGTTCATGCAGGCAAAGGAGTACATGCGCGAGATAGGCGCCTCTTTCATCATCACCGGAGAGGTGCTTGGGCAGAGGCCCATGAGCCAGAGGAAAGATGCCTTCAGGGTGATAGAAAGAGAGACCGGGCTCGCAGGGCTTATCCTCCGTCCTCTCAGCGCGAAGCAGCTCGAACCAACAATACCTGAGAAGGAGGGGCTTGTAGACAGGGAACGGCTCCTTGATGTGCTCGGCAGGTCAAGAAGACAGCAGATAGACCTGGCCGAGGAGCTCGACATAAACGATTACCCATGCCCATCCGGCGGGTGCCTCCTGACCGACAAGATATTTTCGCTAAAGGTAAGGGACCTCCTTACGAATAAGGAGGACGTTACCAAAAAGGACCTGGCCCTCCTCAAGACAGGCAGGCACTTCAGGTACAAGGGGGCGAAGATAATACTCGGCAGGAACGACGCCGACAATACCAAGCTGCGTTCCATGCTGCAGGAAGGAGACACCCTTGTGGAGCCCTGCGGATTTCCTGGCCCGGCCGCTGTCATCTCGGGCACAGAAGAGATCGAGGCGCGGGACTTTGCCGGGAGCCTCATAATAAAGTACGCCCTTGAGAAGGCCGGCCCACAAAGGACGCTCAGGGCATCCCGTGGAGGGGTTTCGACCGATTTCGAGGTGGACGGGCCAGCTTCCGAAGCTGCCATAGAGGAAACAAGGGTATGCTGAACGGCCCTGCGGCCATAAGCCACGGTGGAGACGAGATGACCGCGTTCTCCAAGCTGGAAAGGCTCAGATCCATTTTGAAAGAGATGGGCTCCGTCCTTGTCGCTTTTTCAGGAGGCGTGGATTCCACGTTCCTTCTTAAGGTCGCTGCCGCCACGCTCGGGGAGAAGGCCGCTGCCATTACCGCGACATCCCCCACGTACCCTGAAGGCGAGTTCAACGAGGCCTGCCGCCTTACGAAGCTCATCGGGGCGAGGCACATCATAATCGAATCAAATGAGCTTGAGATCCCGAACTTCGCCGAGAACACGGAGAAGAGGTGCTATTACTGTAAAAGCGAGCTCTTCAGCATCTCCCGCAATGAGGCCGACGCCCTTGGCTTTAAGTGCGTTGCCGACGGGTCGAACTCCGACGACTTGAATGATTTCAGGCCAGGCCGGACCGCCGCGAAGGAGGTGGGCGTAAGGAGCCCGCTTCAGGAAGCCGGGCTCACCAAGCAGGAGATAAGACTGCTCAGCAGGGAGCTTGGCCTCCCGACATGGGACAAGCCGAGCTTCGCCTGCCTCTCTTCCCGCTTCCCATACGGCACGCGGATAACCGAGCCGAGGCTAAAGAAGGTAGCGCTGGGAGAGGAGTTTTTAAGGTCGCTCGGGTTCAGGCAGTTCAGGGTCCGCTATCATGACGATATAGTCAGGATAGAGGTCGAGGAGGGCGCCCTTAAGCTATTCCTTGACGAAGGCTTGAGAAAAAAGGTGGTCCAGGGATTTAAGGAGATAGGGTTTATCTACGTTGCCCTTGACCTTGAGGGATACAGGACGGGGAGCATGAATGAGGCGCTTACGAAATAGGAAAGGGCTATTGGCAGCCCGAACAAATTCTTCGGCAACAAGCCAGGGATGAAGGTCGTTCAGGCCTTCTCTGTAAGTCGCTGCTCGGCCTTTGACTCATCCAGCCATTGCTGGAAGTGGTTCTTTACCAGCGCCTTGAAGAAATCCCCCTCAGGGTTGATGATCTCATAGACGACCATCGGTGTCGTTGCCTCGAAGCCCTTGAATATCACCTCGCCGACCTTGCAGAATGCCTCGACCCGGTCTACCCCCTTCACCGGGTCGAGGCTGAACCAGAGGTCCAGCGGGTCGAACGGGATGAAGAACTCTTCCTGTATGGAAGGGCAGAGCTCGCTTGTCCGGACTGTTTTTCTGAAGAACCATTTCAATCCCCGGCCCTCTTTCATATAGGCCTCAAGGGCGTTTATGCTTAAGACCTCTCCCTTGTTGTATATGTCGGTAGTGGCCGATATGACGCGGAGGTTCGAGAACGGCTCCCCTGAGATTATCCTGTTGATGTCGCCAAGGAACTCGTTGGCCACCACCTGGGACATGGCCTTTACGTTTGTCTCCCTGTGCGAGGTCAAAAGCTTCTCAAAGGCGCTGTCGAGCTCGGTCGGGACTTTTATCGAGAATACCCTGTCTATGTAAACGTCGAACGGGTAGCGTATGGCCTTGTTCCTGCGGCGGCTCTTTTCGTTCTCAAGCGACCTTTCGAGCTTTGCCCTCACCAGCGGGTTCCTGAAGGTGCCTCTTGAGGCCTCGTTTATCTTTCCGCCTATCGATACGCTTACCGGCCCGGAGAAATCTTCCCTTGTCTCGATGACCATGTTCTCAGCCTTGGCACCGTACGCGATGTAAAGCCCGGCCTCAAGCTCTCCCTTTATCGCGGCCTCAAGCTCCTCTCTGTAAGTGTTCTCGAGCCTGTGCTCCTCTTCACCGAGAGCCACGAGCCTGGTCTCGATACCAGCCTCGTTTCTGGCCATCGACTCATTCAGTTCAGCCCTCTTCTGCCTGAGCGCGTCTTTCCTTGCCGCGAATCTCCTGTGGACCTCTTCGAGTACCTCGTCATCCCTTTTAGGGGGCAGCCTTTTCAATAGCTCCTCGCGGTAGCCCCGTATTATCTGCTGTATGTCCTTTGCGAGCGCCACCAGGTTCGTCACGCCGCCGGAGAAGATGGCCGCGTCGCCGGGGAGGTTCGTAAGCCTTATGCCGCGCTCGTTGGCTGTCACGCCCGTGCCAACGGCGTAGCGGCTCGCGGCGTTAAGGATCGGGGTGTAAAAATGCTCCCGCATGAAATCCGCCATCGCTATTTCCTTGACGTTCAAGGTCTTCCGGGAGAAGTCCTTCATATCGATGAAGAGCTGCCCTTCCTCCTCGACCGCGAGGGTCTTGAGGGCAGGCCTGTCATCGGTTGAGAACCTGTACAGGCGTCCCCTGTTGTACTCATCGACCAGCAGGTTGTGCTTGTACTCTTCCCGCCTGTCGGCAAGGCAGGTACGCATGGGGCCAGCGTTGCGCTCAACGTGGTTGTCGAGCGCGCAGGCGTAATAGCCCTGTATGACGCCGGTTATCTCTTCGGCCTTCCTGGGCCCCTTGAAGAAGCTGCCGAAGACCGATTTCCTGAAGCCGGCAAGGAAGTCGAGGAACGATTCGAGCTTCTCAGCCCTGTGCTGGTCTTTCACATGGTTCTTTCTCACCTCTTCGAGCGCGGCTGAGAGGTTCGCAATGGACTTGTGGTCTGAGAGGAAGTTCTTTATGAGCCTGTCTTCGTTGTAGAGCTCATAGAGGGTCGACTGCGCGTCAGATCCCGGCTGGTCGATCTCCGAAAGGTATGCCAGGGACTCCTGTCTGAACCTGTTTATGTTGGCCTGGGCCTGTACGACCTCGTTGACCTCATTGTTGCCGCCGACGGCTCGGACGCTCCTTGAGAGCAGTTCCTCTGCGGAGGCGGCGTCGTATATGGCCGGGAGTACGCCTCCGAGCGCGTCGAAGGCCTCGGCGCTTATCCCGTACGGGTTGAGCGTAGTTGACACAAGGCTTGCGGGTATGGCGAGAAAGGACTTGGGGACCAGTGCCGACGAAAGTAATAATTCCGCAGCCGGGTTGTAAGATGATGCCCCGCTTGTTTTAAGCTTTTTGAAGAACCAGGAAAGGGACGTCCTCAAGGTCAGGAAGATCACAAGGCCTGTTATAAGGTCGAGCCTTTCGTAGGAAAGGCCCTTTATCCTGAACCCCTTGGCCTTCTCCTTTTTTTTCCTTACCGTGTTTATGACGGCAAGGAGGGCAAGGTAGGCTGTCCTTTCATCCACGTCGGTCCGGGCCTCTTCCTTCATCATCTTCCCGAAGTACTCGTGGACCCACTTAACGAGCCTGCGTCCGTGGCCTTCGGAACCAAGCCAGTTGGAGAGTATCGCGCTGTCGATGTACGGCACGCCCGAGAGGGCAAAGGTGGCCGTATCTTTTTCGAGGGAATCTGAGATGAAGAGGTCTGTCCGGAATGTCTTTTCCTTGAGGAGGCCTATTGGCAGATGGACAGCGGACTCAGCCCCCTCTTTTTTAGGGTCGTACCGCTTTGAAAGGACCGAGACGAGGCCGAGGACCGCCTCTTCAACGCACTTTTCGTCCTCTCCCCCCATGTGGTATGGGACCTTGAGCTCGGCAAGCGTCTCGCCGTGTTTGAACCTAAGGCTCTTGGGGTCAAGGGTCCAAAGCCTGCCCTCCGGCACCTCCGCCCCAAGCGCGAGGAGACGGTCAAGGATCTCAAGTCTGCTGCCGCTGTAACCAGCCATTTACGACCTTTTTAAAATCGGGGTTTCAGTCCGCCAAACCTTAGCTTATCAATAAACATCAGCCTAATCAAGGTCGTAAGTCACAACATAAACCCTTGTGCCATTTATGTAAATTAGGGTAAAATAACGCAATTTTCCAGGGGACCCAATCTCTATGTCTGGTTTAGACAACTTCCTGTCGGGGCATAAAAGACTTTCCGTAGCGGCGGTCTTGTTTTTCATCGCCCTCCTGGCCGTTGCCGTTTACTCTAATACCTTCACCGCTACTTTCCAGTTCGATGATTATCTGTACGTAGTAGACTACAGCAGCGCGTACAGGCCAGAGAGCTTCTGGCCTCCCGGCGGCACAAGGTACTTCACATACATTACCTTCGCCCTTAACTTCTTTGCCAACGGCATGGACGTTAGAGGCTACCATGCCGTGAACATCGCCATTCATATAGCTAATGGCATCCTTGTATTTTTCTTCTCCGGGTTGCTGACGAGGACCCCGAGGCTTTCTGAAAAGGGCCTGCCCTCTTTCCAGATAGCGGCGCTTGCCGCGCTCCTGTTCATAGTCCATCCGGTGCAGACAGAGGCGGTGGCCTATATCTCGCAGAGGTTCGCCTCTCTCGCCACGTTTTTTTATCTTCTCGGTATCGTTTTTTACCTCAAATGGAGGCTTTCTGAGGCCAGGACGAGGGCCGTCCTGTACCTTGCCGGGCTCATCTCCGTCTGGGCCGCCCAGATGACAAAGGAGATAAGCTTCACGCTCCCCTTTACGCTCCTTATGATAGAGCTGGCCTTGTTCAGGGGGCGGCCTGGAAGGAGGCTGTTAAAGCTTACGCCAATACTCCTTGCCATGGCGGTCATCCCGTATATGATCTTTGGCCCAATGGGCGTGGATGGCGTCGGGGGTAATCTGATCGGCGCTCAGATACGGGACCTGCAGAATATCTCCAGGCACGACTACCTCGTGACCCAGTTCAGGGTGATAGTCACCTATTTGCGCCTGCTTGTGCTGCCCGTCGATCAGACGATTGATTATGATTATCCCATGTTCAGTTCTTTCTTCGCGCCAGAGGTCTTCGCTTCATTCATCTTCATATCCTCCCTTTTCATCGGAGCGGTCTATCTCTTTATCAGGTTCTTGAGGGGAGGGAGCGGATACCTGGCCCTTATATCGGCCGGGGGGCTCTGGTTTTTCATCACCATCTCCGTGGAGTCGTCCATAGTCCCGATAAAGGACCTTATATTCGAGCACAGGCTCTATCTGCCAAGCGTTGGTGTTGCGTTGTCGGCAAGCGCGGGCCTTTTTTTTGTATGGGGCAAGGCGGGCCTCGGTGGGCCGTGGAAGGCCGTAGCTGCCGCCTTTGCGCTCATGGTCCTGCCTCTGGGCACGGCCGCCTACGCGCGCAATAACGTCTGGCAGAACGGGATGACGCTCTACGAGGACGCTGTCTTGAAGAGCCCGGCAAAGGAGCGGGTAAGGTATAACCTCGCGTGGGCGTATCACAGGGGCGGGAAGATAGACAAGGCGATAGAGCAGTACAACGAGGATTTGAAGCTCAATCCTCAGGCGGAAAAGGCGCATCTCAACCTGGGTATGATCTATATGGGAAGGGGAGAGCGGGATAAGGCCGTATATCATTTCAGCGAGACCGTCAGGATAAACCCCGCGAACGCGGCCGCGCTCTATAACCTCGGCACCATGCACCACGAGGGGAAGGAATTGGACAAGGCGATAGAATATTATGTAAAGGCTATCCGGGCGCAAAAGGACAATGAGAACGCCATGTATAACCTGGCGCTCGCCTTTATGGAAAAAGGGGACTTCGGGTCCGCCGAATATCTTCTTGACTCTGTTCTCAAGCTCAATCCGGCGAGCTGGGACGCCCTTGTAAACCTTGGCAAGCTCTACTCGAAGACAGGAGACCAGGAAAGGGCCAGGGCCGCTTACAACAGGGCGGTTGCTCTACGGCCTGACCTGGCGGCGTCTGTCCCAAGGCTCGAAAAAGATGAGAGATGAAGCTCGGGGGCTTGGAAGACGGGCTCTGCCGGCATTTGATAATCTTGTTGTCCCCTGCGGCTTTTATGTTATAATCCAAGAGCTTAACTTCTCTGGGGCATGCTGCCATACGATCTCGAAACGTAGTATCGCCTGAGCCCGGAAGGGTGCGGCCCCTTAATGAAAGCAGAAGGAACAGACAGACTCGGATGAGCTCGATAAAAGACAAGCTGACCACCATGTTCTCCAAGGTGATGGCCGGGACCGTCACAAGGGAGGAAGGGGCGATGCTCCTCAATCACCTGGCGAAGGAAGACCAGGCAGGGACCTCAAATGAGCTGACCCTTTTGATCGATGATCCTCCTCAGGGGGTCTTCGCCAAGACTATCGTCCACACGATAGCCCTGGCCAGGAACAAGGCCTTCTTTAATATCATCACCGACGCCCTTACCCATAAGGACGAGGATGTTTCAATAATGGCCGCCCAGGAGCTCGCCAGGTTCAAGACACATGACGCGAAAGAAAAGCTTATGGAGCACCTCGATAACGAGATATATCATGTACGGAAAGCGTCGGCGACCGCGCTCGTCCAGGGTTTCACCGATGGCGTTGAAATAGTCAAAAAACAGATGCTTGAGCAGCGGGAGCCGTTCTACAGGCTCACATCCGCGCAGGCCCTGGCCAACGCCGGCAGGAAAGGCGTTGAGGCGCTGTTGAATGTAATCGGCTCAGGGGATGGGGAAGCGATGGCTTCCGCGGCTGAGGCGCTCGCCGCCGCCGGTGATGACATGGTCCAGGCCGATGTCATGAGGATATTCGACGCGCTGATGAACGCTGGCGACAGGAAGGACTCCAGGTCGGTCATAGAGCTGCTTAAGGTGGCCTCCTCGCTCAAGGGCAAGGCGAAGGGCTTCGAGGGCTTTATTCAGGCGTTCGCTGATTACCCGTTCGAACCTGTCAGGGAAGAGGCGCAGAACGCCCTGCGGAAGATCCGTTCCTAATACTTACCGTTATTAAGCCTTATAAAGGCCTCGCGCGCGCCTTCGTGCCCCGGGTCCAGCATCATCGCAGCCTCAAGCTCTGCCCTGGCCTCTTTAGTCCTTCCGAGCGCGATAAGGGCTCCCCCCAGCATATAATGCGCTTCAGCAAGCCCGGGGTCCAATGCGATAGCCTGCCGGAACTCCTGCAGAGCCTCCATGGCCCTGCCCGTCTTAATAAGTATACCGCCGATATTCATGATAGCCTGTACGTTAGCCGGGTCATATGACAATGCCTTGCTGTATTCGGCAAGGGCCTTCTCCGGCATCCCCGTGTCCCTGTAGATATTCCCCATGTTGACGTATACCTTCGGGTTTGTGGGCTTGAGCCTGGCCGCAAGAGCGTACTCCGACATGGCCTCTTTAAGAAGGCCCTTCGTATAATATATGAAACCGAGGTTGAGGTGCGCCTCCGCCAGATCGGGTTTAAGCTCTATCGCCAGTTTATATCTGGCGGCGGCCTCGTCATTGCGTCCCCAGACATGGAGGATAGCTCCGATATTGAAGTGCGCCCTCGCGTACCCGGGGGTTATCTCCACGGCCTTCAGGTTCTCTTCAAGCGCCTTCTCAAACTGCCCGGCGCCGACAAGCACTGTCGCGTAATTGTAATGGGCCCTGCCCTTCATCGGTGATTTCGTCACCGTGTCACGCCACATGGTCAGAGGGTCAGACCAGACGAAGTTCCTGGAGTGCGCGGCAAAGGAATAGGCGATTACTACCGCGAGCAAGACAAGTGATGTTGCGGCTACAGCCGCTGAGTTGTTTTTCATGGCCGGCTAAAAAGGAAGCATACTCGCGAAGTTTCTTGAGATCTGCATGTAATATCTGTTCTCGACCTGGTCTCTTGTCTGGTCTTTGGTCATGCTGTAGTTGTGTCGGAGCGATAATAACCAGCTCCTCAGGGCAAAGTTTAAAGCATTGGATACAGAGGTGACATGGCTGGAGGTGTTCTTGTATGTGGTATTCGTCCTGTTCGCCGCGATAACCCAGGACGCATTCCGCAAGACCCTCCTGCCATATGTCGCGCCGTAGGCTGTGATCAGGGTGGAGTCCGTCCCGCCATTGAACGACTGATCGACAGTGGACCACCTGAGAAAAAGACTCAGGGGGCCACCCTTGACGGTCCGGTTGTGTGTCGCGCTGAAGTCGTTGCGTATTATGTCGGAGGTGCCGCTTACGCTGTTGGTTGTGCTGCTGTAATCAGAAGAGAATGCCAGTGTGGTGTTCTGGAAATAGTTGGAGTTGGCGGTGAATCTGAAACTTTCGCTCTCCCTCCCCAGGAGGGAGAACTCGTGGCTCTCGGTCTCATTGTGGTAAGTAGCTGCGAGCCCAACATATTTTTTCCATTTCCTGCTGAGCGCGTTGAAGTCGTAGGACCTATAGCTCTCCCAGCTACCGGAGCTGTTGGAAGTGTCGCGCAGATTGAAGTTGGCGTTGAACAGAGCGTATTGGGTCACGTCAATACTGCTGAGCGATAGCGAGAAGTTCTGCGCAAGACCTGTAAGGGTCGGGTTTTCGTTGTATCGCTGGTAGCTGTAGCCCAGGCCGTAACTGGTGGAGAGGTCTGCCCAGCCAAGATAGTCGGTGTGGTACCCTATCGAGGTCTGTTCGCTGAACGCTTCATTGGTGTCGCTTGAGGTGCTATCGTAAGAGCTGTAGGCGATGGTCTGGGAGAGGGACATGTTCCTGTTTATGGCGTAGCTCATGCCGGCATTGTAGGCAAAAGAGGTGCTTTCAGTCGTTATGGTCGGGTTTTCAGAGACGGCCTCGGTAACAGAAAGGGCCATGCTGGATGTCAGCGCGCCGGAGAACCTGTAGCTCATGGATCCGTTGTAGGTCTGTCCTGTGTCCGTACTCTCTCCGGTATCGCTGTTGAAGTACGTGTAACTGTGCGTCTGGGCGAACTCCCGGCTGGGGGAGGAATAGAGATTGATATTCAATCCCTGGACGTCGGTGCTGGTCGCCGTGCCAGCGGAATCCGTTTCGCTATTTCCCCTTGAAAACCCGAAGTTTATCGAGGTGTCCTTCGAAAGCCTTGTGCCGTTGATGAAGTTTATCGAGGAGTTGGTGCTGGAACTGCCGCCAGAGCTGTCGGACTCCGACAGGGTATAATAGAGGGCATTTGAGGACTTGCCTACCCTTTTCTCCATGTTTAATCTGTAGTTCATTGTGTTCTGGCTTGTGTTGTCGGTCTCGGTATCGGTCTTTTCTATGAAGATAGCGGTCTTGGGCAAGGTCCTGAGTCCCAGATACCACTGCAGCGCGTAATGGTTAGTGGTGATCTCGGAGTTGCCGGTCCCGTATTCGGTGGTGGAAGCGCTGCGGGAAGCCGACAGGGTAAGGGGGATCGATGATTTCGGAAGCAGGTTGGTCGTGAGATAATAATAAATGGAATCGGTTTCCGTATCGGAGCCTGACGACCCCGAACCGGTGCTGGAGTTGACGAACCTGATGCCGGCGTTATAGGTGGCCAGGAAGCGGGAGTAAATAGGCCCAAGCGTATCAAGGTAGTAGGCCTGCCGGAATTGGGAACGTTCCTGCTCGTGGCCGTTCTCATCGGTCGTTATCTTCTCAAAAGTGAATTGGACGCCTCCGAAAAGGAGCCTGTAGATATAGAGGTCCTCTTCAACGCAAAATGCCGTGTCAGGCAGAAGGGCGCCTGATATTACAAGCAGAATCGCGCATATTGTCTGCTTGCCGCTGCGAGACATCAAAAGACGGTCCTTTCCATCGGAAGAGCTGCAATAACGCCGGGATGAGGTTTTTCAGAAGCAACGCGCGCTGTTACGGCCAGGCGCACCTGAAGCCCACATCGTCGAAGCGTTCCTGCGGAGGGGCAGCGTTCCTGAAGGCCGACCTTACGTAGACCTGCAGGCTGTAGTGGCCCATGCCTCCCCAGCCGCCGCCCCTTACCACTTTGTATCTCTCGCCGTAATCCTTGTCGTTGAAGTCATTGCCGGGATAGGGGAGGTACCAGTCCGCCGTCCACTCCTGAGCGTTGCCGGACATGTCCATGGCGCCGTATGGGCTTGCGCCGTCCTTGAGCGTGCCTACCGGAAGCGTGCCATTGTACTCGCCGAGCGTGTTTACTTTCTTTGTATCGAAGTCCGCTCCCCACGGGAACCTCCTGCCATCCGTGCCGCGCGCGGCCTTTTCCCACTCGGCCTCTGTCGGAAGCCTCTTGCCCTTCCACTTGCAGTACTCATCGGCATCAGCCCAGCTTACGAGTACGGCAGGGTGCTCGTCCAGGCCTGCCGGATATGTCCCGCCGGCCCAGTGAGGCGGCTGGGGCCGTCCTGTCTTTTGAACGAACTCCTTATACTGGAGGTTGGTGACCTCTGTCCTGTCTATATGGAATTCCTTGAGTTGTACCTTCCTCTCAGGCCCTTCATTGGCGTACCATGGCCTTTTATCGCCGTACTGAATGGCCTTGGCCTCCTTATCTACCTCGTTGCTCCCCATGATGAACTCCCCTTTAGGCACTTGGACCATGTTTTCCGGGGCAGAGGAGCTGCACCCCGTGAATATGGCGAGCGCTGAAAGAAGCGCAAGGCATCTGTATGCGGCGGTAAGCATTTCAATAACCTCCTGGCTTGGATGGATAGGGCAAGCCCTTCCGAAAAAAAACTTTTACCCCGGATATCCCGTGGTCAATAAATGAATATCGCCCTGTCGGTGTTCGATATAACGGTTTTCCTGAAGAGCTCCCTTGTCTCGATGTCGTAGAAGTCGATAGGGTTGTAATCGTCGGTAAAAACAAGATCCGCCTGTTTAAGCGATACCTTCCTGGAGTAAAGGCCCTTGAGGTCCTGTACGATCGGCGGATAAACGTTGTCCGGGAGAAAGCCGGTATTAACGGCCCTTTCGTCATCGAAAGCCACGAATATCATGTTCAGCACATGAGGCGTCTCGGAAAAATAACCGGGCGAGGTATATATGTCCACGTGACGGAATACCCTTTTAAGGGTATTCTGGACCATAGAGGGCACTATCGGGTTGCTGGCCCGGTTCTCGCCGATAAAGTTCATGATGAGGATGCCGTCACGGGAGAGCCTTTTTTTCATAAGCTCGAACGCCTCGACGCTCACGAGGTGGCTTGGCGGGGTGTCTCCGGAGAAGGCGTCGAGAAAGATGATGTCGTAGTCGTCCCCGGGAGACTTGAGAAAATATCTTCCGTCCTCTATGTAGGTGTCATGCGTTAAGGGGTCGTAAGAAAAGTATTTTGCAGCCGCGTCCACCACGCCCGGGTCAATCTCCACCACGTCCGTCTTTATGCCGTGCGAGGCGAATCTCTTCGGGACTATCCCGCTGCCGAGGCCTATGACAAGGGCGCGCCTTGAGTCAGGCTTGTACCCCATCGCTATCTGCTCGGAGTAATATGTGTACTTTGATATCGAAAGGCCAGTGTTGACATCGATGGCACCCTGGATCATATTCTCAAGGAGGAATTCCCTTAATGTCACTCCGCCGTAGGAGTAATCGACTATCTTTATCTGCCCGTAGGCGCTGTCCCTGGCTGAGATAATCGATACCTTTGTGCCGTCGGGCCTCACAACGGAAGGAAGTTCCTCAGGCGCGAGGAAGAACAGGACCGGGAGCGCTATGAGCGCGGCAGCCAGGGCTTTCTTCCTGAAAAACACCCAGTACCCCGCGGATAAAGCGACGAGGACCAGGGCCGAGAGGTAGATGATGTTGTTTACGCCGAGGCTCGGTATCAGGATAAAGCCTGTGAGGACCGTGCCCAGAAAGCTGCCGAAGGTGGAGACAGCGTAGAGCCAGCCGACGGTCCTGCCGACCCCCATTCCATCGTCCATATATAGCTTGACTGTAAAGGGGCTCACCATCCCGAGCAGGAAAAGGGGAGGCCCGAAAAGGGCCGCGGAGCTTGCAAGCGACCCTGCCCTGAGACCCAGGATGAGGGCATTGTCTATGACAACGCCCTTTGTGAGCGGAATAGAGAGCACGAAGAGGCCAGCGAGGAGTATGGCCGTGAAGAGCGCTGTATGGCTCGTCTTCCTGTCCGCGAGCTTTCCTCCGAACCAGTACCCGAGGGCGAGCGAGACGAGCGTGACGGTTATGAGCGACGTCCACACGAAAAGGCTTACGCCGAATGGAGGCCCTATGATCCTCGAGCCAAGTAGCTCCAGGACCATTACTATCGCGCCGCATATAAAGGCGGTGAAAACCAGGTATCTGCTTGCGGACACTTGCCGCTTGAGTTCAGGCCCTTCCATCCCGGATCATTCCTTCGCGCCTTTGGCGCACCTGAAGCCGAAGTTGTTGTTCTTCGTCAGGGGATGGAAGAATATCCTGTTGAACGCGGGGGCGCTTATGCCGCACTTGTAGTACGTACAGTCGTACCAGGACCCGCCTTTGAGCACCTTGTACTTCTCGCCGTAGTTCTCGTCATGGTGGGTGTTCCCGGCGTAAGGCTTGAACCAGTTGTCCGTCCATTCGAAGGCGTTTCCCGCCATGTCGTAGATGCCGTAAGGGCTCTTGCCGTTCTCAAAGCTTCCGACCGGCATGGTGTCTTCGTTGCCGTACTGGGGGGTGTTGCCCTTGTTCTTGTCAAATTTAGTCCCCCACGGGAAGGTCCTTGCATCGGTACCCCTGGCGGCTTTTTCCCATTCCTGCTCCGTGGGAAGCCTCTTGCCCTCCCACTTGCAGAAGGCGTCGGCATCGGCCCAGGTCACGTATATTACCGGGTGGTTTTCCTTGCCCTCAGGGATGCGCCCGCCTGTCCAGTGGCTTGGGGCCGGGCGTCCGGTTGCGTCGACAAAGACCATGTATCTTTTGTTTGTGACCTCGTATATGTCTATGTAGAATGAATCCATGTTCAGCTTGTGAGCTGGCTGACTCTTGGGCCACCAGTCGTTCGCGCCCATGGTAAACTCACCCGCAGGCACAAGCACCATATCTTTTGGGCCCTTCGTCGGCCTCGATGATTTTTTGTCCTTGGCAGAGGCCTTCTCCGCCCTGGCGTACCGTTCCATCTCGGCAGTGGCATGGGGCGAGCCGTACCGTTCATTTATGTCAATATAATTTTCGCTCAAGCCGGGGCCATGGCATCCCACGCAGGTATCGTCCCTGGTGTAGTCGATCGAGTATCTCCTGTCGGAGGTATGGCATTTGGTACAGTCAGGTTCGCCGGTTACGGGGTCGTATTCCTGGCTCTGGTTGGCATATGAGTTCACGCCGGCCATTAGGCACAGGGAGAACAAGGCTGTAGATATTACCTTATGACTATCGCGCATCAGTTTTTCCCGTCCGTCCTGAGGGCGTAAGTTCTTTTGCCTCTGCGGCCTTCAGGCCCTCCTGTTCAAGGAATCTTATGTAAGCCAGCACGTTCCAGCGTTCGGCGTCCGTGAGTATCTCCTGCCACCTTGGCATCGACATGGCCTCTCCGCCTATGTCCTTGTGTATGCCGGCGGTAATCGACCGGAACATCTCCTCGTCCGTTTTGTCCATCCTCTTCCTGTCCTCAACGAAGTTGGCAGGGTGCGGTGATAAAGCGATCCCAACCGGACCGTCCCCGTACCCTTTCTGGCCGTGGCAGAAATGGCAGTACTTGAAGTAGATCTCCTTGCCCTGCTCCAGGTCGATTTTTTCAGGCTTTGACGCTGTCGTTTTCGCGTTTAAGGATTCAGGCTTCGAGCCGGTGTCACCTCCCGAGCACCCGAACGTCACGGCCGCTACCAAAGGGAGGAACAGGGCGGCAAGCCAGATGCCAGCCGGTTTTTTACTGTTTATCGTTCTCATTCTCATACGCGCTCTCTAGCCTTTGGATGTTTTGATATTACTTCTGCTCAAGGTATTCGACCTTGGCGGAATCGTTGAGGCCTTTCAGCCACTTTTTCATGGCTTCTTTCTTCTCTTTTTCAATGAGCTCCGTCTTTAGCTTATCAATGTTAAGGGACTCAAACGCTTTCTGGGTGGAGGGTACTCTTTCCTCGATCTTGACCAGATGATACCCGTACATGTCCATCACAGGCCCTACGACCTCTCCGGTATTCACGCCCTCTATGGCCGCCCCTATCTCCTCTGAAATGCTGCCGACATGGGCCCAGCCCATGTCGCCGCCATCCTTTGCGGTAGGGTCTTCCGAGTGCTCTTGCGCCAGCTTGGCAAAGTCCTGGCCTGATTTCACAAGCTCAAGGATCCCATCGGCTTTTTTCTTCGATTCATTCCAGACCTTCTGTCCGCCTGACGGGTCAGCCTTGATAAGTATGGAACTCAGGTGCACGCGCTCGGGTTCCTTGAATTTATTGAGGTTGTTGTTGTAATAGTCCTTCATGAACTGCTCTGTTACCGTTGTCTCCGCGTTTTTCTTGAACTCCTCGGCCTTTGACTTCCGGATCTTGGTTATGACCGTGTTTTTCTTGAACGTGTTCTTGAGCTCATCCAGAGTCAGATTGCTTCTTTTGAGCACCTTTTGAAGGGTCTCGCCAGGCGGGAGTTTTTTCCTGATCTCCTTTAATTGCTTATCGACCTCTTTTTTGTCGACTTTATCAAGCTTGTTCGCGATGGCGTATTCGTAGATAAGCTCGTTGTCTATCAGCGTGTGTATGGCCTTCTGCCGTATCTCATCGTATTTCGCGTCTGGTATCGTCTGGTGATAGGTTACCAGCGGAAGCATCATGTTGATAGTCGAGTCGATATTTTCCCTGGTGATCTCATGGCCGTTTACCTTCACGATCACGTCGGTATCGCTCGGCTCAGTAGCTTTGGCGCTGGAAAAAGATAAAAATGCCGCAAAGATCGACGTTATGAAAAACACCTTTGATAGGCGCATGGTTTCTTAGACCTCCGGTTTTTGTTAAGTTGCATTATAATATAAAGTCGCTGAAGAAAAAAACTAAATTCCTGTCTTTTCAGGTGCTATTTGAAGGCATGCCCGCGCCCCCTGAGTTGTGTTGAAAAGCGAGGCTATTTTACCCCTTATTGCTTAAAACATCGATTATACGATTATTAAAAAATTTTAATAGTAGGCAAGGTGGGACGCTGGCGACTCAGTCCTCGTGAGCGATCCGCCTGCCGTAGTCGCTGGAGGACTCCCAGGGCACCCATGAAGAATCGTCTCTGGTCTGCGCAAACGGGCTCTATTCCCCTGGAATAAAAAAAGCCGCCCCCTGCGGAGCGGCTTTTTTGATTAAAAGCCCGTCATTATTTTTTTGCCTTGGAGGCCTCCCTGGCCTTTGATTTCTCGCCGACATATTCGTACACATTGACCCTTCTGTTCCAGGAGTCAACTACGTATATATAGTCTTCATTATCGATAGAGAGGCCGGCAGGCAGAATCAACTGTCCTCTGTCGGCGCCATAGGAGGAGAAGGACATGAGTATCTGCCCTTCGATATCGAATATCTGGACGTTGTTGAAGGCCGCGTCCACTATGAATATATGCCCCTCGCTGTCGACCCCTACGCCCTTTGGCCTGGCGAACATGCCTGCGGAGTCACCGAACTGGCCGAAGGCCCTGATGAACTTGCCGTCAACGTCGAAGACCTGCAGCCTGCCGTTCATGGTGTCGACTACATAAAGGTTCCCTTTATTGTCCACGCTGATATGAGAGGGGAAGTTGAATTCGCCCTCTTCCTTGCCCCGTTTGCCTATCGTTTTTAACGGCTTCAGCGTGTCAAGCTCAAAGACTCTTATGTCATGAGAATGCGTATCGGTCACATAGAGCCTGTTGTTGGCGTCATCCGCCACCACCCCGGTAGGCTGCTGGAAAGGCTCTGCGGGCTGAAGGTTCTGGATCATCTTGCCCGTTTGATCAAGTACGGCTACCTTGTCTACCTGAGAGTCGGTTACGAAGATCCTGCCCTTGTTGTCCGTGGTGACGCTTATGGGCTTGAAGAATCCCCTTGCCCCCATCTCGACAAGTGTGGTCATCTTCGAGTTCTTGGTGTCGAATACGAAGACGTCGGCGGCCGCGGTGTCGGTCACGTATACTTTCCCGTTCTTATCCGCGTGAACGCCCATGGGCTTTTTAAGGTTATTCCCTTGCCCGGACCCGAGCAGTATATCGACCGCAACCCCGCCCGATGAGAAATCCGCGCTGCCGCGAAGCGCCCGTACAAATTTTATCCTGGGCTGGTCAGGTGGTTCCGGCCATGCTACGTCCGGCAGAGGCGGGGCGGCGCACCCGAAAAGGACAGCCGGGACGGCAAAGACCAACAAAAGCCTTTTTAGAAATTTACTCATCTTGATTTCCTCGTTTGTTTCAGGAGATGTGCTCCCGCTGGAGCTGAAACTATAAGCCGGTGGGTCTGATTGCCATTTAAAATATTACAACGCTGAATCCGGCTAAGTCAAGACCTGATTGCGTCATCACCTGAGCGCGTGTTTTCAGGGATCTTCAGGACCGATTACCTCCACCGCTCTTTCTCAAGGGACTGTCCTTTGAGGATCGCGTGGCATCTTACGCAGTTGTCACGGGGCCAGAATGTAAAAGCCACCTTGCCGTGGCACCTTCCGCACCACTGCCCCTGGAATATCTCGTCCATGGTGATAGGGTTGGCCCCCGCCTCGGGTATGAATATCTTGGGGTGGCAGTTGTTGCAGCTCAACCAGTATGTATGCACGGAGTGGGGGAATATGACGTTGGACATGAGCGGGACCTTGGCTTCCATAAATATGTTGAGGTTAAAGGGCGGTTCGTCAGCCGCTTCCTCTTCGTATATGGCCCCCCTGGGGTCTATATAGCCGCCTACGACCGCGGCTGTCCAGTTTACGTTCCCTGAAGGGTCCTTGGGCATGACGTCAAGGGCAAGGATCTCCGAAGTGCCTTCCTTGATGGAAGCCCTGTGTTTGATCTCATTGAAGAACTTGTCATAGTAATCATCAGAGTTTTTGAACTCTTCAACTTTCTTCTGAGGCGCGTTGGGATTTACGAGGACCTCCAGCGACTCTCCGCAGCCAAGCAACAGTATGGAGATGGCCGTGAATGTCAGCATGGCGAGGAGGCTCTGGGGTCGGGGAAGGGGCTTCAATCGGGATACCTTCTTGGGGCGGTTGCATTTTTTATATTTTCCGGACCATATATCTTTTTACTATACAGTCCGCGTGCTTGTCAAGGTTTTAAGCCGCTGGCCTTCAATATGATCGCGAGCGCACCCGCGGTCGACTTCGTGGTAAAGTTATCGAATCGTAACAGTTTTTTCCTTCCATGCCGAAGACTTCCGCAGCTTCCTGCAGGAGCTTCAATATTATTGACAATTCACGCCTAAAGGGTATATTTTAGGGCTCATGGCGTCAAACAAGGCCATATGGTCTGTGGGCGGGGGTAAAGGCGGCATAGGAAAAAGCGTCATGACCGCCAATATAGGTTGCGCCCTTGCCAGGGCCGGCAAGGAGGTCATCCTTGTCGACGCGGACCTGGGCGGAGCGAACCTTCATACCTATTTCGGCGTCAGATACCCTCCTGCCGGTCTGGATGATTTTCTCAAGGGCCGTATAAAAGACCTCGGGGAGGCCGCGGTAGCGACCCCTCTGCCCAACCTGAAGCTCATATGCGGGGCAGGCGAGTTCCTGGGGATAGCGAACCCGGCCTACGCGCAAAAACAGAAGCTCATAAAAGGCATCAGGAACCTTGGCGCGGAGTATATTATCGTTGACCTTGGCGCCGGTTCTTCCTACAACGTCCTTGATTTTTTCGCGCTCTCGAACGAAGGCATAGTGGTCCTGGTGCCTGAGCCCGCCGCCATCCAGAACGCCTACATATTCCTCAAGAGCTTCGTGTACAGGAGGCTGCAGAGGCTCTTTTCAGATGACCCGCGTCTCACCGAGCTCGTAAAGGAAGCAACCGACGTAAGGAGCGAGCGCGCCGTCAAATCATTTTCAGACCTATGCGAGAGGATAGCCGCTTATGACCGGGATGCCGCGGCCAGAGCCGTCTCAGAGATAAAGGGGTTCAGGCCCAGGCTCCTTCTCAACATGGCTCAGTCGAAGGACGACCTCAAGGTGGTAGACGCCTTCAAGGGCGCGGCCAAGACGTTTCTGGGCCTGGAGACGGATTTCCTGGGGGCGCTCTTCTCAAGGCCTTCGGTCAAGGCGGCTGCCCGCAAGATGTGCCCGTTCATGCTCGATCCATCCGCCTCTGACGCGCACTCGGATGTAGAGTCGATTGTGCAGAACCTGTTCAGGCTTGAGGGCCTTTCAGGTGGTACCTCTAAGGCGGCGGTGAACGAGCCGGAAGATGCAGGCTCGCTCTCCGAGAAGACCGAAGCGCAAGCGGAGCAGGAGGTCTTCGGCTTCAACGATAACGTGAGCCACTCTGGTACTGTCTTCCATGTGCAGACAGAGGCCCAGGGCGGGGGCGACCCTTTCATAGAGACGGTCATATATCAGGGCGGCAGGATCTTTTTCTCAAAGAGGACCCGATGGAAGGATGCCGGTGAAGGGGCGGCCGGCATGGGGTTCAGAGAGTTCGCTACCCGGCAGCACAAGGCCGCGATAGCGGCTGTAAAGATGAACAGAATAACTATTCAGGGTTAAGACGATGTCATATTGTGTCGTGCTCGCAGGCTCAACGGATGCTTTTTCAGCCGGGTTAAGAGAGGCTATTAAGGAATGCGGATTCGCTCTGCGGGAGAAAGGGCAGGGCACGGGGCTTCCTTCTGAGCCGGAGAGCCTGCCGATAATAGGGGTGGCGAGCATGGACGGCCTCAAGGAAATAGAGTTGGGGGCTGCAAGGCCCTTTCTCATCTATACGGCCATGGCGCTTTCGCAGGAGGACGTTCAGGGCTTAAAGGAGGCAGGGCTCATAGGGGTCATCACGCCGGAGACACCGCCCGAGGACATAGTATTCCTGCTCAACAAGGCTCTTTTCTACGACAAGATGCTCAAGAGGAACCCGAGGGTGCCCGTCAGCATACCGGTAACGCTTGTCTCAGGCCAGAAGATAATGAAGTCGTTCGCCTCCATGTTGAGCAGGGACGGCATATTCGTCATGAGCCTCAACCCGCTTGCCGTAAACTCGGCATGCGCTCTGAGCTTCTCCATTCCAGGCACGCAAAAAGAGCTCTCGACAGGGGCGAGGGTCATCTACAATATTCAGGTGAACAGGGAGTTGAGCATCATATCCAATCCACGTGACCCCTTTAAAAGGCTTGTTTCACATCCAGGGATGGCGCTCGTCTTTACGGATATGCCGCAGGATGACAGGGAGTCGATAGAAAGCTATATACAGACCATCATATAAAGGCCTGAAAGGGCTTCAGGCGCGTTTTCGCTCTTCCTCCACAGAGGCCCTCAATATCTCGATGACTTCGATGTCCTCGACCTGCTGGAAGTCGTAATAGAGCTGGCTTACCGCGAAGAAGAGGTCCGGTATGAGGGGGCAGATGACCTCCGAGACCTCGTCCATGTTCTCTATGCGCTCGACCGTGTCGGCTGGCCCCCCTGGTACGGCTACGATTATCTTTTTCGCCCCTGAGGCGTGCGCGGCCTGTATGGCTGATATCATCGTGGAGCCCGTGGCCAGGCCGTCGTCGACGATGATAACCGTCCTTCCCTTGAGAGGCACCTTGCCTTTGACCAGCCTGTAGAGGCTGAGGCGCTCCCTCATAGCGTTGAGCCTGGACCTCTGCTCTTCTTCTATATAGCTTTCCTTTATATGGAGGCTCCTTATGGCGAGGTTGTTTATATAGACCTGCCCCTCTTCAGTTACAGCGCCTATGGCCAGTTCAGGGTTATATGGCGC
Organism: Deltaproteobacteria bacterium GWC2_55_46; assembly: GCA_001595385.3. Classification (NCBI taxonomy): domain Bacteria; class Deltaproteobacteria; species Deltaproteobacteria bacterium GWC2_55_46. The sequence continues at coordinate 844,228 of LVEI03000001.1, read as the reverse complement.
CCTCAGTTTTCCGGCGAGTATCACATCGAGATCGGCCTTCAATACGCGGGCGATCTCGGCCGCGACTACAACGCCACCCCTGGGGAGGCCGACTATGACCGGGCGGTCGCCAGAGTGCTTTTTAAGCCTTTCCGCAAGTGCCCTGCCCGCGGCAAGCCTATCCGTGTAAGGCGCGGACTTATCCATTATGGCCTCCTGCCTAAAGCATATCTTCTGCCGTCTCTTTGTCAAGAATCCGCAGCCGGAACGTGCGTGTGAGCTTTTCAACAAGGGGATTTTATGCGGTTTTGCTATTCGGCTTCGGCGACCGGGAGGTCTTTTGAGATGAGGCCCCGCCATTTTATGGCTGAATCGAGGACGGCTATTACCGCGAGGGCGGCCATGACAGCGACAAGTATGGAATCCAGCCTGAACGTGAAGGCCTGGGACGGGTCAACGGACGCGGCGGCCTTTGCCGTGAATATCCAGAAAAGCTTCCATGCGGCGACAATTGTCATCACTACCATGAACGCCATCGGCACAAGGGTTATCCAGACGTACCGTGCCTTGCCCATCTTAAGGAGTATCGTCGTGCCAACGCTCAGGGCGAGGGCCGCCAGCAGCTGGTTTGCCACCCCGAACATGGGCCAGATGGTCGACACGCTCCCGGAGCTTATGAGGTAGCCCCAGGCCGCCACTACAAGCGCGCTCGTAAGTATCACCCCCGGCATCCAATCGGTCCGCCCGATCGGCCTGTAGAAGCGGCCGCCGAACTCCTGGAGGATGAACCTCGCCACCCTTGTCCCGGCATCGACGGTCGTGAGGATAAAAAGGGCCTCGAACATGAGGGCGAAGTTGTACCAGTAGGGCATGAGCCCGGTCATGCCGGGCAGGGCGCTGAAAATCGAGGCCATGCCTACCGCAAGAGAAACCGCTCCGCCAGGTCTCCCGGAGACGTCAACGCCTACGGTGGAGGATAGCTCGGATATCCTCTCAGGCGCGAAGCCCATGGCTGACAGGGCGTCTGCGGAAAGAGTCGTGTTTATGGCGAAGTAATCTCCCGGTATGAGGACCGTAGCGGCAATGATGGCTATTACCGCCACAAAGCCCTCGCAGAGCATGGCGCCGAAGCCTATCGCGCGGATATCGCTCTCCCGCTCTATCATCTTTGGCGTAGTGCCTGACGATATGAGCGAATGGAAGCCGGAGATGGCCCCGCAGGCTATCGTTATGAACATGAACGGGAATACTGTGCCCGGGATTATCGGGCCGCCGCCGTCGACGAACCTGGTGACGGCTGGCATCTTTATGTCAGGGGCGAGTATTATGACCCCTCCGGCAAGGATGAGGACCGTCCCGATCTTCAAGTATGTCGAAAGATAGTCCCTTGGAGCGAGCAGAAGCCAGACAGGAAGGACAGAGGCGAGAAAGCCGTATATGGCCAGCGCCCAGATGAGAAAGCCTTTGTCATGGCTGAATACCGGCTCCAGCATGCTTCCCTGTATGTACCTTCCGCCGAGCACCGCCGCCAAAAGGAGCACAACACCTATGACGCTCACCTCGGCGACCTTGCCGGGCCTGAGCCTGTAGAGGTAGACACCCATGAGGAGGGCTATGGGTATGGTCATGAATATGGTGAAGGCGCCCCAGGGGCTTTTGTACAGGGCGTTTACCACCGCGAGCCCCAGGCCTGCCATCGCGACTATGATGATAAAGAGGATGGCGAGCGCGGCGGTAAAGCCGGCAACAGGGCCGACCTCGTTCCTGGCCATCTGCGCAAGAGAGCATCCGTTCCTGCGGACAGACGCGAAGAGTATTATCATGTCATGCACCGCCCCGCCGAAGGCCGCGCCGATAAGTATCCACAGGAAGCCGGGGAGATAGCCGAACTGGGCCGCGAGCACCGGGCCTATGAGCGGGCCAGCCCCGGCTATGGCCGCGAAGTGATGGCCGAAGAGCACAAGGGTATGCGTCGGGTGGTAGTCCCTGCCGTCGTTGAGCCTTATGGCGGGGGTTACGCGTCTGTCGTCGAGGGCGAGTATCTTTGCCGCGATGAACGACCCGTAAAGGCGGTAGACTATGATGAAGAAGCACGCGGCCGAGACCACGAGCCAGAGGGCGTTGACGTTCTCGGACGGGTTTATGACGCGCACAACGACGCCGAATGAGACTGCGAAAAGGAGCGCGAATATCGCTATGATCACGCTGGATAATTTCATGGGAACATGTCTTCGCTCATTTTAAGTTATGTGGAAGGGGGTGTCAAGGATGTGGGGGGGATTTAAAATTTACAGTTCTTCCGGTGAGTCTAAAGCTTGCAGCCGATTCCTGTTCCCAGGATGAACAGGTTTATGCCTTCACAGGCTTTGGGTTTTTCGGCAATAGAGATGCTGTTGTAATCAGGCGAATATTTGTAAGTCAGAATTTTTTTCCAGTTTTTTTTATTTTCCTTTTGCAGTCTTTTGTAGAAAGGCCTTTTGCGCGCTGCCGCGCTTTTCTTGGCATAAGGCTCGCGCGCCCCTCCCCCAGCCCTATGCTCGCTTACGTCTTATGCCCGAAGTTGTTTTAAGTACAAAAACACTCCGCTACTTCGCCTTTCCCCCCACGGTTATCTCCGGTATCCGGAGCGTCGGCTGGGCATCTGATACGGGTACTCCCTGGCTGTCCTTGCCGCAGGTGCCTATGCCGAAGCCCAGATCTCGCCCGAGCATGTCTATGTTCATGAGGACGTCAGGGCCGTTTCCTGTAAGGGTAGCCCCCCTTACAGGCTCGCCTATCTTGCCCTTCTCAATCATATAGCCCTCTGTCACCTCGAAGACGAAGTCCCCGTTCACGGTATTTACCTGGCCGCCGCCCATCTTCTTGACGAAAAGGCCTTTGTCCAGCGACCTTACTATCGTATCCGGGTCCTCGGTGCCGGGCGCTATGATCGTGTTCGTCATCCTCGGTATCGGCCTGTGCTGGTATGACTCCCTCCGGCCGTTGCCTGTGGACTTAAAGCCTGACTTCATCGCGTTGAGCCTGTCGCACATGTAGGTCTTCAAGACCCCGTTCTCTATAAGCACAGTCTTCTCCGCGGGCGTCCCTTCGTCGTCAAAGAAGAAAGAGCCCCTCCTGTAAGGCAGCGTCGAGTCGTCCAGTACGGTTATCTTCTCATTCGCGACCTTCTGGCCTATCTTTCCGGAATATACGGATAGGTTCTGGAGGGCGAGGTCGGCCTCAAGGCCGTGGCCTACGGCCTCGTGCACCATGGTGCCGCCAGCCTCGCTCGAGAGCACTACCGCCATCTTTCCGCCGGGCGCCCTCCTCGCGCCGAGCATCATTATCGCCCTTCTGGCCGCTGTCTCCGCTATCGCCTCAGGAGGGGTCTCATCGAATGCCTCAAGGCCCATTATGCCTCCGAGCGGCTCATAGCCGGTCTGGATGACGTCCCCCTCGGCGGAGATGGCGTTGCAGAGGAAGAGGAGCGCGTTCCGGTCCTCTTCTATCCACTCGCCAAGGGAGTTTACGACGGCCATCCTCCGCCACCCGTCGCCGTAGACGACCCTGACCTGCCTTATCCTCTTGTCGAACTTCCAGGCAGCGTCCGCGGCCCTGTTCACGAGCCCGACCTTCTCTTCAAGCACGCCCATGTACGGGAGCCTCTTTATGTCGAAGCCCGGGGCTGTCTCTTTTTTCTTGAGGTTTATTGCGCCGGCTTCCTTGCCATCCCGCACGCCATGGGCGACAGCGGAGGCCGCCTCGATGAGCCCTTTCTCGGAGACGTCGTTGGTATAGGCGAAGTAGGTCTTGAGCCCTGCTATGACCCGGATGCCGCAGCCCCTGTCCCTGCCTGTTATGACCTTCTCTATCCTTTTTTCCTCCGCCACTATCGAGGCGTTGGCCGTGTCCTCAAGATAGATGTCGGCGTATTCGCCGCCTTTTTTAAGAGCCGCCTTTAATACCTTGAAGGGGTCGAAGTTCTCTATCAGTCCCATGCTCCTCCTGACAGGCTGTTGAAAAAGGCCAATCTGCTGTGTCGTCATCAAAATTCGTCACTGCGGCGTACCATCCAGGTACGCCGCATTCCTCCTGTTTCGACTCCCTGCATCTTGACCTTTTTGACCAGCCTGAACGTGATCGTGATTTTGAGTTCTTCAGCAACTTGTTAATGAGTATACAGGTTAGCCAGCCTTACGCCTTCCCGTGTTCCTTTTTATGCTCGAACATCTGGCATTCCATGCCAGAGGACCTCTGTACCACCGCCGATGGCGCCTCCCGGCTCTTGAAGCCCAGGGCCTTGCATCCCTTCGGGAAGAACTCGTCCCAGGTGATGTAGAAGTGCTTGCAGTGGAAGCAGTTTTTCTCCCCGGCCTTCTCGTCCATATCCGCTATTTATTGATGTCGTACTTGATCAGCCTGTAAAGCTCTTCCCGCGTCTGCATCCTGTTGAGCAGCCCTTTCTGAGTGCCCTTCTCCTTAAGCTCGCTCAAGGCCTCTTCCATCGCCTTCATGCCTGTTCTAAAGGCGGTCATCGGGAAGAGTACAAAAGAATAACCCATTTCGCTCCAATCATCCATAGTCAAGTAGGGGCTCTTCCCGAACTCGGTCATGTTCGCCATGAGAGGGGCCTTCACCGCCCGCGCGAACTCGATGAACTCCTCCCTTGTCTCAAGCGCCTCGGGGAATATTATGTCAGCCCCTGCCTCGATGTATAAGGTCGCCCTCTGTATGGCCTCATCGAGCGTGCCAGCGCCCCTGGCGTCTGTCCTGGCGATTATCTGAAAGTCTTTGGAGCTTCTCGCCGAAGCCGCCGCCCTGACCTTCTCCGCGAACTCGGCTGCTGGTATTACGCTCTTGCCGGGCAGGTGGCCGCACCTTTTCGGGAACTCCTGGTCCTCTATCTGGATAGCCGACGCGCCTGCCTCTTCAAAGGCCTTTACTGTAAGGGCCGCATCCTGAGGGCCGCCGAAGCCGGTGTCGGCGTCGATGACGGCAGGCACGCTTACCGCCTTTAAGATATATGACGATAGGCGCAATACCTCTTCCCTTGAAAGGAGACCGGCGTCAGGCAGGCCGTTTGAGTTCGAGAGCCCGGCCCCGGATATATATACCGCCTCAAAGCCCGCCTTCTCGATGAGCATGGCAGAGGCCGCGTTGAAGGCCCCGGGTATCGGGAGCGCGCCCTTACGTTTGGTTTTTATAGTGAGCAGGTTTTTCTCGGCCACAGCTCACCTCATGAAAAGCCTTAGCAGCTCCATTACGCTTTTGGCCTCCTCTGCCTTCCATAACTTTGATAGCGCCTTTTCAGCCATTCCGTCCCCGAGATACCAGCCGCCCAGGTTTTTGAACTTCTCTTCGAGCTCCCTGTCGGTCATCGCGTTTTTTGGATGGCCCTTCGGGTATATCATCTCCCTTGTCAGAAGCTCTCCTGACGAGAGCTTGACCTCTACCCTGTTCGGTATCGCGCCGGGGTACATCCGGTCAAGCTCAGCGTCCTTCACGACCCTGACCTTTTTGATGAGTGTAGTGAGGTCAGGGTCTTCCATCCGGTCTGAATAGGTCGCGAGGTTCACGTTGCCGTCAAGAAGGGCGGCTGCAACGAGGAATGGCAGGCTGTGGTCTGCGGTCTCCCTTGTGCGGGGCCTCCATTTTTCATCCCCGGAGCCGATTATCTCGAAGCCGGCCCCGAAGGTACTTACCACGACAGATTCTATCTCCTTCGGGTCAACTATGTCGGCCACAAGCTCTACAGCCGCACCTATCGCGCTCTGTGAATGGTACTCGGCCGGATAGAACTTGATATAGGTGTCGAGTATCTTGAAGCGTTCCCCGCCTTCGCCGCCGAAGGTTTCCGACAGCCCAAGCGGGCCTGATACGGTCTTCTCGAAGCCGAACTCGCCTTCGAATATCGGGGCCGGGCCGGTTATGCCGTTTTTCGCCATGATCGACGCGAACAGCGCGTCTTTGGACGTATTGGCGAAGGCGCACCCCTTCCACATCGAAAGCTCGCCGGCCCTCGATTGCCTGAGCGCCGGTGAGACCGTCCCCGCTATGTTTATGGCGTTTATGAATTCGTCCCTTGAAAGGCCCAAAAGCATCGATGCGGCGACCGTTGCTGAAAAGGCGCCGTAGGCCACGTGGTCCCATCCCCTGGTGCGAAGCGTTGCGGCGTCGCAGAGCCTGCACTGCACCTCGTAGGCGGCGACTATCGCCGTTATAAGCTCCTTGCCCCCCGCATTGGCCGCCTGTGCCGCTGCGAGCGCGGCAGGGATATTGTCGGAAGGGTGCGCCGGTTCCTTTGATAAGTATGTATCGTTGAAGTCGAGGTATCTTACAAGTATGCCGTTTGCGAAGGCCGCGGCCTCCGGGGTGGTAGGAAGGGGGGAGCCGAATATGGTCGAGGCCAGGCCGTTTGTGACCACAGGCGCTGCTCTCATTGCAGCCTTTGCCGGCGGCGCCTCATAGCCCCCGAGCATGCACGCGAACGAGTCGACGAGCCTTCTTTTGGCCTCATGGACCGCCTCTCCGGGCAGGTCTTCGTACTTAAGAGCAAGGGCATAGTCGACAAGCCTTTCGGCTATAGTACCGCGCCGCATCCGATACTCCTTTCAGGGCTCCGATTTAGCCGCTATAACAGCTTTACCCGTGTTGTCAGCCGGAGTGATGATATCCAGCCGTTCACCTTGCAAATCACAAAAGGAATATAGCCCATAACCTCTATCACGGCAAGCAAGTCCGGTTGATAAATGGAAAACCCGCGTTAAGATTGCTTGATGAGGTTTTTAAGCCTGACGATGATAATCTTCTTTATTATACCCGGCGCGTGCCTCGCGAGAGAGTATAACGAAAGGGCGTACCAGGCCCGCTGGTGCGAAAACGCCGGCGGGGTGGCTGAGGCCGTTCTGCCTGACAGGACGCGTGTCGACTGCCTTACCGATACCCACGCGGTCGAGGTCGATTTCGCTCCCAAATGGGCCGAGGCGATAGGGCAGGCCCTGTACTATTCGTCCATGACAGGGCGTAGCCCGGGCATACTTCTGATAATGGAAAGGGAAGGGGACAGGCGGTTCCTTGACAGGGTGCTGAGGGTCTCAGGTGAGCTCGGCATAGACGTCTGGACAACCACGCCACTGGACCTCGTCAACAACAATGGCTTAAGTCCGAATTGATGGACGGAATAGTCAAGAGCCCGGCGCGCGCCCTTGAGCGTAAGGGTATTGTCCTGAAGCGATATCTCCAAATCCACTTCTCAAGCGTCATATCCGTCCTCCTTTCGTCAATCGGCATGAAAGGCCGCCTGTGTTTAACAAATAAATGATAGGTACGCCGCTTCAGTAGTCAAGTGGCTGGACTTTAGATGAGGTCCGCGATTATCTGGATGAGGCCTGTGGCGAGGTGGGTGAGGATCACTGCCTTTATGGCTGGTATGAGGGCTGGCCCGCCATTGTAATTCCGTATAAGGCAGAGGGCCCCCGGGATAGAGATAAAGGCGGTCAGCACTACGATGAGAGACGCTTTAGGCAGGAAGCCGAGAATGACCCCGGCAACAAGCGACGAGTAAGTAAGTATCAGGATAAAAATGAGCCCGTACCTGGCGCGCTCCGGGCCGAGGCGCACCACGAGTGTCCTCTTGCCGGCGCTCCTGTCTGCCTCGAAGTCCGGGAACTCGTTTACGTAAAGAAGGCCCGCTATGAGGAAGGAGAGGGGGAGGGAGGCGAATACCGGAAAGAGGCTTATCGTACCCGTCTGCACTAGGTAGGCCCCGAGCACCGTGAGGAGGCCGAAGGTTACTCCGACGGTTATCTCACCGAGCCCCCTGCCAACAAGGAATACCGGAGGGGCTGAGTAGAAATACCCTGAGAGGAGCCCTAAAAAACCTATGGCAAAGAGCAACGGGCTTGTCGTAAGAGCAAGGTAGATGCCGGCAATCGACCCAGCCGCGATAAGGGCCGCGCCGAGGGCGAACGTTCCGGATGGGGTCATGAGCCCTGTTTGTATGAACCTGCTCCCGCCGGTAAAGGGCGACAAGGCGCTTTTGTTAATGCTGTCCGTGCCGTTTTTGAAGTCGTAGTAGTCATTCAAGACGTTCATCCCGGCGTGGTAGAGGAGGGCTGCGACCATCGATACCGAGAAGGTGAAGGCGTTAAACGACCCGCTCTCCCGCCAGGCTACAGAGGCGCCGAGGCCAACGGCAACGGCTACGGCCGGGAGGAACTGTGGCCTTGTGGCCATGAAAAGCCTTGCGGGCGTTTTCATGAGAGCGTCAGCGCTATGTAGACGAAGGTAGCGTAGAGGATGCCGTTTACGATGAAGAACCACGGGGTGATCTTCGTTATCCTCATGGCGATGAAGTAGAGCCAGATCCCGGCGATTATCGTGACGACGCTGCTCGCCACGACCGTGACGTTCACGGTCCACGGGGTCAGGAATATGCCTATCGCCGGAAGGAGGCTTCCCTGGAAGACCATGGCGCCCGTGATGTTGCCTACTGCCATGGTGTCCTTGCCCTTCCGGATCCAGAGTATGCTGTTTATCTTCTCCGGGAGTTCGGTAGCAACCGGCACTATGAGGAGCGCGAGGGCTATTACCGGGATGTCGAGTATATCAGCGAGGGACTCTACCCCGTGGACAAACCCTTTGGCCCCGACGATTATGAGCCCGAGCGCGACGATGAGCTGGACTACGACGATGGCCATGTGGTCCTTGAATATCACGCCGAGGTAGAGCGACTTCGACTCTTCAGTGCCGTGCCCTTCCTTTACAAGCGCCGCGCTGGCCTTTACTGTCTCAAGGACGTAATAAAAATAGGCGAGGACGAGGATTATGGCCACGAAGACCCTTATGAGCCTGTACTCCTGCGGCGTGAAGGCTACGAGAAAGGCCAGCGTGAAGGCGAAGAGAAAGAACTCGATATCGCGCCTGAAGCCTCCGCGCTCCGGCGTAAGGTGCGTCTTCTTCCTCTTTCCCTGGAACTGCCAGATCGCGGCCCCTATGAGGAACATGGCAAGGGTGGAGAGCATGAAGGGCGCACCGAGTATCGCCCCTACGCCGACCTCCTCGCTTACTTTGGCTCCGTTGCCGCCGAATATGGCCACGAGCGGCACCATGGTCTCTGGCAAAGCGGTCCCGACCGCCGCGAATATGCTCCCGGTGACCCCCTCTGAGAACTTGAGCTTCGCGCCGAGGGACTCGATCGCGTTTGTGAATATTTCGCTGGCGGCTATTATGACGATCAGCCAGAAGGCAAGTATCAATAATTCCTGTATCAAGTCGCGCTCTCCGGCGGCCCCGGCCTCTGGCGGACAAGCTCGGCGCGCTCACCCCTGAAAAACAGGAGCAGCGCCATGCCCGCCACAAGCACTATTGAGCCTATTATGATGTAGGTGATACCTGGGTCTTTGTTGATTGTAAGCACTACGTAAGGGCTGTAGACGTAATCGGTAAGCGTTATAGCGTGCCCGCCGTGCCTTAGACGGCTTCCGGGGGCCGAGACATCGAGGAAAGACGCCTTTCCGTCGCCGGATATTACCTCTATGTGCGGGTTGGCGAACTCGCCGGTCCTGCTGTAGGGGCGCCCGGACCCGTCGATAGCGAAATCCGGGTAAAGGACGCCGAGCCGGAAGTGGCTTCCGTCCGGGGCGGTGAAGGCGCCGTCCAATTTGACCTCTACTGAGCTGCCATCGATATCAAGGACCAATCCGGTCGGGCTCTCGCCCTGGTCCAGATGGTAGAAGGCTATGCCCTTGTATATAAGGGGGCTGTTTATGCCGGCCTCCCCGGCGACGGCCACGCTTTTGTCATCTTTTAAGAGCGTGAGCCCCGTCTTGAGGTACTCGATCTCGCCGTCTTGCGAGGTCCTCATATCGACGCCGTCGAGGCGGACATGAAGGCCAGGCTGGTTCGGCACGGGGATAGATTCCCCCTTGTAGAGAAGATTGCCGTAGCTCCTGAAGCCCCAAATGCTTCCGATGAGGTGCCCAAGAAGCGCTATGAGAAAGCCAATGTGGACGATATGGGGGAAGAACGACTGCCAGGGCTTCCTGCTGGCGGCTATCGACCAGACCTTGTCAATGGTGCAGACGGCGGTGTTTATGGCAAAGAGCGCCATCAGGACCATGAGCAGATATACCCATAGCGTAAGCTTTAAGTACCCTGTGCCCAGGGAGTAGATGAGGGGAAAGAGCACCTCCTGGTCGAACGCCCTGAAAAAGCGCGGGTTCTGCATGGAGACCATCGATCCCCATGCAGAGACACCGCAGATAAGCACCGCGAGCGTTATGGTCAGGTATAAGGAGGAGAAAAACCTCCAGACGTTTCTCATGCCGTTATTATCTGAACCACTTCAGTATGTTCCCGGCAAGCCTGGTGTTGTCGGCCTCGCCGATGAACTTGTTGGCGAACGGGGCATCGTCGGCCACGACCACCACCTTGCCTTTGCCGGCCTCACGCACGGCTATTATCCCGACCTTCTCGACCGGCTCGTTCTCAGTGAACGTCCTGTTCCTGTCGGTGTCCATCCACGCCTGATCTGATGTGGAGGCTACGACGATGGCGCCCTGGTCGGCCATGAGCCCCCAGGTACCGTATACAGCCACCTTTTGCAGGCCTGATGTGACGGGGTGCTCCGCGAACCTTGTAACGTTAAAGTCCTGGGAATGGCCGTCGATCAGCCCTTCCTTTTCGCAGATGACGAAGTTGGAGACGATTATCCCGAACTGTCCGGTAAGCGCCGCCACAGGAGGCGAGATGTGGAGGAGCACCAGGAGGTTGCCGCCGCCGTTTACGAACTTCTTAAGGGCCGCGCCCTCAGGCTCGGTGAAGCCCATGGAGGGGCCGGCCACGATATAGGTCTTGACGCCCTTGAGAGCTTTTGTAGTGATCGGCCCTTCGTTTACTCCGGCCTTCCCGCCAGCCTCATCTGCCATCCGGTAAAAAGAGGTGTAATTAAGGTCGCCTTCTTTTGTTGGCGAGAATATCTCGCCGTGGCCCAGGTCGAATACCGTCCTGGCCGGGGTAGCCGCCTTCTTGACCGCCGTTTTTTTATTCGACTCCGCTTTCGGAGTACCCTCCGCGTTCACACCCTGCGCCCAGGCAAAGGCTAAAGAAAGCAATACCGCAAGGAAGCACAATGTTTTTTTCATGACTGGTCCTGTTTGAATTTTATGGCTGGCATTGTTGCCGATGAACCGTATCGGTATATACAAGATAAGCAGCGCTTACCGTTATAATGCTATTTTGGGGCAGCCTATTCTTCTGTTAGCGGTTGCCGTTTCACAAAATGAGGTATAATTGGACGGTCCAGGCCCTATGGGCAAGGAACGCACACTTCAGGATATCCGTTGACGCATATACCTGTCAAGGGATAAGAGCCTACATAGGATTTTCACTTGATTTTGGACCGAAGGTCTATGGTAAACTGTAGGGATGTACGAACTTTCTATAATAACTTATTTTTCATCCGCGCATAACCTGAGGGGATACCAGGGGGCCTGCGAGAACCTCCACGGCCATAACTGGAAGGTGGAAATAGATGTGAGGGCCGAAGGGCTCGACAGCCTCGGCATGGTAGTCGATTTCAAGTCGCTCAGGGGCAAGGCGAAGGCGATAATAGACCCCCTGGACCACAGATACCTGAACGAGCTGCCGCCTTTCGACGTTCTGAACGCCACAGCCGAGAACATCGCGAGGCATATCTACACCGAGCTTTCCAGGTCGTTGAACGACGGCAACGTGAAGGTTTCCAGAGTGAAGGTCTGGGAATCGGAGAAGGCCGCCGCCGCTTACTATGAATAGACAAGGGGTTATAATGCCAAAAAAGAAGCTCAAGGATGTACAGTCAGAGCGCGATCACAGGCGCATACCCATCGACAAGGTGGGCGTCAAGGATATCAGGTACCCCATAGTGGTGCTTGACAGGAAGAACAAGTTTCAGCACACCGTGGCCTCGATCAACATGTACGTCGACCTGCCCCACCAGTTCAAGGGCACGCACATGTCCAGGTTCGTAGAGATACTGAACGAGCACAGGGGCGAGCTCTCGGTCAGGAACTTCCCGCAGATACTCAAGAAGATGAAAAAGAGGCTCATATCCTCTACCGCCCACCTCGAGGTGGAGTTCCCCTATTTCGTAGAGAAGAGCGCCCCGGTCTCCGATTCAAAGGGGCTTATGGAGTACAGGTGCAGGTACAGGGGGACGCTCGGGGCTGAAAAGGACTTCATGCTCGAGGTCGAGGTGCCTGTCTGCACGCTATGCCCCTGCTCCAAGGAGATAAGCGAGAGGGGGGCGCACAACCAGAGGGGGGTTGTGAAGGTAAGCGTCCGCTTCAAGGGGTTCGTCTGGCTGGAGGACCTGATAGCCGCCGTCGAGAGCTCCGCCTCAAGCCCGGTGTATTCCCTCCTTAAAAGGGTTGACGAGAAGTACGTCACCGAAAGGGCCTATGACAACCCGATGTTCGTCGAGGACATGGTCAGGGAAGTGGCCATAAACCTCGGCAGGATAAAGAAGCTCAAGTGGTTGAGGGTCGAGGCCGAGAACTGGGAATCGATACACAACCACAGCGCGTATGCGTTCCTTGAGCAGACTCTTTGAACGGCCTGAATAAAAAAGCCCTGCCGTGAATTAGCGGCAGGGCTTTATGTTTTTAGCCATAGGTGCGTTAACCTTTGTAGAGAACCTCTTTCACCTTGAGCTTCAACTCCTCAACCCAGAACGGGTTGCCCTTCTGGATGAAGCCCTTGACCTTGAGTTCGAACCATTTGGGGTCGAGCACCAGGTCGTCTATGATATCCTTCCCTGTAGTCACTATCGCAGGCATCTCAAAGCCGGTTGAGCGCATCTTCTGGAGAAGCTCTTCTCCGTCCATGTTTGAGGCCGGGTCAGCCGGGTTCTTCAGATAAAGGTCGGTGACTATGAGGCTTACCACTTGAGCCTTGGCGGCCTTCAAGGCCTCTGCCGCGTTCTTGGCCGGGACCGTCCTGAAGCCAAGTTCGGAAAGAGAGGCCGCGACCATCTCCCTTGAAAGGCGGTCGTCCTCGACGATGAGCACGGATTCGCTGGATGAGTCAGGGCCCTTGGCCGGGCGGGCCTCCTCGTATTCCTCGTGCCTCACCTTAACTCTTTCCGGGGGCGCGGGCGTTGCCACCGGGGTTATGTCGAAGCCGTCGGCCACCTTTTTAACGAGGTATTGCGCGCCGCATCTGACGCAATTTATCCTCACGCCCTTCTTCCATTCAGGGAGCATTTCTCCCGGGACCCAGAGCCTGAATTTGGTGTCGCACTCGACGCAGGCTATCTCGACGGGCTCTTTCCCTGCGGCTGTTTTTTTGTCTTGCACATCGGGCATGTAGACCATTTTTATAAGGAATTTACGGGTTTCAAGCGTAATGTCCAGTTTAACCCAATAAGCCGCCGGGTGTCAATGGGTTCTCCCTGTTACTGCTCGATCCTGCCCTGTATGCCGGCCACCTTGCCGAGGCCCAGCAGGTTGAAGGTAAGGTAGGCGATCTTTTCTTCGAGGCGCTCCGTGTATGTGACAGTAGCGCTCCAGCACTGGTGCGTGTAGTCGATGCCGTAGGAGGTCTCAAGGGACCTGTACTCGTCGAACGAGTACCTCTTGAAGTAGGTGAGGTCAACGCTTTTCGATACGCGCCCCCTCAGGAATGCTTCAAGGTAATTGGATCCGTCCCTTACGAACCTGTGCGAGATATTCAGGGTGTCTCCCCTGCTATCCGCCGCCGCGAGCGAGATGTCATAGGTGTTGAAGCGGTTCTCGTATATATCGAATTTGCCTTTCGCGGTGGCCGTCACCAGCGGGCCCGGCCTTATGATGACCTCGCCGGTTATCTCGGAGAAGGGCTTCCTTTCATCAGTGGCGGAGGTGAGCTCCCTCTGGGCCTCGTAGAAGTTGTAGGTCTGGCTCAAGTCCAGGTAGAGGTAGTCGAAATAGCCTGGCGTATCGCCGTCAAAGAGCTTGCCGGTAAGGGTAGAGTTGATCGAATAGGTCATGCTGTTCATGGGGGCGACCCTGTCAACGGCGTCGAAGCTGGGGAGGTCGTCCTGGACCGCCTCCGGCACATAGGTGTAGGTCACTTTCGGCCTTATGGTATGCCTCAGGGACTTGAGCCGCGGAAGGTCCGTCCTGTATATCCGCACAAACGTCGTCGTAAGGTCGGCGGTTACGTCATAGATAAATCTGTCAAAGTAGCTTTTCTCAGGGTCCCCGTCGATATACCAGAACGTAGCCTTCGGCCCGACCGAAGGGATAAAGTCGAAATATCCCCCCGGGCTCATCGGCAGCGACAGCCTTGGGCGTATGTCTAAGCGCTGTCCCCTGGTCCCGGCATCCCTCCAGAAGTTCACGAAAGAGGATTGGCTTGACAGGTAAACAGGGGTATTGTAGATCTTGCTGTCCGTCCCGGTAAGGGTTATCTCCGGGAGCCTCTGGAGCGTTTCATCGTCATCGGCGTCAAGGAGGTTGTTGAATACCCTGAACTGGCCGACGAGGCTGTAGCTCGACCAGTTCTTGCTTATCGAGACGTTGCTTTCTATCGATTCGAGCGACCTCTCATCAGTGCCCTTTCCGAAGTCGATGAAGTACTCGTCGTCGCTCACCAGGTTTATGTTAGCCCTTATGTTCACGTTACCCGCGAGGAGCTCGCTGTGCCGGAGATTGAACCTCCACCTGCTGTTCGTCGCCTCTTCAGGCCTTGAGAGGTTGTCGACGCCGTCCCTGAACTCCCTTATGCGCTCTATGCTCTGCTCCTGGAACTGGTAGAAAAAGACCTCCCCTGCGCTGTTCCTCGAACGCGCGTACCTGTACTCAATGCCTTTGCCTGCCCCGCGCTCTGTCTCTATGTCGAGGTAGAATGTGGCATCCTGGTTTCTGGCTATGGCCCAGAAGAAGGACGTCTCAAGCACAAAGCCCCTTAGCCTCGAGTAGCCGGGCCTGGGCTGCAGGAACCCGCTCTGCCGTTCGCGTTTTATGGGGATCGAGATGAAAGGCGAATAGAGGACAGGCACGCCTTTTATGTAGAACCTTGCGTTCCAGCCCGTAAGGAACTCACCGACGGTCACGTTGGCAGAGGTGGCGGCAAAGCTCCAGGCCGGCTCATCCTCAGGGGGGCAGTCGCAGGTCGTGTACGTGATGCGCCTGGCGAAGTATGATTCCGGCCCTGTCTTCTGAATCGTGTCGGCCGTCAGGTGGATGTTGCCCTCCCGGTAATAGAGCCTGCCGTTTACAAGGACGGCTGTCTTGTCCTTCATGTTGAACTGCAGGCTCTTGCCAGAGAGCTCGCCGCCGCCCTCGTCTGTTACGCGCACGTCGCCGGATGCGGTCGCTACCCCGGCGGCCATGTCGAGTATGGCCTCGTCCGCCAGGAGCCTCGTACCTTCCTGGACCATCTCCACCTTTCCGGTAGCGTGGTATGTATCGGTAGTCTTGTCATAGGTTATCGTGTCGGCGGTGACCTCTACAGGGGTCTCTTTGTTGAAGAGGTCTCCGGTGGGAGCCTCTTCGGCCCGGGCGCCCCATGTGAGGATAAAGAGGAGCGGCAGTAAGATTATTATGATCAAGGGTTTTCTTACGGGCGCCACTGTTTTTTTGCCTTGGAGAGTGTAATGCGGGTAAGTTCGAAACGTTAGCACATAAGGGGGGTATTTTACAAGCCAAAGGTGGGTTAAATGAGAGAGCGCCTGAGGAAAACACGCGCTTCAGCGACGGTGAAAAGAGATCCGGTAGCGCAGACGCAGTCGCCGGGGCGGGCCATCTTCAACGCTTCAACGCACGCGTCCTTTACGCGCGGACGCTCGATTGCGGGCTTGCCGAGCCGCTTTATCTTTTTGGCGAGCTCTGTGGCAGGCAGGGTCCGTTCATTTCCGGGGCTTGTCGCTATGACCTCGTCCGCAAGCGGCAGAATGGCCTTCAAGACCCCGTCCACGTCCTTGTCGGCCATTATGCCGGCAACGACTATGAGCCTCTTCCACTTGAGTCCCTTGAGGGCATCGGCTAAGACGGCCGCGGCAGCCGGGTTGTGCGCGCCGTCGACGACCACGAGGGGGCGCCTTGATATGACTTCGAGCCTTCCCGGCCAGAGGGCCTTCCTGAGCCCTGCCCTTATCGCCGCTACAGGTATATTGAAGCCCCTTTTTTTAAGGACTTCGATTGCCGCGAGGGCCAGGGCGGCGTTCTTGATCTGGTGCTGGCCGAGGAGCTTTAGCTTCAGGCCGCGGAGCTTTAAGTTTAAGCCCGAATAATCGAAAGAGGCCGGCTCCCCGGTTGAGGAGAAGTCTCTGCCAAGCCCATAGAGGGCGGATGAGGACTCTTGTGCCTTCCCGCGTATGACAGAAAGGGCGGCAGCCTTATCTTCGCCTGTTATGACCGGCCTTCCTGGCTTTATGATGCCAGCCTTTTCACGGGCTATGTCCTTCAATCCCTTCCCGAGGTATCTGGTATGCTCGATATTTATATTGGTGATGACAGAGACCTCGGGGACGACTACGTTCGTCGCGTCGAACCTGCCGCCCATGCCCGTTTCAATTACGGCTATGTCGGCCTGCCTGAGTTTGAAATGGAGGAAGGCCATCGCCGTTGTGAACTCGAAGAATGTGAGGGGTGAGGCCTCTTTTGACATCCTTCGGGAAGCCCGTTTTATAACGCGGGCGGCCAGGGCAAGCTCTTTTTCGGATACGAGCCTTCCTGATACCTGTATCCTTTCGTTGAACCTTGAGAGGTGAGGGGAGGTGTAAAGGCCGGTCTTCAAGCCCGCCTCGCGGAGGACCGAGGCCACGATGGCGGAGGTAGAACCCTTGCCGTTCGTGCCTGCCACGTGGACTGCAGGATATGCCTTGTGAGGGTCGTCGATAAGCGACAGAAGCTCTGATATTCTCGCGAGGCCCGGCTTTATGCCGTGCCTTTCGAGGCCGAGCAGCATTTTAATGGTGGGGCCAGTTGAGGGCATTTTAACGGCAGCGCGGATTGAGCATGGAAAGGAGCTTCGAGATGGTCTCTTTCATGAGCTTCCTTTCGACGATCATGTCGAGCATGCCGTGGTCAAGGAGGTACTCTGCCCTCTGGAAGCCCTCCGGGAGCTTCTGCCGTATGGTCTCGGCTATGACCCTGGGCCCGGCGAAACCGACAAGCGCTCTTGGCTCTGCTATGATTACGTCTCCGAGCATGGCAAAGCTCGCTGAGACCCCTCCCATCGTGGGATCTGTAAGGACGGATATGTACGGGAGGCACGCCTCCCGGAGCTTCGCTAAAGCCGCGGAGGTCTTGGCCATCTGCATAAGCGACAGTATCGATTCCTGCATCCTCGCTCCTCCGGAGGATGAGAAGATGACCACGCCAGAGCCTGATTCTATCCCGCGCTCTATCGCGCGGGTTATCTTCTCGCCCACTACAGAGCCCATGGAGCCGCCCATGAACGAGAACTCGAATACGGCTGCTGAGGCCTTCTGCCCGCCTATGAGCCCTTCGCCTGTGATCATGGCGTCCTTGAGGCCCGTTTCCTTCTGAGAGGCCTTGATCCTGTCCTTGTACTTTTTGAGGTCGCGGAACTCAAGGGCGTCTACCGGCTCCATACGCTCGTCGAATTCCCTGAAGGTCCCCTCGTCGAAGGTTATCTCTATCCTGGCCCTCGCGGAGATGCGGAAGTGGTAGTCGCACTTCGGGCAGACGTCCAGGTTCCGTTCGACCTCTTTCTTGTAGATTATCTCGCCGCAGTGGTCGCACTTGACCCAGAGGCCATACGGGACCTTTACGCTCTTGCTTTCCTCTCCGTTGGTGAAGAGGTCTTTCTTGAACCAGATCATATCCCCTCTCGATTACCTGCCTATGCCGCGCTTTAAAGACGAGACGAATGAGCCCGTCTCGCTTAAGATCTTCGAGCCCGCGTTCCTGGCTATTATGTTGACTATGGCGCTGCCGACGACAGCGGCGTCAGCGCTTTTTACCACTTCTTTAGCCTGCGTAGCGGTGGAGATGCCGAAGCCCACGCCTATCGGCAGGTCTGTGAATTTTTTCACGCGTTTTACGTACCTCGGTATGTCGGCCGATACTGATTTGCGCGCGCCGGTCACCCCCGTAACGCTAACGAAGTAGATGAACCCTGAGGCCTTTTGAGCGGCAAGCTTGATCCTTTTCTCGTCGCTTGTAGGCGTGAGGAGGAATATGAGGTCTATGGAGTTCCTGTCCAGCTCGCTTTTAAGCTCGTCAGCCTCCTCGGCCGGAAGGTCGACTATGAGGACGCCGTCCGCGCCCGCGGCCTTTACGTCCCTGGCGAACTTTTTAAGCCCGTAGGTAAATACCGGGTTGTAGTAGCCGAATAGCACGATGGGGACTTCGCTTCTTTGCCGTATATTTCTTACGAGGGTGAGGACGTCGGGGAGGTGGACGTTTTTTTTAAGCGCCCTCTCTGAAGATGCCTGTATCGTCGGGCCGTCTGCCATCGGGTCTGAGAACGGAATGCCGAGCTCGATAAGGTCTGCCCCGGACTTTTCAAGCTCACGGATTATCTTCCCGGATGTCGGCAGGTCAGGGTCCCCGGCGGTTATGAAGGTGATAAGGGCCTTCTTCTTTTCGGCCTTGAGCCGCGCGAAGAGCGATTCTATCCTTTTTTCTTTGTTGGAGGTCATCTGCTTTCCCTGTCAGATCTCGAAATTAAAAGCCTTTGAGACTGTATTGAGGTCCTTGTCTCCCCTGCCGGAGAGGCACACTATCATGCTCGCGCCCTTCTTCATGTCTCTGGCGGCCTTCATCGCGTGGGCCACGGCGTGTGAGCTTTCAAGGGCCGGTATTATGCCCTCCGAAAGGGTCAATGCCTTGAACCCATCGAGGGCCTCTTTGTCCGTAATGGTAGTATACTCCACCCTGCCGGTGTCGTGAAGGTAGGCGTGCTCCGGGCCTACGCCCGGGTAGTCGAGCCCTGCTGAGATGGAGTGGGTGTCTATTATCTGGCCGTACTTGTCATGCAACAGGTATGTCTTGTTGCCGTGCAGCACGCCGACGCTGCCTCCGTTTATCGAGGCCGCGTGCCTGCCGGTCTTAAGGCCCTCTCCGGCGGCCTCGACCCCTGTCATCTTTACCTTTTTGTCATCGAGGAAGGCATGGAAGAGGCCCATGGCGTTCGAGCCGCCGCCAACGCAGGCTACAAGGAGGTCTGGGAGAGAGCCTCTAAGCCCCAGCATCTGCCTTCTCGCCTCCGCGCCGATTATCGATTGAAAATCCCTGACGAGCATGGGGTACGGGTGCGGGCCAGCCACGGTCCCTATGATATAGAAGGTGTTGTATACGTTCGTGACCCAGTCCCTCAAGGCCTCGTTCATCGCGTCCTTCAACGTCCTGCTCCCTGAGGTAACAGGGTTTACCTTCGCACCGAGGAGCTTCATCCTGAATACGTTCGGGAGCTGCCTTTTTATGTCGTCCTCTCCCATGTATATCTCGCACTCGAGGCCGAACATGGCCGCGACTGTAGCCGCGGCGACACCGTGCTGGCCGGCCCCGGTCTCGGCGATCACTCTCTTCTTGCCCATCCTATTGGCAAGGAGTACCTGCCCTATCGTGTTGTTTATCTTGTGCGCCCCGGTGTGGCAGAGGTCTTCCCTTTTAAGGAATATGTCCGCGCCGCCCATTTTTTTTGTGAGCCTCTCGGCGAAGTAAAGCGGGGTGGGCCTGCCGACGTACTCATTAAGGTAATAGGCGAATTCTTTTTTAAACTCTGGGTCGCCCTTCCACTTGAGATATGCCTCTTCCAGCTCTATTACCGCCGGCATCAGGGTCTCGGATATATACCTGCCGCCGTATATGCCGAAGTGGCCGAGCCTGTCGGGTGTCTTTACCTTTTTATGGGAAGGGCGCGACTGTTGTTTTTTCATTTCCTTATCTGCTCCATGAATTTCTCAAGCCTTGCGTGGTCCTTTTTGCCGGGCCTCTCCTCAAGCCCGGAGCTTGCGTCAACGGCGTACGGCCGGACCTTCTCCAGGGCCTCTCTTACGTTTTCAGGGTTTAGCCCGCCGGAGAGTATCACCCTCCCAAGGGCCTTTGCCTCTATAGCTATCTCCCAGTCGAAAGTCTCTCCTGTGCCGCCCTGGACGCCTTCCTTGAAGGTATCGAGGAGATAGGCCGAGACGTTATAGGACTTGAGCCTGTTTATGTCAGCCCTGTCCTTGACGCGGATGGCCTTTATGGCCTTGAGGCCGAGCTGCTCGCAGTACTCGGGCGGCTCGCTCCCGTGGAGCTGTACCGAGCGGATGCCTGTCTCCGCGGCGGTCGAGGCCACCTTATGAAGCTCCTCGTCCACGAATACGCCTACAGGAGTTATGAAGGGCGGCAGCTCCCTTATGATGAGCCCCGCCGTCTTCGGGCTTATGTACCTGGGGCTCTTCCTGTAGAATATGAAGCCGAGGGCGTCCGCCCCCAGCTCAGTAGCCTTGAGCGCGTCCTCAAGGTTTGTTATGCCGCAGATCTTGACCCTGGTTTGGTTGTATGACACCTCTGAGTTCCTTGAGTTTTTTTCTGAAGTTCTCTTCCCTCATGAGCGCCTCGCCGATGAGGAAGGCCTCTACGCCCCACTCCTTGAGCTTCAATATGTCCTCGTGCGTGTTGATGCCGCTTTCGCTCACGAGGACCCTGTCTTTCGGCACATAGGGGGCGAGCCTTATCGTTGTCTCGATATCCGTCTTGAAGGTCTTGAGGTCCCTGTTGTTGACCCCTATTATCTTTGCCCCGGCTGAAAGCGCGTCCTCGAGCTCCTTTTCGTCATGGACCTCGACGAGGGCCGACATGCCAAGCGATTGGGTAAGCTCGATCAGGCTTTTAAGCCGCTCCTTATCAAGGGCAGCCGCGATGAGGAGGAGCGCGTCAGCTCCAGATACCCTCGATTCATAGACCTGATAATCGTCGAATATGAAGTCCTTCCTGAGTATCGGGAGCCTGATGTTGCCCCTTAGCGCGAGCAGGTAGTCGAGCTTGCCCTTGAAGTACTTCTCCTCGGTTATGACGGAGATGGCCGCGGCCCCGCCCTCGATATAGCCACGGGCTATCTCGGCTGGCACGAAGTACTCCCTTATCATGCCCTTTGACGGAGACGCCCGCTTTATCTCGGCGATTATCCTTATGCGGTCGGCCCCGCCCCTGTAGGCGACAGCCCTTTCAAAGTCCTTTGGCCTCGGGACCATTGAAAGCTTCTCCATAATCCCCTGAATGTGGAAGCGCGCCTTTGTCTCCTCCAGCTCAACTCTTTTATTCTCAAGTATCTCGTCGAGTATCATCTGTTTGATATTTCCTTGAGCTTCTCAAGCTTGTCTAAAGATTCTCCGGAGTCTATCGCGCCCCTTGCGATGGCGATGCCCTCCTCAAGGCTCGATGAGGCGCCTCCAGCAGTTATAGCTGCTGCCGCGTTAAGTATCACAACGTCCCTCGCCGGGCCCTTGGCGCCGCTTAGCACACCGAGTATTATTTCGGCGTTCTCGTCAGGGCCGCCGCCCAGAAGGTCAATGGATGAGCACCTTGTGAAGCCGAAGTCCTCAGGCTTTACATGGTATGTCCTTATCGAGCCGTCTTTAAGCTCCGTGACCCTGGTCTCAGCGGCAAGGGAGATCTCGTCGAGCCCGTCCTCGCCCCTTACCACGAAGGCGTGGGCAGAGCCGAGGTTATGAAGGACCTTCGCGAGGATATCGGTTAGGGCCGGATCGTAGACGCCTATGACCTGCCTTTTTGCGCCAGCCGGGTTGGTCAGCGGGCCGAGTATGTTGAAGATGCTCCGTATGCCGATCTCTCTCCTTACCGGGGCCGCGTACTTCATGGCCCCGTGGAGCATGGGCGCGAAGAGAAAGCCGATGCCAGCCTCCCTTACGCACTCCTCCACCCTGGAGACCTCGGCCTCGATGTTCACGCCGAGGGCGCGGAGCACGTCAGCGCTGCCGCTCTTCGATGATACCGACCTGTTGCCATGTTTTGCTACCGTAAGGCCCGCGCCTGAGGCGACAAAGGCGGCGGCAGTAGATATGTTGAAGGTCATCGACTCGTCCCCGCCGGTGCCGCAGGTATCCACGACCCCTTCGGGGGCCGCTACCTTCGTAGCCTTAGCGCGCATTACCCTGGCCGCGCCGGTTATCTCCGCGACCGTCTCGCCCTTCATCCTGAGGGCGGCAAGGAACGCGCCTATCTGAGCTGGGCTTGCCCCGCCGGTCATTATCTCGTTCATGACGCCGGACATCTCGGGTTCGCTCAAGTCTGAGCCTTTGATCAGCCTTCCGAGGGCGTCCTTTATCACGCTTGCCTCGCTACGGCGTATTTTTGAATGAAGTTCCTCAAGATCTCCTTGCCCGCCCTTGTAAGGATCGATTCAGGATGGAACTGGACGCCCTCTATGGGAAGGCTCCTGTGGCGGAGCCCCATGATCTCGTCCATCTCCGTCCACGCGCTTATCTCAAGGCAATTCGGCAGGCTGTCCTTTTTAACTATGAGGGAGTGGTAGCGGTTGGCCTCGAACGGGTTCTCTATCCCTTCGAATATCGTCCTGCCGTCGTGGTATATCATCGAGGTCTTGCCGTGCATGAGGCGCTTTGCCTTTACGACCTCTCCCCCGAAGGCGTAGCCGATGGACTGGTGCCCGAGGCAGACGCCGAGAAGGGGGATCTTTCCGGCGAATGCCTTTATGGCCTCGACCGATATCCCTGCCTTTGGCGGGTCGCACGGCCCCGGCGAGATGACTATCGCCGCCGGGGAAAGCTTCTCTATCTCTTTTGTCGTTATGGCGTCGTTCCTTTTGACCAGCACGTCCTGCCCCAATTCCATGAAGTACTGGACGAGGTTGAAGGTAAAGGAGTCGTAGTTGTCTATCATCAGTATCATTTCAGAAAAGCCCTTCCGTCGCCATCTCTACGGCTTTTAGCATGCCCCTTGCCTTGTTCTCAGTCTCCTCGAACTCTTTTTCCGGGACCGAGTCGGCAACGATGCCGGCCCCGGCCTGTATGTGTATGCGTCCGCCGGCGATGACCATGGTCCGTATGGCTATGCACATGTCCATGTTGCCTGAAAAGCCGAGATAGCCAACGCACCCGCCGTAGACCTCGCGCTTGGAGGGCTCGAGCTCTTCTATTATCTCCATGGCCCTTACCTTCGGCGCGCCGGTGAGCGTGCCCGCCGGGAAGCAGGCCTTGAGGGCGTCGAATGAGTCGAGCCCCTTTTTGAGAGTACCCTTTACGTTAGAGACTATGTGCATGACATGGGAATAGCGCTCTATAGCCATGAGCTCGTCGACTTCGACGGTGCCGGCCCTCGCGACCCTTCCGACGTCGTTCCTGCCGAGGTCCACGAGCATTATATGCTCTGAGAGTTCCTTCGGGTCGGCCAGGAGGTCCTTTTCAAGCGAGAGGTCCTCCGCCTCGTCCCTGCCCCTTTTCCTCGTGCCGGCTATCGGCTTCACGTTCACGCTCTCCCCTTCGACCCGCACAAGTATCTCCGGCGAGGAGCCGACGAGGGTTGCCTCCCCGAGCTTGAGGAAGAACATGTAGGGGGAGGGGTTTATGACACGCAAGGCCCTGTATATGTCGAAAGGGTCTACGGTGAGAGAGGCCGAAAACCTCTGGGAGATGACCGCCTGGAATATGTCCCCTTCGACTATGTATTCCTTTACGCGCTCAACGGCCCTGAGGAAGTCCTCTCTTCTGAAGTTCGAGGATATCTCTACTGTGCCGCCGGGTGTTTGTCCGCCCCTTTCCGGGGTCCTTTTCCTGAGCTGCTCCACGATGGCGTCGATCTTCCGAAGTGAGCTTGCGTAGGCCTCGTCGACGTCGTCGCCTTCGTTGATATAGGCGTTTGACACTATCTTTATCCTGTGCTCGACGTTGTCGAATACGAGGAACGTGTCTGTAAAGATGAGGTATATGTCGTCGAGCCCGAGCTCCCTGGGGGATGAGTCAGGCAGGTTCTCTATGTGGCGGACGATGTCATAGCTCATGTAGCCTATGGCCCCGCCTGAAAACCTGGGCGCGCCCTCAACTGTAGCCGGGGAGAAGCCGGAGATGATCGACTGGATGATATCAAGGGGGTTGCCCTCTATGACCCTTTTGCCATTGGCCTGTACTACCTCGACACGGTTTCCGAGGCTCCTTAAGACCATCTTCGGGGCAGAGCCGAGGATGCTGTACCTCCCCCATTTCTCACCGCCCTCCACGCTTTCAAGGAGGAAGGAGTCGCCTCCGGTATCTATCTTCATGAAAGCGGAGACAGGGGTGTCGGTGTCAGCGAGGATATCCCTCCAGACGGGCACCATATTGCTCGTTTTGGCTAATTCCTTGAAGACATCGAGGGAAGGGCAGTGGCTGGGCCTTCTCATAAGCTACCTACTTTATCATAGCACTGGAAGCTTAGTCAATAGCTTCACCGGGCTTTCTTGAGGCCGGGGATGGCCTAACGATACCATATTAAAGCGTTTTTCTCCCGCCTTTTTTGCCGCTTGACACGCTCTCCGCCTTTTCGTACAATCTGCCAAATCCGTTCAATCTGTCACCCGTTACGGGTTATCTCCGGCCTTGGCCGGGTTGCCATAAATAAAAAGCAGGAGAGGTTAAAGAAATATGAGAAAAGCTGGTTTATTGGGTCTTGCGTTTGTGGTGCTTCTTGCGACAGCGGGTTGCGGCCAGAAGATCAAGAAGGAAAATGAGGAGCTCAAGGCGCAGATAACGGCTCTTACGGGCGAGAAGACGGCGCTGCAGACACAGATGGCCACTATTCAGACCGAGCTTGAAGAGGCCAAGACACGCATAACCACGATAACCTCCGAGCTTGACGCTACCAAGCAGGAGCTTGAGGTATTAAAGGCCAAGGCCAAGCCGGCCAAGAAGAAGTCAAAGAGGTAAGTGCCTCTTAGAGACGGTATCCGCTCCGCCCGCCCGTACCCCGGGCGGGCGGTTTTTTACAGGCTTAAAGAAATCCCTTCCCTTATCCGATATGTAAAGACGCAGCCTGATGGCGGGACTGCTGGCCGGAATTGACCGGCATTTCCTGATGCGGGGAAAGCTCTATTTAATGGTATTCCGGAATTGAAAGTAATATAATGCCTTTCAAGACGCGGGCCTTTAAGAATTTTCCGGACTACGCCCTTTTCCTCCATTCGCCATCCGCTTAAGCTACCTGTCTTGTTTTGGCTTGCGTTCATATTCTCACGGGGTAATACGTGATGTTCCGGCAGGGCTTGAAATCCAAAATACTCAACCTGACGATCGGGCTTGCGCTCGTCGCCTTCGGGGTGCTCATACTCCTGGTCATAAAGGAGGAGGAGAAGAGCCTTTTGAGGGAGCGCCTGAAGGCGAGCGCGCTCATGGCCCAGCCCATCCTCCATACTATCTACAAGGACATGCTCGATGAGCGCGCTGACATGTCCCGCTTCCTCATCGAAGGCCTCAAGACCATAAAGGGGGTTGAGCGGGTCCAGCTCATAAGGTCGAACGGGGTCGAGGAGGCCTTCCAGGACCACAAGACCCTGGACGCCGTCAAGACCGAGTTCGGCGAGATAAAGCCGGAGTGGCTCGCCGACCACCCTAACAAGCTCAACAACGTCGCCAAGGGCATACAAAACCCGGAGTTCAAGAAGGCGCTCCAGGCCTTTAACCGCGGGCAGAAGGAAGCGGTCTATTATACCGAGAGCGAAGGGGACCGGAAACTTTTTACTTACGTAGTGCCGATAGAGTACAGGCCGAAATGCTCCTCCTGCCATGAGCACGAGGAGGCCGCAAGGGGCGCGCTCATGATAACGACCTCCCTTGAAGAGATGTACGACCTCCTGGCCGGGTCGAGGAATAAATGGATATTCTACGGGCTCGCCACCTTGAGCGCGATGACGATCCTCCTGGGGCTTCTTGTCTCCGGCGTCATAACCCGCCCGATCGACAGGGCGGTCGTGATGCTAAAGGCCATAGCCGAGGGCAAGGGAGACCTCACCAAGAGGCTCGAGATAAGCTCGAATGACGAGATAGGCCTCCTTGGCAGGTGGTTCAACAAGTTCGTCGACGGCATGCAGACGATGGTCAGGGACATCTTCGGCATATCGAGAGAGGTGTCGGCCGCGTCCACCCAGATAGAGTCTTCGTCAAGGGAGATAATCGAGGCGGTAAAGACCCAGATGCAGGCCGCGGAAGACACATCCGGGTCCATACAGGAGATGGACGCGTCGATAAAGATGGTCGCGGAGGAGGCCGAGGCGCTCCGCGGCTCGTCAAGCGAGGTCTCCGAGTCCGTGCGCACCATGTCCGGCTCTGTCGACGATGTGAAG
This sequence comes from Deltaproteobacteria bacterium GWC2_55_46, assembly GCA_001595385.3. Classification (NCBI taxonomy): domain Bacteria; class Deltaproteobacteria; species Deltaproteobacteria bacterium GWC2_55_46. The sequence continues at coordinate 817,996 of LVEI03000001.1, read as the reverse complement.
GTCAATATAGAGAAGCTCTTTATCGCGGCCTCATCGACTAACTCTTCCATAAACGAGATAGCCGTATCAATAAACCAGGTCGCCTCGCACGTCGACGAGCTTTTCAGGAATAGCGAGGACGTCGTCTCTTCGATCATTGATATCGGCGAGAAGGTCAAGGAGGTGGAGACCTACTCCAGGAGCCAGGCCGAGCTTGCCGAGAAGGTCAGGGTGGACGCCGAGGACCTCGGCATGGCCTCGGTCGTCAAGACCAGGGAGGGGATAGAGAAGGTAAGCGAGGAGGTGGCCTCGACCGCGCTGGTGATAAACCGCCTCGGCGAGAGGTCGAAAGAGATAGGCAAGGTCTTGATCGTCATAAACGACATAGCCGATACGACCCACCTCCTGGCGCTCAACGCCACGATACTGGCGGCGCAGGCCGGTGAGCACGGGAAAGGGTTCGCGGTAGTTGCGAGGCAGGTGAAGGACCTGGCGACGAAGACGACCTCTTCGACAAAGGAGATAGCTGAGCTCATAAGCCAGGTCCAGAGCGAGGTGGCTATCTCGGTAGAGTCGATGAAGAGGAGCTCTGAGAAGGTCGAGGACGGCGTGGCCCTTTCAAGGAACGCCCAGGAGGCGCTCATAAAGATACTGGACTCTTCACGCAGCTCCTTCGAGATGGCGAAGCTCATCGAGAAGGCGACTGCCGAGCAGACCAAGGGCGCCGGCCAGATCGCCAGCGCCGTCCAGGTGATGAGCCACATGGTCTCCGACATAAAGAACGCCTCAGGGGAGCAGTCGCACGCCGCCAAGGAGATCTTGAAGGACACCGCGCAGATGCGTGAGTTCATGGAACGGGTGAAATCATCTACCATGGAGCAGGGGCGTGAGACCAGGAGGGTCGCCGAGGCCATATTCAAGGTGATAGAGAAGATATCAAGGGTGGCCGACGCGACATCCGAGCAGATGGTCTTCTCCAAAAGGATAGTGAACGCGGTAAATACGGTCAAGAAGGCCGCTGAGGACAACGCGGCGCTCGCGGCAAGGCTCGAGAGGACGGTAGGCGAGATGAACAGGCAGGCAGACGCCCTCAAGAGCACTGTGGCAAACTTCAAGGCATGACAGAACGGAGGCGGCGGATGGGGGCTTTCAGCATAGTATTGCCTTTTCTGGTACTGGTTACTTTCTTCTTTCCTCAATATTCACGCGCGGCGGAGATAAACTGGTCAAAGGTCAGGTCCTCGAATATATACCTCTTTTATCCGGGCGTGAGCTCGTGGGAATTCCTCAATAGCGATGACCACAAGCTGGGAGCCAGGGAGATAAAAAAAGGCAAGAAGAACTGCGGCCATTGCCATCTTGAAATGGACGGTGGGCTTGACCTCAAGGCCGATGAGATCGCCTCGGGCGCCATCAGGATGAAGAGGTCTCACAAGCCCTTCGAGCCGGAACCGCTGCCGGGCAAAAAGGGCGTCATCACAACCGAGGCGCAGGCGGCTTACGATAACGATTACCTCTACCTGAGGTTCAGCTGGGACTCAAAAGGGGCTTCCTGGAGCCAGAAGGGCAACACCCCTGACAGGGTCTCCATACAGATGAACAAGTCAGAGCAGGCTTTCCGCAACTACGGCTGCTTCATTACATGCCATAACGACCTGAGCACGATGCCGCAGGCCCCATCAAGCGGCGATATCGGGCGTGTGTATAAGGGCAGGGACGAAGCGCGTCTTTACGCCTATTACGCCAAAAGCTCCTGGTCCGAGAGGAGGGCGGACGCGGATTTAAGGTCCAGGGACGGTATTATCGACCTTAAATCGATCCAGTTCGAGGGCGGAAGGGTGTCGTCTGAAGACGGAAGGGTCTTTGACGACAGGGTATGGGACGAGAAGCCCGGCTTCGAGGGCGCAGGGTCATGGTCTTCGGGTAAGTATATCGCGGTCTTCAAGATAAAGCTCGGGAGCGCTGGCAGATATAACGTAGCGCTCTCGGAAGGGGACGTGGTCACAATAGGGTTGGCAATACACGACTATGGTACGGATAAAAGAAAGCACTACGTATCATTGCCTGTTTCCGTAGGGCTCGGCGCGCGGGAGGCAGATATCGAGGCCGTAAAGCTCCAGAACTGACAGGTCTTCAGGGCAGATGGGTGACAGAGAGGACATAGACGTACTGGATTCGAAGGTTGCCCGGCTCAAGGTCGAGTACGAGCAGTACTTTGCCAGGGTATTGAAGCGGGAGCCCGCGCAGATCCGTGACGAGGTCGACAAGGCCATACTTTCGCTCAGCAACAGGACCATAAACAACACCGCCTTAAAGTTCAGGCTCAACGCGGTCGTCTCCAAGTACAACTCTTACAAGCAGTACTGGGGCAGGGTGCTCCGCGCCATAGATGAAGGCACCTATGTGAGGAAGGCTGAAGGCTTGAGCGGTAACGGTGTTGCCGCGCAGAGGCCTTCCGTACCACCCGCCCCTGAGAGGCCGAGGGAGGCCAACGGGGGCGCATTCGAGGATGTCTACAGGAGGTATGTCGAGGCGAGGAAGGAATGCCATGAGCCTACGGACGGCATCACGTTCGAAGGGCTCAAGAAGACGGTAGAGCAGTACAGGAAAAAGATAGAAGAGCAATACAAGACAAGCGAAATCGATCTCAAGGTCTCCATAAAGGACGGGAAGGCGAAGCTTACCATAACACCAAAAAAGGCCCCGTTTTAAAATCTTAGACTTTCCTCTTGCATTCTTTTATAATACAGTATTCTGATACACTCGGCAGAGCCTTCCGGCCATGTAAGCCGGTTTTTTATTTTACACCATTGACCTCTCATTCTACGGTAGACTGTGAATATAGGTAGATTGTTCAGGGACAGCCTGACCCACGCCAGACTCAAGTTTAAGGGCTTTTTCGTACCTCTTATCCTCTTCGCGGCAGCCTTATCCGCCGGCAGGCTCTATTTTTTCATAAAATATCACGATACCTACTCCGGGATAGACGCGAGCTCGATAGCCTGGGCCTTTGTCCAGGGCATGCGCTTCGACCTCTCTACCGCGGCCCTCATGTCCGCCCCTGTCTTTCTCGTCCTTTTTTTTCCTGGCATCTCTCTTAGCAGGCTTCTCAGAAGGGCGCTTTTAGCCACGCTCCTGGCCTGGTACGCCGCGTTGCTCGCCTACAATTTCATAGACATACAGTATTATTCTTTCGCGCAGAGGCACCTCACCTTCGAGCTGTCGAATACCTGGCGCGACACCGGCGTCATAGTAAAGATAGGGCTGGCGAGGTACGTCCCGGAGTTCATCGCCCTCGTTCTCTTCATTGTTCTCTTCGGCTCCGTCTATATCTATCTGGCAAGGGAGAAAAAGAGGTCGCCGCTTGCCGCCCCCGGAGGCTACCTTGCCTCCATCGCAGTTGACGCCGGCGTCTTCCTCGCCATAGCGGCCCTTACGGTTGTCTTAGCGAGGGGCGGGGTGCAGATGAAGCCGCTCAGCATCAAGAACGCGTTCTCAAGCGACAGGATAGAGGTCGGGACGCTGGCCTTAAACGGCATATACTCCACCTTTAATACGCTCTATAACAACAACGAGGACAAGAACCTGGAGATATTAAGAAGGACGTCCTTTGAGAAAGAGGCCGACGTACAGGGCTTCATAGTGGACAGGTCCAAAGAGGGCGCGGCAGAGGGCTATCCGCTCTTCAGGAAGTTCAATTATCCTGACGGCGAAAGAAAGAATATGAACGTCGTCATCTTCGTCATGGAGAGCTGGAGCGCCAAGTTCATAGGCTCTCTCGGAGGCAAAGTAGAGGCGGCCCCGTTCTTCAGCTCCCTGTCAAAAGACGGGATGCTCCTCAATAACTGCTTTGCCAACGCCCAGAGGTCTTACGAGGGGCTTTCAGCCACCCTGGGCTCTCTGCCTTCCTGGAAAAAGATGTCTCTCGACCAGGGAGGGCTCCTCTACCAGACCAGGCTTGAGCCTGCCGTGAGCTCGCTTAAACGCTACGGCTATGAGACCATCTTCGTCCACGGCGCAAGGCCCGGCTCTCTCGGCTTCGATTCGCTCGTAAAGAGGTTCGGCTTCCAGAGGCACATCTCAAGGGACGACTTCGACGACTCAGGCGACGACGGCACATGGGGCATATACGACGAGTATACCTTCCAGAAAGCCGATGAGGAGTTCTCGAAAACGCGGGAACCATTCTTCGCGGCCATCTTCTCACTCAGTTCCCACACGCCATATAAGCTCCCATCAAAGGAGTTCGAGCACTTCGGAAGCGAAGTGCAGTACAGCGCTTTTCTGAACTCGATGAGATACTCTGATCATGCCTTGAGGAAGTTTTTCGAGAAGGCCAGAAGATCGGATTATTTCAAGAACACTATTTTTGTGATAGTCGGCGACCATACGGAGGGGCATTCTACCCGGGAAAGCGTCTACGAGGGCTACCGCGTACCGTGCCTTTTCTACGGGCCGGGCGTAAAGCCATCGGTAGACCAGGCAGTAGCGAGCCAGGTGGACATACTGCCCACTGTCTTCGACATGCTAAAGGTCCCGGCGCCATTTACGTCATGGGGGAAATCCGTGCTTGCGGAAGGCGAGAGGAGGGCGCTGCTTCCGCGCGGCGACATGTTCGTGTGGGTGAACGGGCGGTATATGCTCGTAACAGACATGAATGCCCCGATGGGCCTGTATGATTACAAGGCTGACCCTGCCAGGGATATCTTGAAGGACGGAGCGGAGTCAAAGGCCCTGATGGAAGAGTTCCAGCAGTACCTGAAGTTCAGCTACGACCTCATACTTTCAAATAAGGTAAGGCCGCCGCAGTAACGGCCTCAATAAAATCTGGGTTTTTCAGAAAACCGTTAGAATTTACACTTGTAATAAAAAAGGCGGGGCCCATCCCCGCCTTCATCGAAGCTTTGAACCTTTTAGCCTTGACCAGCCAACGCTTCAGCGTGTTCAGCATTCAAAAAGGCCGGAATCTATCAGCTGTTTGAAAGAAGAGACGTAATATTCGGCGTGAGAGCCTCTTTTGTCTCTTATCCGTATCGTTATTCCATATGGCCGGAGCGCCTGGAACGCGTCTTCATCGGTCGTGTCGTCGCCAACATAGAACGGCAGGTGGTCCGGGGCAAGTTTCTTCCAGACCCACAGCACCGCGTCCCCCTTGTTCCAGTGCGCATGAGGCCGTATCTCGACGAGCATTTTGCCGTAAGTAATTTTAAGCCCATGGCGCGCGAGCGCGGCGGCGGCCTCTTGTTTAACGATCTCCTTCGCTTTGCTGTGGTTGCTGCGTTCCACACGCCTCAAGTGCACCGCTATCGAGAGGCCTTTGTCCTCCAGATATATTCCTGGTATTCCTGAAAGCGCCTCCCGCATCACTTTTGCGAGACGGCTGAGAGGCCGGCGAAATGCCTCGCCCTTCTTAAGCAGGATCTTGCCGCCGGAATATATCTCGGCGCCGTGGTTGGCGGCATAGATGATATCCGTTAGACCGACCAGCCTGCGTATGTCCTTTAACGACCTGCCGGTGACGATGGCCAGCTTGAGGTTCCCGTCCTTCGAGGCTTTTTGGAGCCAGGCCGCGTTCTCATCCCTGATAAAGGCCCTGGATGGGTCGTCGACAATCGGGGAAAGCGTACCGTCAAAGTCGAGGAAGATTATCTTCCTGGTCCTTGAGCCTGTCATCAGCTGGCGCGTATGTTGGTGAGTTCAGTGATTATATTGGCCGCCCATCTGTAAATATTGTTTTCGCGCACGATCTCCCGCATCTTCCTCATGCGCTCTATCTGTTCTGATGAGTCCATCTCGAGAGCTGTCTTTATGCTGTTGGCCATCTGCTCGATGTCATACGGGTTTACCAGGATGGCGTCTCTGAGCTCACGGGAGGCTCCAGCGAAAGTGCTGAGTATGAGCGCGCCTTTTTCGTCCTCCCGTGAAGCTATGAACTCCTTGGCCACGAGGTTCATGCCGTCATGGAGGGACGTTACCATGCACAGGTCGGCGTGGCGATAGAACGGCTCGATCTCCGCGTGCGAGAAATGCCGCTTCAGGAATACGATAGGCTTCCAGTTGGCCGACTGGAATTTCCAGTTGATCCGGTCTACCTCTGAGAGCACTTCCCCGACGAAATCGTGATAGCTCTTTATGTGCTCCCTGCTCGGAGCCCCTATCTGGACGAATGTGAATACCTCGCGGTATTCGGGGTTTTTTTCAATGAAGCGCTCAACGGCCCTGAGCCTTTCTATGATGCCCTTTGTGTAATCGAGGCGGTCAACGCCGATCCCGAAGACAGAGGCTCTTACCCCCAGTTCCCTGAGCAGGTCCTCCTTGCTCTGGCCTATTGGCCCGAGCGGCTGACCGCTGAAATCGACGCTTATGGGAAAGGGCTTGACGATGGTTGAGTGCCCCGACCTGGTCGTGGAAAAATTTTCCCAATTGGTGCGGCATTCAAGCGTCCTGTCGACAGTTTCAAGAAAGTTGTTGCAGTGATACTGCGTATGGAACCCTATAAGGTCCGCGCCGAGCATCCCGTGGAGTATCTCGCGTTTCCAGGGGCAGATGCCGAAGGCTTCGGGATTGGGCCAGGGTATATGCCAGAAAAGGGCGATCTTCGCGTCAGGGTGCCGCTGCTTGATAAGCCGCGGGAGTATGGAGAAGTGATAGTCCTGGATGAATATGTAAGTCCCTTTCCCGATCTCGTCGTCAAGCGACCTGGCGAACCTTAAGTTGACCTCCTGATAGCGCGCCCAGTCGTCTATCCTGAAGGTCGGGCGAGTATGGGCTATGTGGCACAGCGGCCACAGACCCTCGTTGGAAAGGCCGTAATAATAGCCTGCCTCTTCCTCCTGGCTGAGCCAGATCCTCTTGAGGACATACTGCGGGTTGTCAGGCGGCACGAGCACCATGTCTTTGTTATCCACGGTCTCTCTGTCGGCATTGCCGGACCCATGCGCGACCCAGAGCCCCGAGCATGCCTTTAATATCGGGTCAAGCGCGGTAACGAGGCCGCTTGCCGGACTGAGGCACTCGATGAGCTTGCCGCTCCGCACGTGCATGTAGGGCTCCCGGTTTGAGACCACTATAAGTTTGCTGTCCTGCAGTTTCTCACGCACATGCAGCTTAAGCCGTTCAGCCGTCCACTTGGAATCGGCCTGGTTTCGGAGCCTCGCCTCCTCCTCGACCTGCGTGCGGGCTATTGCCAGGCTTTTTACGATACTCGATATCTCTTTGGATATCGGCTCGAAAATGCCCTCTTTAGGGAGCTTGAACAGGCCGTCGGCCTTTCCCCTGTGCATGCTTTTTATCCATTCGGACATCTGGGCGATGGGGCCGATGATGCTCCAGCGTACGATGACAAGCGTGATTACAGAGATGATGAGCGCGTTCGCGAGTATCCTGATAAAATTCCTCCGCCAGATACCCGATATATGCTCTTCGATATAGGAGATGTCGGTGAATATGACGACCATGCCGGTATTGACATTCCCGTCAATGGTCGTCGGAAGGGCATAGATATACATCGGCAGGGAATCTACCTTTTCGTAGGTGCCCTTGCCAGTCTCCCCCTCGTGGTCTTTCAGTATGAAATTCAGATCATCAGGGAGCTTCCCGGCCAGGCCCTTTGACAATGAAACAGGCTTGCCTGAGTTGTCGAAGACAGCGATGCCTTCGACCTGTTTGCCGGCGCTTATCTTTTCAACGATCCTGTCGAGCCGTTTGGAAGGAGCTTCTGCTATAAGGGGGCCTGTAGATTCCTTGAGCCCCTCGGCGAGAAGCCATACGCGGTGCTCGAGGTCTGTGGTGAGCCTGTCGCGTTCCTGTTGGACCGTCAGGTATGTCGCGATCCCTGAAACGGCGGTGACCGCGATCACCAGCGCCACAATAAGTCTTCTGGTTATCCGCATGGAGGTCATTATAGCCCCAATGTCGCCTGGAACACAACCCGCGTGAGCTAAGACTTTGTTTTGCTGGCATTAAGTCATTGAGGGATCTCCTGTCGAGCGGCGGTTATGTGAATGGGCAGGGGAGAAAAAAATATTGGTTGAGCCGATAAAAAAAGGCGGGGCATCTGCCCCGCCTTTCTGTTTTTTCATAAGGTCTGCCGGCTTAGTCCTTAAGCCCCTCTTTTACCCTGAGCTTTGCCAGGGCGTAATCGAGCCTGTCCTGCGCCTTAGGCAGCGCCGAGTCGTCCTGATGGAGGGTCTTCAAGGCCTCTTCAGCCTCCCTTGCTTCAGCCCTCACGCCATCGAGGTCTATCTCATGCTCTTCCGTGGCTGCATCTACCAGGATAGTGGTCTTCTCGGGCAATACCTCGGCGTAGCCTCGGTTTATGGCAAGAAGAGCCGTATCAGTACCGCTCTTGTATATTATTTCTCCGGGCTTGAGGACTGTTAAAAAGGGCGTATGGCCTGCGAGCACGCCAAACTGCCCGGCCTGTCCCGGGGCGGTTACCTCATCGACCTCTTTGGAGAGGAGCCTCCTCTGGGGTGTTACTATTTCAAGTAAAAAGGTGTTTGACATAAATCAGCTCTTATCCCTTCGGTTAAACGCTCGCCCTTATCTTCTCGGCCTTCTCAATAGCTTCCTCGATGGCGCCGACCAAGTAGAAGGCCTGCTCCGGGATGTCGTCGAGCTCGCCGTTGGCGATCATCTGGAAGCCCTTGATGGTGTCCTTCACGCTCACGTACTTGCCTGGCGAACCGGTGAACTGCTCGGCGACGAAGAACGGCTGGGAGAGGAACCGCTGAATCTTCCTTGCCCTCGATACCACGAGCTTGTCATCCTCGGAGAGCTCGTCCATGCCGAGGATGGCGATGATGTCCTGAAGGTCCTTGTACTTCTGGAGTATGGCCTGCACCTGCCTCGCAGTGGCGTAGTGATCGTCGCCGACGATTTGCGGGTCGAGGATCCTTGAGGTCGAATCAAGCGGGTCGACCGCGGGGTAGATGCCAAGCTCGGCTATCTGCCTTGAAAGGACGGTCGTGGCGTCAAGGTGCGCGAAGGTCGTGGCCGGGGCCGGGTCCGTAAGGTCGTCGGCCGGCACGTATATGGCCTGGACCGAGGTGATGGAGCCCTTTACAGTAGAGGTGATTCTCTCCTGGAGGCCGCCAATGTCGGTGCCAAGTGTTGGCTGGTAGCCGACCGCCGAGGGGATACGACCGAGGAGCGCCGAGACCTCTGAGTTGGCCTGCACGAACCTGAATATGTTGTCTATGAAGAGGAGGACGTCCTGATTCTCTTCGTCCCTGAAGTACTCCGCCATCGTAAGCGCGGTTAGCGCGACCCTCGCCCTCGCTCCCGGGGGCTCGTTCATCTGGCCGTAGACCAGCGCGGTCTTGCCGAGAACTCCGGATTCCTTCATCTCCTCCCAGAGGTCGTTGCCTTCCCTGGTCCTTTCGCCGACGCCGCCGAAGACCGAGAAGCCGCCGTGCTGCATGGCGACGTTGTTTATAAGCTCCATGATGAGGACCGTCTTGCCGACGCCAGCGCCGCCGAAGAGGCCGATCTTCCCGCCCTTCAAGTACGGGGTGAGGAGGTCGACGACCTTGATGCCGGTCTCGAAGACTTCCATCTTGGTCGATTGCTGGGCGAATGCCGGGGCTGGGCGGTGTATGACGTACTGCTTATCGGACTCTATCGGCCCCATCTCGTCGACAGGCTCGCCTATGACGTTTATTATGCGCCCGAGGACAGGCTTTCCGACCGGGACGGTTATCCCGGCGCCGGTATCCCATGCCTCTGTGCCCCTTACAAGGCCTTCAGAGGAGTCCATGGCTATGCACCTTACGGTATTCTCTCCCAGGTGCTGGGCCACCTCGGTCACCAGGTTCCATTTTTCCCCGCTTATGCTCTGGTTGGTCACCTTTACGGCGTTATAGATGGCCGGGAGCTTCCCCGGGGGGAACTCGATATCGAGCACAGGACCTATGACCTGTGTAATCTTTCCAATGTTCATTTGGGACATTTCAGGAAGACCTCCTTACGGAATCTGTTAGTTACGGCTGCTGAAAAAGCCCATCTGCGTCGTTGTCTTCGTCGCTCGCATATGGAGCTTTTTGATCAGCCTTAATAAAAATCAGCGTTTTACAGCCTGCCTATCACTTGAGCGCCTCGGCGCCCCCGATGATCTCCATCAGCTCCTTGGTTATAGCGGCCTGGCGGAGCCTGTTGTAGACGAGGGTCAAGCCGCTTATCATCTGTCCGGCGTTCTTTGAGGCCGAGTCCATGGCCGTCATCCTCGCACCGTGCTCGCTGGCCGAGGTTTCAAGGAGCGCCCTGAAAGCCTGCACCTCGACGTACCTGGGCAGGAGGCTCGCAAGGACCGCGTCCTCAGCCGGCTCGTACAGGTAATCGCCGCCCTCTTCCTTTTTCTCCTCGTTCTGAGGAGCGACAACTGGCAGGAGCTGCTGGAGGACCGGCTTCTGGGTAAGGGCAGACTTGAACTCGCTGAATATGATATGGACCTCGTCGATCTCGCCCTTCAAGTAAGCTCCGATGATATCATTGGCTATCTCGGCGGCCGAGCCGTAGTTCGGCCTCGCGTTGCCCATGTTCCGGGAGTTGATCAGTTTGATGCCGCGCTTCTTGAAGTACTCTCCGCCGCGCCTGCCGACGAGATAGAGGCTTATCTCCGCGGAAGGGCGCTCCCTCATGAACCTCTCCGCGTTCCGGAGGAGCTGGGAGTTGAAGCTTCCGCAAAGGCCCCTGTCGGAGGTGAAGAGCATGAGGCCGACCTTGTTGCCGCCTCTCGCTTCAAGCAGGGGGTGGCTGTCGGATGAGGCCTTTGAGGCGAGCGAGCCTATGAGCTCGAGCATCTTTTCGGCATAGGGCCTCGCGGCCACGATCTCGTCCTGCGCCCTTTTGAGCTTGGCGGCGGAGACCATCTTCATGGCCTTCGTGATCTGCCGGGTGTTCTTGACCGACTTTATCCTTCTTTTTATGTCCTTAAGGCTTGGCATCTATTGGGTCACCCTGTGATAGTCTTTGTATTACTTGCCCACTGCCACAAAAAGGCCCTTCAGGTCGTCGAGCGCCTTGTTGAGCTTCGCCTTTACTTCGTTATCTATGTTCTTCTTGGTGCGGATATCCTCTATGATGTCCGCGTGCCTGCTCTCGATAAAGGATATGAGCTCTTCCTCGTACCTTTTGAGGGCCGAGTTGGGATAGGCGTCTACGTAGCCGTTTGTGGCGGCGTAGATTATCAGTACCTGCTTTTCAATCGGAAGGGGCTTGTACTGCCCCTGCTTCAATATCTCGACGAGCTTGGATCCCCTGTTGAGCTGCTTCTGTGTGGCGGCGTCGAGGTCGCTGCCGAACTGCGCGAAGGCCGCGAGTTCCCTGTACTGCGCGAGCTCGAGCCTCAGGGTGCCGGCAACCGACTTCATCGCCTTTATCTGGGCGCTGCCGCCGACCCTGGAGACCGAGAGGCCGACGTTGATGGCCGGCCTTATGCCTGAGTAGAAGAGGTCGGTCTCGAGGAATATCTGCCCGTCGGTGATCGATATGACGTTGGTCGGGATATAGGCCGAGACGTCGCCTGCCTGCGTTTCGATGACCGGCAGTGCCGTAAGCGAGCCGCCGCCGAGCTTATCCGAGAGCTTCGCGGCCCTCTCAAGGAGCCTTGAGTGGAGATAGAATACGTCGCCGGGGTAGGCTTCTCTGCCCGGAGGCCTGCGCAGGAGCAAAGAGAGCTGCCTGTAGGCGACCGCGTGCTTCGAGAGGTCGTCGTATATTATCAGGGCGTGCATGCCGTTGTCCCTGAAGTACTCGCCTATGGCGCAGCCCGTGTACGGGGATATGAACTGAAGCGGGGCAGGGGAGCTGGCGGTGGCGGCTACCACGACCGTATATTCCATGGCTCCGAACTGCTTGAGCTTCTCGACTATCTGCGCGACGGTGGACTGCTTCTGCCCTATCGCGACATATATGCAGAATACGTTCTGCCCCTTCTGGTTTATGATGGTGTCGATGGCGACGGTGGTCTTTCCTGTCTGACGGTCGCCTATGATGAGCTCCCTCTGGCCCCTTCCGATGGGTATCATGGCGTCTATGGCCTTGATGCCGGTCTGGAGAGGTTCCTTGACAGACTTCCTCGCGACTATGCCGGGGGCCTTGAGCTCGACCCTCTTGTACTCGGCGGCCTCGATCGGCCCCTTGTCGTCTATGGGCTGGCCCAGGGCGTTAATGACCCTGCCCATGAGCCCCTTGCCTACAGGCACTTCGACTATCCTGCCGGTCCTCTTTACCGGGGAGCCCTCTTTTATCGTCTGGTCGCTTCCGAATATGGCGGCGCCGACGTTGTCCTCTTCGAGGTTGAGGACCATGCCGTAGAGGCCGCCGGGGAATTCGAGGAGCTCTCCGGCCATGGCCTTCTCAAGGCCGTATATCCTGGCGATCCCGTCGCCCACCGATATTACGGTGCCGACTTCCTGTACGTCTATTTCCTTCTCAAAACCCTTTATCCGGGTCTTAATGAGCTGGCTTATCTCCTCTACCTTGATCATCGTCTAAACCACCCCTTCGAGTATTTTTTCTTTCATGAGTTCAAGCTGGGTCTTGAGGCTGCCGTCAAGGATGGTGTTGTCTATCCTGAGGACAAGCCCGCCGAGTAGCTCAGGGTTGTATTTGCAGGTGAGTATGACCTCTTTGCCCGTTGTGGCGCTGAGCTTCGTCCTTATCTCTTCCGCGAGGGCCTGGGAAAGCTCGGCAGGCGATTCGACCGTGGCCCTTATCCTGCCCGCGATGGCGTCCTCGAACCTTGAGTATGCCTCGGCTATATCTTCTATGAAACGGATATTCCTGGTCTCGACGAGTATGTCGAGGAACTTCGCGACGTGGGCCGAAAGTCCCGTAGAGGCGGCAACGCTGTCCATCAGGGCCTTTCTCTCTTCGAGCTTGTACATGGGGTTCAGGAGGGCCTTTTCAAGCTCCGGGTTTCCCCTGAATACGGCAATAACGGTCCTGAGCTCCTTGCCGTACCTGTCCCATGCCCCTTCTTCCTTGCCGACCTCTATAAGGGCCTTCGCGAACCTCTTGGATGCGGAACTCTTCATCAGTTAAGCCTCAGATTGTTTAGGTATCCTTTTACAAGCCTCTCCTGGTCAGCAGGATTGAGCTCCTTTTTCAATATCTGCTCCGCAAGCTCTACAGAGAGCTTTGCGGCCTCTTCCCTTATCTCGAGCTTCGCTTTCCTTATCTCCTGCTCGGCGGCCACCTTCGCCTGCTCCTTGAGCCTCTCGGCGGCTTTGCCGGCGTCAAGTATCATTCTTTCTTTTTCGGATTCACCCTCTGCCCGGAGCTCGCTCAGTATCCCGGCGACCCTTTTATCGAGGAGCGAGAGCTTTTCCCTGTACTCGGCAGCCTTCTTCTCGGCCTCGTCCCTGGCCATTTGAGCCTCTTCGATGGCCTTTTTTATATCGGTGCCCCTCTTGTCAAGCAGACCCTTTATGACCTTTGTCCAGACGAAGTATACTCCTATGGCGAGTATCGCGAAGTTAATGAGCTTCCATGTCGAGCCGTTCCCGCCGTGCTCGCTCTCCGAGGCGAACGCGATGGAGGGGAGAAGGATAGCAAGGACGAGCAGGCCGGCTATGTTCCTGTCGAGAACCTTGCCGGCTATTTCCCTGGCAAGCACGCTCGCTTCCGCCTTAAGGCCCGCAAGGGCGCTTCCTTTGCTTGCCGAAAGCTCGGTCCTTATGGATGAAAGCCCTTTGGCGGCATCTACCCTGGCCGCTTCGATTATGGCCTTTTCCTTTTCCTGGGTCTCTTTTCTCATCCTGGCGCGTTCTTCGTGCCCCTTTACAGCAGCTTCCTTGAGCTTCCTGTCATAGTTCAAAAGGCCTTCGGCAAGCTCTTCTTTAGTAAGGGAGGCCTTCTTCAGATTGCCGTCTATGCGCTCGTCCCGCTCCCTGAGGACCCTCTGAACAGGTTTGTAAAGAAACTGGTTCAAGATAACGAGGAGGATGAAAAAGCCGATTACCTGGAAAAGAAGGGTCTGGTCGAGTGATATCATCTTTTATCCGTACGCCTTGGATTTTTTAACGTTTTTTAAGAGAGCCGATACGCTTAAGCCCTCAAGCCCAGGGTATGAGGACCGCCTGGCAACGTGCGTTCATAAGGCCGCCGCGCATGCCGAAATGGTTGTCTGGGTTGTGAAGTTTGGCCTTGCTAAAGCTTAAACAGGGTATTGCTATCACATGCCAAAGTTCGTTGTCAAGCTATTTGTACGCAGGGCGTTCTCCTGCTTATCGCTTGTCTTTTCGTTTCCGACCCGGCGTCTTTAATGGGGAGTTGACAGGGAAAAGAAACTCAGGATAACGAGGGGTCCCGGGCGCTTTGACGGGTGGTTCTTAATACTACAGTCCCTTTTAATTTTTCGGGATTTTAACACAGGGGGGAAGACTCTTCAATCGTTATTTGAGCCTGTTGAGTTGTTGCCCGGAAGGGCGTTTGCCCGGCTCTCCTTCATTATCTGGCTTGCGGCGGTTTCGCAAGGGCCGTTCTTTTCATGATAGACCTTTTTTGGGCCTCAGGGCCTGCTCATCCTCTGGCGCATGGCGAGGTCCTGCTGGCGCATTATGAGGAAATCGAGCCTCTCGGAGAGCGCTTGAAGCCGTTCCTTTTGTGGCTGCGGAGTCGACTGAAGCTCCTTCATCACGTTTACGAGCTCCCTTAATGCCATAAGCGTCTCCTGGGTCAACTGCTGGCTTTCCATATTAAGGAACGGGTCCCCGGACGGAAACCTCTGGTCAGGGAACTGAGCCAGAGAAGTACCCGGCGATGTCAATGGACCGGCGAAGGTAAACAGTAGCAGGACAACGACCGGCCACGCTCTTTTCATGCTCATGACCTCCGTAGGGTATGTGGCTGAAAGGCGGCAGAACCCGCCATTCAGCCTATACAATTTACTATAGCAGAGAATCCCGAGAGGTAGTTGTGGGCTACCGGGGGAGATTCCTTCCTTTCCATACGGCGTAGATGGCAGGGAGGACAAGGAGCTCGAGGAGGCCCGATGTGAACATGCCGCCGACCATCGGGGCGGCTATCTTCTTCATGACGTCGGCCCCTGTGCCGGTGCTCCACATGATGGGAAGAAGTCCCGCGATTATCGCGGTCACGGTCATGAGCTTTGGGCGCACCCTCAAGACAGTTCCGTCGATTATGGCCTCGTGCAGGTCAGCCCAGTTGTTCATCCTGCCGGCCTCCTTCCTCTGGTTGTAGGCCTGGTTCAGGTAGATGAGCATGACTATGCCCATCTCCGCGTCAAGTCCGGCCAGGGCTATGAACCCCACCGCCACGCCTATCGAGAGGTTATACCCGAGGAGATAGATCAGCCACGCCGCGCCGATGAGCGAGAACGGTATGGCAAGCAGTATTATGAGGCACTCCGTCAAGCTCTTGAAGTTGAAGTACAGGAGCAGGAATATGATGAGGAGCGTAAGCGGTATGATGACCTTGAGCTTGGAATACGCCCTCTGCATGTACTCGTACTGTCCGCTCCAGCTGACGTAATAGCCCGGCGGGAATTTTACGTTATCCGCGACCGCGGCCTTTGCCTCTTTTACATACCCGCCGATGTCCCTGCCCCTTACGTCGACGAATATCCAGGTCGTAAGAAGGGCGTCCTCTGTCCTTATGCCGGGCGGGCCCATCTTGATCTTCAGGTCAGCCACCTGGTAGAGCGGTATGTGGTCGCCTGACATGGTCGGCACAAGCACCCTGCCGAGCTTGTCGACGTTGTCCCTCAATTCCCTTTTGTACCTTACGTTCACCGGGTAGCGCTCAAGCCCCTCGACGGTCGTGGTCACGTTCTCGCCGCCTATGGCTGACATCACCACGTCCTGTATGTCCTCTATCCTGAGGCCGTACCTCGCGGCCTCCTCTCTTTTTATGTCTATGTCGAGGTAGTAGCCGCCGACTATCCTCTCGGCGTAGGCGCTCGAGGTCCCCGGCACCTTCTTGACAGCCGACTCCACGTCGAGGGCGACCTTCTCAAGTTCGTTCAAGTCCTTGCCGAAGACCTTTATGCCCACCGGGGTCCTGATACCTGTCGAGAGCATGTCTATCCTGGCCTTTATCGGCATCGTCCACGCGTTCGTTATGCCGGGGAGGTCGAGGGCGGAGTCCATCTCCTCGATGAGCTTGTCGGTTGTCATGCCGGGGCGCCACTCGTCCATGGGCTTCAGGTTTATTACCGTCTCGAACATCTCGAAGGGCGCCGGGTCCGTGGCTGTAAGCGCCCTCCCGGCCTTGCCGAAGACGCTTTCGACCTCAGGGAAGCTCTTGATTATCTTGTCCTGCGTCTGGAGTATCTCGGCGGCCTTTGTTACCGAGACGCCGGGGAGCGTAACGGGCATGTAAAGGAGCGTCCCCTCGTTGAGAGCGGGCATGAACTCGCTTCCGATCCTGGCGATTGGAAAGGCCGTTAAGGCGAGGGCCCCTATGGCGGCGAATATCGTCGCCTTCCTGTACTTCAAGACCTTTTCTATGGCCGGCCTGTAGACCCAGATGAGCGACCTTGTAATGGGGTTGTGCTCCTCGGGGCGGATCTTGCCCCTTATGAATATCCCCATGAGGACCGGCACCAGGGTGATGGAGAGTATGGCGGCGGCGGCCATGGCAAAGGTCTTTGTGTAGGCAAGGGGCTTGAAGAGCCTGCCTTCCTGCGCCTCCAGCGTGAATATGGGCATGAAGGAGACGGTTATGATGAGGAGCGAGAAGAAAAGGGCGGGGCCAACCTCCTTCGCGGCCTGCGTGACGATATCCCAATGGGGCTTGTTGCTTCCGTTGCCGCTTTCGCGCTCGAGGTGCTTATGGCAGTTCTCGACCATTATGATGGCGCCGTCTATCATGGCGCCGATGGCTATGGCTATGCCGCCGAGGCTCATGATGTTGGCGTTGATGCCCATCGAGTACATGACGATGAACGAGACGAGTATGCCTATGGGCAGCATTATTATGGCGACGAGAGATGACCTGAAGTGGAGGAGGAATATTATGCAGACTATCGAGACGAGGATAGACTCCTCTATGAGCTTCTCCTTCAAGGTCTCTATGGCCCTGTAGATAAGCTCGCTCCTGTCGTAGACGGGCCTGACGCTCACGCCTGGGGGTAGGCCGGCCTTTATCTCATCGAGCTTTGCCTTGACCCCGTTTATGACGGTGAGGGCGTTCTCGCCGAAGCGCATGACGACTATGCCGCCCACGGCCTCACCCTCGCCGTCAAGCTCCGCAAGGCCCCTTCTTTCATCCGGGCCGATCTCTACCCTCGCCACGTCCCGTATCCTTACGGGCGTGCCGGTGCGGTCTACCTTCAAGACGATATTCTCTATGTCGGGGATGCTCTTTATGTAGCCGAGGCCGCGGACCATGTACTCCCGTTCGGCCATCTCAAGGACCCGGCCTCCGGTGTCGCGGTTGCCCATCCGGAGGGCCTTTACCACGTCGTCTATGGTGACGTCGTGGGTTACGAGCCTGTTGGGGTCTATGTTGACCTGATACTGTTTTACGAAGCCGCCGATGGAGGCGACTTCAGATACCCCTGGCACTGAGGTGAGCTGGTACCTTACGAACCAGTCCTGTATGGAGCGGAGCTCCGCGAGGCTGTATCCCTTGCCCTCAAGGGCGTACTCGTAGACCCAGCCTACGCCTGTGGCGTCAGGGCCGAGAGAAGGGGAGACGCCTGAGGGGAGCTTGTTGGCGGCGAAGTTCAGGTACTCGAGGACCCTGCTGCGGGCCCAGTAGATGTCGGTTCCGTCCTCGAAGATTATATAGACAAAGGAGACCCCGAAGAAGGAGTAGCCCCTTACCACCTTCGCCTTCGGCACGGCAAGCATCGCCGTCGTGAGAGGATAGGTGACCTGGTCTTCTACGACCTGCGGGGCCTGCCCCGGGTATTCGGTAAAGATTATGACCTGTACGTCAGAGAGGTCGGGTATGGCGTCTATCGGGGTCTTGTATATGGTCCATATGCCCCAGCCTGTGATGAAGACGGTGAAAAGGAGTACAAGGAGCCTGTGCTTTACCGATATCTCGATTATCTTCTTGAGCATCAGCGCTTCTGCCCCTGGGCAGGCGCTTGTCCGGCCGCCTCTTCGCCTTTCGCGTGGCCCATGGAGCTTACCGCGGCCTTGAGGTTGCTTTCGGAGTCCACGAGGAAGTTGGCCGAGGTCACGACCCATTCTCCTTCAGCAACGCCCTTTTGCACCTCGCGCATACCATCGCCCATGGCCCCGAGCTTCACCTCCCTGGGCTCAAAGGTGCCGTCGCGCCTGTCCACTATCACAAGCTGCCTGACACCCGTGTCTATGACGGCGGATTCAGGCACAGAGAGCGGCCGCCTGGCTATGGGCACCGATATCTCGATATTGAGGTACATCCCGAACTTGAGCCTGTGCTCCCTGTTGGGGAGGGCGAACCTCACCTTGGCGGTCCTCACCTCTGTGCCTTCCTCAGGGGTGTACCTTATGGAGCCGAGGTGGGTGTATATGTGCTCTATCTTCCCCGTATACCTGTCTGTGGGTGAATAGGCCGAGGTAAGGAGAGCCGACTGCCCCATCTTTATGTAAGGCATCTCGTACTCGTATATCTCGCCGTATACCCAGACGCTGGAATGGTCTATGATCTTGAAGAGCGGCTCCCCGGCCTCGATCTTCTGCCCTTCGACCACCATCTTCTCGGTAACCGACCCGCCGGCCGGGGACCTTATGGCCATTGTCCTCGCGGCAGTGCCCCGCGCCTCAAGTGCGTTTATCTGGTCTTCCGTTATGTCCCAGTACCTGAGCCTCTGCCTTGCGGCCCGCAGCAGCGTCTCGGCCCCTTCGCGCGCGTCTTTATACGGGCTATCCTTCACCTTCTTGAGGCCCTCGAGCGCGATCAGGTACTCCAGCTGGGCTGAGACGAGCTCCGGGCTGTATATCTCGAGGAGCATCGCTCCCTTGCCGACCATCGCGTCGGTCCTGTTGACGTAGAGCTTTTCTATCCAGCCCGGTACCTTGGCCGTTATGATATGGACCTTCTCTTCAATTGGCTCTACCCTGCCGACCGTGCGTATGACGTGGTTTAATGGCCTTCTCTCAACGGGCTCTGATTTGACGCCTATCTTCTGAATGCGCTCCGGTGTTATACGCACCGTGCCGGGCTTCATGGCTTCGGCAGCCGCCTCGTCTTTGTAGACTGGTATGTAGTCCATGCCCATCGGGTCTTTCATGGGCACAGGCGATGTCACGCCCGGGTCCATCGGGTTCCTGTAGTAGATTATCCCGCGCTCGCCTTTCTGCCTGGCTACCGCTGCCGACGGTTCCTTATCGCCATGCGTAAGGAACCACACGGCGGCAGAGCCGGCCATGAGCCCGATAGCCAAAAATAAGAGTGCGGTTGTTGTTTTTTTCATTCAGTCATGTCCGCAACACCTGTAGATTCAAGGGATGTCGCGCCTTTCCTTATGTCAGCGCCGACGGCGCGTTCAAGCGCGGCGAGGCGCTTGTTGTATCCGAGTATCGTCCGCAGGTACTCTATCCTCGTCCTCCGGAGCTCGCGCTCGGTATCAAGGAGCGTAATGAGGTCTATCTTCCCGGCCTGGTAGTTCCTCAAGGCCGATTCATAGGAGAGCTCTACCTGCGGGATGAGGGTCGTCTCGTAAAGCTCCCTGGCCCTGTCTGACGCGCCCACCTGGATAGCGGCGCTTTTTACCTCGAAGCCCTTGCGGTTCTTCTCGTTGGCAAGCCTTGAGCGGGCGGACGTGGCCGCGGCCTTCGCTTCTTTCGCCTGAGAGTCGTACTTTCCCCTCCATATCGGTATGTTCATCTGGAACATGAGGTCGTAGTTGTCGAACCTGCCGTCCCGCTGTATGGGCGCGATGCCTACCATGAAATCCGGGTAGTAGTTCTTGCCTGCGAGGTCTGCCCCCAGCTCGCCTGCCTGTGCCGCCGCTTCCGCCATCTTAACATCAGGACTTGACGCGACCGCCGTGTCGATAAGCTCATTTGTGTCGAAGGCCGCCCTCTCTTTCGGCAGCTCTCCGGGGGAGGCGAGTTCGCTTTTCTGCGGCCTGTCAAGGAGCGATTTGAGCCTCGCGGCGGCGACCTCCTTTTCGGCCTCAAGGGCTATTATCTCGTTCGTGACCATCGACCGCTCGACGTTGAGCTTCAGGACGTCCTGCTGAGGGACCTGGCCTGTAGCGTATCTCGCCTCGGCTGTCTTCGCGGCATCCAAAAGTAGCTCTTTTATGCCCATGTTTATGCGGACCGACTCGTCAAGGAAGGCGTAATCGAAGAAGGCCTCCTTTATCATCTGCGAGACATCTAGCGTTCGGGATGAAAGCTCGGCCCTGGCTGAGAGCGCCTCTTTGGAGGCGATCCTCTCGCGCAGCCGCAATTTTCCCGGAAAGGGGAGCATCTGTGAGAAGGTGTACCTCGTGAGCATCGCGTCGTCAGGCGATATGTCGAGGGGGCGGTCGGTGGAGAGGTCCTCAAGCTCTATTTTGAGGGTCGGATCATCGAGCCTCCCAATGGCTCTTGTCCTTGCATCCAAAGACTCGACACGTTCCCTGAGGGCCCGAAGCTCCGGGTTCTTTTCCCGCGCCTCTTCGAGAAGGGGAGCGAGAAGAAGTGGCTCCTCCGCGAATATCCATGGCGAAGGGGCGAGGAGCGCAATGAGCAAAGCCGCTCGTGAGAAGACCGTCCGCATACACAAAAGCCTCCCTATGGCAGGTCAGATACGGTGAGTGAACTCCATACTGACGGTTTTCTTTGGAGTAACGATAGTGATGTTGAAAATATATCTGCCTTTCCTTGAGAAGTCCAGAGAGTTCATGTAGGAGTAGGCGTCGCCCATCTTCATGCCGATAAGCTCTTTTTCGACCGTCGTGCCGTTGGGGAAGGTCACCCTGGCCTTTACCTTCGCGCTCGTTATCGCGTTCCCGCTCTTAAATTCCTTAAGGAAGAGATCGACCATCGATTTTGCCGGGTCTGTTGAAAGGGTCGCCTTCAGGTCCCCGGCGGCTTTTGCTGTTACATCAGCATAGGACTGCGCTGAGATGAACAGGGCTCCGGCGACGGCCAGTGCCGCGGTTGATATCGTCTTTTTCTTCATTTGTATATCCTCCTTTTTCTACCAGTCGTAGAATCAATATCCAAAAAAAATCAATGCGGGTGCTGATGGCTGTGGTCGTGTATGTGCCCGTGTTTTTCGCAATGTGTCTTGCAACCGTTCACCTGGTCTACATGCATTTTACAGTGCTCCATCGTGCACTCGTGCGCCTCGGTGCCGGCGTAAAGGGGCATGGCGAGAGAAGCCGCAAGGACGATGGCTATGCTGAAGCTCAAGATGGCTTGAGCGCGGGGGACTAAAAAGGAATGCTCCTTGTCCTCGAGAAGCCTTCTGATCCTGCCTGAGACCTGCTCCTGGCTCCCGGTTATGGATGGGACCGGCAGCGCCGTCCTGGCCACCTTTAGTATCGCCGATGCGAGGCTCACCTGACCGCCTGTCCTCGCCGCCGCGTCATCGGCCGCGTGCTCGCTTCTAAGCCTCGAGAAAGAGACAATGCGCCCGATGGCGGGCAAGTAGAAGAAGGCGTTCCTCAGGAAGCCGAGGGCGAGGAACCTGAGAGGGTCTTTCCTCTTCTTGTGGCTGAGTTCGTGGAGCAATACTACCTTCAGCTCTTCATTTGAAAGGCTCTTAAGAAGGCCCCTGGACAGGTAGACCGCCGGTTTCAGAAGGCCGTGCGTGAACGCGGCCTTGAGGCTGTCATCGTTTATAAGGATAAACCCGGCGCATCTTTTAGAGAGCGGGAGCCTCTTTATCGCCCTGTTTGTTTTAACAATATCAAAAGCTGCGCGGAAAGAGGCATATACGATGCCTGAGAGCACAAGAAGCGCCCCTGACCAGAAGATGAAGAGCTTTCCCAGTGAGAATATCTCCACGCACCTTACGAAGATGCTCTGGCAGGCGTCGGCGATGGAGCCCGTATATGAGAGAAGGCCGGGAAGGGCGTATGCGAGCCACGCTGCGGTGATAGCCAGGAGCATGACCGGGAGGAGCGCAAACGTTGTCATTTATCCACCTTTACGCGCAGCTCTTTTTTCTTGGATTCGATGAGGACTGAAAGCCTCTCCAGCTCACCAGGGTCGGTGTCAGCGAGGGCATCGACAAAAGAGGCGCATATCCCGGCCGAGGATATGTCCATAATACCCCTGAATACGTCATGGGAGACCGCCTTTGCGAACTCGTCCCTGCTGTATCCTGGCCTGAAGATAAATACGCTTTCGCCCTTCACCTTCTTGACCAGCCCCTTTTTGGCGAGCCTCTCAAGGACTGTGAGTACGGTCGTAAGGGCGACCTGCCTGGAGGAGGCTATCTGAGCGTGGGCCTCCCTGCCGCTTGCTTCTCCTTTTCTCCAGAGGAGTTCCATCAATTCCTGCTCAAGCGGGCCGAGGAGCTTTCCATAGTTTTCAAAATTGGCGCTTTTTGTCATAAGTACCTTCCGACCTCATATTATTCGACAATGTATAGAAAGTCAAGCGGAATTCCTTGCCAATCAGGGCGGTTTACTGTAATATTTGTGAAAATTGAAGCCATTCCAGACAGTATTTCGGAGGTTTTTTGGGTTTCTTTATAACATTCGAGGGCATCGAGGGCTGCGGCAAGTCCACCCAGCTAAACCTCCTTAAAGGCTATCTCGAAAAAAAGGGCAAAGAGGTCGTTGCCGTGAGGGAGCCGGGGGGGACTCTTCTTGGCGAGAAGGTAAGGGCCATACTCCTTGAGAGCGCTGAAGAATCTGTCGACCCATGGGCCGAGCTATTCCTTTACGAGGCATGCAGGGCCCAGCTCGTAACACGCGTTGTGAAGCCAGCGCTTGCCGCCGGCAAGGTCGTTATCTCGGACAGGTTTTACGATTCGACCCTCGCTTACCAGGGTTTTGGCAGGGGGCTTGAAAGGGCGTCGATCAGAAAGCTAAACAGCATCGCAACCGGCGGCCTCGTCCCTGATATCACGATACTTATAGATTGCGAGGTAGAAGACGGGCTCAAGCGGGCCTTTTCGAGGATAGCGTCGGCCAGGGGGGCAAGGGAGGACCGTTTTGAGAAGGAAGAGATAGACTTTCATAGACGGGTAAGGGACGGTTTTCTTAAGGCCGCGAAAAGGGAGGCACGGATAAAGGTCGTCGAGGGCTCGGCGGAAATCTCTACGGTCCACAGGCAGATATGTGATATTATTGATAGGGTTTGGATCAAAGGATGAGCTTCCAGGGCATACTTGGGCATGACCGCGCGATAGGCGTACTCAAGCAGGCTATCGCCGCCGGGAAGGTGGCGCACGCGCATCTGTTTGCCGGCCCCGATGGCATAGGAAAAAAGCTTGTCGCAAGGGCGTTCGCGTTGGCGCTAAACTGCTCGGCTGGGGGCGGGGACGCTTGCGGCGCTTGCGGCGACTGTGTCGCGATGTGCGCAGGCACGCACCCCAATCTGTTAGAGGTCGGTCCTGTTGACGCAGATGGGGAGCCGGATGAGCTTGGGCTGGTCAGGATAGGCCAGGTAAGGGAGGTACAGGGGGCGCTCAGGTACAAGGCCGAACGGGGCATGAAGGCAGTAATCATCGACAGGGCAGACAGGCTCATGCCAGCGGCGGCCAACGCTTTCCTCAAGACCCTTGAAGAGCCTCCCGGGGATTCGGTCATAATACTCATATCCTCAAAGCCGGCAGAGCTCCTTCCCACCGTCCTTTCCAGGTGCCACAGGATAAACTTCCGGCCGCTCCCTGAGGAGACGGTAAGGGCCTTCCTCATCGAGAAGAAGGGCGTCGCCCCAGCCGAGGCCGGGGCCGTGGCCCGCCTTTCCGAGGGGTCGCTTTCAAGGGCCTCAGCCTATATAGATGATGGGGCGCACCATAAGGGGAGGGCGGTTATCGAGAGGCTTTCGGCGCTTGGTCCGGACGACGCGGATGAGGCGCTTAAGTTCGCCGAGGAGCTTTCAAAGCGCGACGACCTCGACGAGATGCTTGACTTCCTAAAGTCGTGGTACAGGGACAGGATAGTGGCCCTTGAGGGCGCGGCCCACCTCATAGCCAACATAGATATGCAAAGGCAGATGAAGGACAATCGGGTCGAAGGCTTCAACCGCCTGCGCTCCGCTTTCCAGGCGGTGGAGGAGGCGAAAAAGAACATCTCGCCGCCTAGGTACGGGAACAAACAACTGACGCTCGAGGCGCTCATGCTGAGGCTCTCAGGCGCGCATTCCATGTAGCGCTGGAGAAAGGCTACTGCGAGGTAAACGATAGATGGTAAAGATAGCTGGAGTAAGGTTCAAGAAGGCCTGCAAGGTCTATGACTTTGAGTCAGGCGAGATAGAGCTTAACCCCGGGGACGCGGTCATAGTCGAGGTCGAAAGGGGCCTCGGCATGGGTACCGTGGTCTACAGCCCCAGGGAGGCCGACCCTGCCAGTATAGCCAGGCAGCTCAAAAAGATCGTCAGAAAGGCCGACCCTGTCGACATAGAGAGGCTCGGCTTCAATACGGAGAGGGAGTACGAGGCCTTCAGAATCTGCAAGGAGAGGATAATAAAATACAGCCTCCCTATGAAGCTTATCAGGGTGGAGTACCTCTTTGACTCGAGCAAGGCGATATTCTACTTCACCTCTGACCTGAGGGTGGATTTCAGGGAGCTTGTGAAGGACCTCGCGGCGACCTTCCATACCAGGATTGAGATGCGCCAGATAGGCGTAAGGGACGAGGCCAAGATGATAGGCGGCCTGGGGCCCTGCGGCAGGGAGCTCTGTTGTTCAGGCTTCCTCGCCGACTTCGAGCCTGTGACCATAAAGATGGCCAAGGAGCAGAACCTGGCCCTTAACCCCGTTAAGATCTCCGGCATCTGCGGCAGGCTTATGTGCTGCCTCTCCTACGAGCACGACTTCTACCAGAACGAGAGGAAGAAGGAGAGGGAAAAGGAGAAGGAAAATAGGGATAAAGGGGAAGTGGCTCCTCAGAAGGAGAAGGGCGACAGGGACCGGGACAGGAAGAGGCCGGGCAAGGCCGCCGAGGGGCAGGGTCATAAGAACGGCTGCGGCGGGTGCGGCAGGCACGGCAGCAGGGACCATGGCCGTAAGGAGAAAAAGAGGGAAGAGCCTGGGAAAAGGGTAGAGCAGCAGAACAAGGAAGAAGAGAAGGGCAAAGAGGGAAAGGGGCAAGGGGCTCAAGAGAATGCCTGAGGAGAAGAAGACTTTTTACGTCACCACCCCCATATATTACGTAAACGACGTCCCGCACATAGGCCATGCCTACACCACCGTCGCCGCCGATTGCCTGGCGAGGTTCAAAAGGCTCAAGGGCCTTGACGTATTTTTTCTCACCGGCACCGACGAGCACGGCCAGAAGGTCGAGAAGGCCGCGGCAGCCGCGGGGCTCGCGCCGCTGGATTTCGCTACAGGGGTCGGGCAGAGGTTTAAAGACCTATGGGCCAGGCTCAACATATCGAATGACGATTTCATACGCACTACCGAGCAGAGGCACAGGAAGGCTGTAGAACGCCTCTGGGATACCGCCGTCAAAAACGGCGATATCTACCTTGGCGAGTACGAGGACTGGTACTGCACCCCGTGCGAAAGCTTCTGGACTGAAAAACAGCTCGTTGACATGAAGTGCCCTGACTGCGGCAGGGCGGTGGAGAAGCTAAAGGAGCCGAGCTATTTCTTCAGGCTCTCCAGGTACGGCGAGAAGCTCCTTAAGCACATCGGGGATAACCCACGGTTCATAAGGCCTGAGAACAGGAGAAACGAGATTACATCCTTCTTGAGGGAAGGCCTCCGCGACTTGAGCGTCAGCAGGACCTCATTCACATGGGGCATCCCCGTGCCAGGCAACCCCAGGCATGTCATGTACGTCTGGTTCGACGCGCTCACAAATTATCTCACAGCCTCCGGATATCCTGACGATACCGGCCGGAATGAAAAATACTGGCCCGCCGACGTCCATCTCATAGGCAAGGACATATTGCGGTTCCATGCCGTATATTGGCCCGCATTCCTCATGGCAGCGGGTATCGAGCCGCCGAGGCAGGTCTTCGCCCACGGCTGGTGGACGGTAGACGGGCAGAAGATGAGCAAGTCAAAGGGCAACGTGGTCGACCCCTGGGCAACCGCCGAGAAGTTCGGGGTGGACCCCTTCAGGTACTTCCTTTTAAGGGAGGTGCCTTTCGGGGTCGACGGGGACTTCTCCGAGAAGGCGCTCGTGGGAAGGATCAATAGCGACCTGGCCAACGACCTGGGAAACCTCTTGAGCAGGTCGGTTACGATGATAGAGAAGTATAGAGGCGGCATTATCCCGTCCGGGTCTGTCGAGCGCGGAGAGCTTGAGGGCAGGGTAAGGTTGCTCTTTAGCGAACTCCCTCGTCAGTACGAGGAGAGGATAGATGATCTTAACTTCTACGACGCCCTTTCAAAGGTCTGGGCTGTGGTAAGAGAGCTCAACGCCTATGTCGACAAGGCCGCCCCATGGAAGGAGAAGGACGAGGCGGCGCTTTCGACCGTGCTCGCGACCCTTGCCGAGGGCTTGAGGATTGTGGCCGTATACGCCTATCCTGCCATGCCAGGCTCAGCGCAGAAGATATGGGAGAGCCTGGGGCTCGAAAAGAATATCTCGCAGGCAAACTTTGACGAGGCTGTGGCCTGGGGTGATTCGTTATCCGGCTCAAGGATAACGAAGATGCCGCCGCTTTTTCCGAGGATTCAGTAAAAAGAAGATCATCGATGGAAAAGCCTTTACTGATAGACACGCACGCCCATCTCGACGACCCGAGGTTCGCCGAAGACATAGACGTCGTCGTAAGGAGAGCCAAAGAGGCCGGGCTTAAATCCGTGATAACGGTAGGCTGCTGGAGCCGCGAGCACGGCTATGGACCGGTACTGAGCGTGCTGGAGAAATACGACTTCCTCTATCTCGCGCTCGGCGTGCACCCGCATGAGGCCAGGGACGCCGTTGGCTCAGGCCCATGGGAAGAGATAAGGCGCGTCGCATTGAAAAAAGAGGGCGGCGGCAGGCTCGTGGCCATAGGAGAGACCGGTCTCGATTACTATTACGACCATTCGCCGAGAGAGGCGCAAAAAGAGGTCTTCGCCAGGCAGATAAGGCTCGCCAGGGAGCTGAACCTTCCGCTTATAGTCCACTCCAGGGATGCCGAGGAGGATACCCTTGAGGTGATGCGCGCTGAGGGCGCCGAAGAGGTAGGGGGTGTGGTGCATTGCTTCTCCGGCTCAAAGGAGATGGCAAAGGCCGCCCTCGACATGGGCTTTTATCTGTCGTTTACCGGGGTCATTACCTTCCCGAAATCCGGCGCGTTAAGGGAGGTCGTCAAATCGGTCCCCATAGAGAATATGCTCGTTGAGACAGACTGCCCGTATCTTGCGCCTGAGCCGTACAGGGGCAGGAGGAACGAGCCTGCCTTCGTGGTAGAGACGGCCAGGGAGATAGCGCGCTTGAAGGGCTTGAGCGCCGATGACGTGGCCAGGATAACAACACTCAATGCCGAGGAGCTTTTCGGGCTCAAGGCGGTCGATGAAAAGGCCAGGATAGCCTACCCGATAAGGAACTCGCTCTACCTCAATATCACCAACAGGTGCTCCAACTACTGCACCTTTTGCGCGAAGTTCAAGTCATATACGGTGAAGGGGCACTACCTGAGGCTCCGCCAGGAGCCGACCTTCGCCGAGGTGATAGCCGCCGCCGGACCTGACCCGGAAGACAAGTACGACGAGATCGTATTCTGCGGCTTCGGGGAGCCGCTCCTCCGGGTCGACCTCGTCAAGGAGGTCGGCATGTACCTGAAGCGCAGGGGCTGCAAGATAAGGATAGACACCGACGGCCTTGCCAACCTGGTGCACGGCAGGAACGTGCTGCCGGAGCTTCAGTTCGTTGACTGCGTATCGGTGAGCCTGAACGCCCCTGATTCACAGACCTACCAGAAGCTCATAAAGACGCCCTTCGGGGATAATGCCTACCCGGCGATACTTTTTTTCATCAGGGAAGCCAAAAAGCACATCCCGAAGGTCATAGCCTCGGCGGTAAGCGTCCCGGGCCTCGATATCGAGGCCTGCCGCAAAGTCGCTGAGGACGACCTCGGGGTAAGGTTCAGGGTAAGGGAATATAATACCGTCGGATGAAGCTCCTGTTGAGATCAAAGCTCCTGGTTCTGTTGCTCCCCGTCTGGATAGGCGGCTCCATCGCCCTTTTCAGGGCAGAGTGGGAAGGGGTAAGATTCGCGTATCTCCTCCAGACGGAACCCGCTGTAAGGGATGCCGCGACGGTAAAGCCCATAGACAGGTTCGCGATAAAGGCCGAAGAGCTGATACCGCGCGGCTCAAAGGTCTTTTTCTTCAACCCGTTCCCACCACGCAGTTCCAGGGGCGGCTTCTATGAGATGAGGATCAAGTACCAGCTCTACCAGAGGAAGCTCGCGCTTGTATCTTTTGATCGGGAATTCGACCCTGCGGCCATAAAAAACGGCGACTACCTGCTCTTCATAACGCCAACTGACACGCCAAATACCTTGGAGAGCGATTTCAGGGAGCGCCTCCCCCTTAAGGAGCTCTATAGCTGGCAAGATCCCGGCGGGGTTATGTCGATCTACCAGACAGAGGCGGATTGGTAACTTAAGACAGGCCCAGCCGTTTTAGAAAGGTTAACTCTCATTTGATATGAAAAAGGCCGTTCCGTTCATCTTCTTCCTGATATTCTGGTCCGTTTTCCTCGCCCTTGCCGGGACCCTCACATCCGGCTTCCATTTTACCGACGACCACGAGATCGTATATTTCTCCGAGAGCATGAAGGGTACGGGCCTATTCACCACGGCGGTGGATCTCATCGGCGGCGACATGGCCTCAGGCAGGTTCCGTCCGCTCTATTACATACACAGGCTTGTCGAGATAAAGCTCTTCGGGACAGGCTTTCTTGCCTGGGGCGTATATACCGGGGTCCTGGCATGGCTCTCTTCCGCCTTTTTCTCGGCATCTCTTCTGGTCTGGGGCTTCGGTCTTTTTGAGGCGCTCCTGTTCCCGCTGCTTTTGCTTCTCGGATTTCAGTCCGCCATCTGGTGGAGGTTTGGCCCGGGCGAGACTCTGGCTATGTTCATCCTGTCGGTTATGTCCCTTTCCGCCGTTCTCGGCGCGAAGAGGAAGAGCCTTGCCTTTGACGCCCTCTTCGTGCTCGCGGGTATCCTCATGATGCTGGTAAAGGAGACCTTCATCCCCTTTATCCCCGCGATGCTGTTCTTCAAGGTCTGGGCCAGCCGCTTGAGTTGCCGGGGTTGGCTCGAAGCTGCGAAAAAGAATGCCGTTCCCATAGCGGTCCTCCTTGCCGCAAGCGCGGCAGGCCTTCTTTTTATCAAGCTCATGATAGGAACCTCTGGCACGGGCTATGCCGGCTATGAGGGCTTTAGCGCCCTTTCCTTCCTTTCGGCGATCGTAAATTACCTCTTCGCCGCCCAGGGCTGGCTCATACTCGCCGGGCTGGCGCTTTTGCTTGCTACATCAAGGGACGCCCTGGGGGCCGCCCGCGAGGTCATGCCGTCCATGGTGCTTCTCTTGTTGTCGGTAGTCCCGCAGGCGCTTGTCTACGCGAAATCAGGCGTAAGCGAAAGGTACATACTCCCCGGCGCCTTCGGCCTGGCCTTTATGTCCGTACAGATGATAACTCTCGTGGGGGAGAAGATGAAAGCCCGGAGGCAGTCATTCAGCGCGCGCTCTCTGGCGGGATGGGGCGCAGCCGCGGCTTCCGTCCTTATCGGGGCGTGGATGATGAGCGGCCCGAAGCTTTCGATAACCTTCACCGTACCCAACCTTGAAGCGCTCTCTCAGTTCAGAAAGGTGCCTTCAATGGCCTTTGCCACAGCCGGTTTTCACAAGGCGTCACAGCAGGTGATACCGTGGATCCTCCTTGCTATCGCCGCCTTCAGCGCCTACGCAAGCAGGACAGCCGCCGTCGGCAGGTACTTGAACCAGAAGACGCTTCTCATGCTGCTTGCGGCGTGGGCGGTCCTTTTTAACCTGTCGATCTCCTTTGATAAAGGGTTTCTTTCTGCCCTTCAGGGCCGGACCACGAACGAATGGATCGCGTCTATCGAGGAGAACACCGGAAGGGACGACCTGATAGTCGTAGCCGGAGACCCGGCGCTCAATTACGAATGGGCGCTTTCTCTAAAAAGGTACCTGAACATCAAGTCCGGACGGACCAACCTTTATTTCCATCCGGTCATGACCAGTACGTCATATAACGCCTTTGACTCTACGCTCATAAATTCCGCCGGCCAGTTGTATGGCGGCAAGGGGCTGGACTCCATCCCTGACAGGAGCGTCATAAAGGCCATAGTAATATTCCCGGGAGCTGAGGAGAAGTTCCTCGCGGACTCACCCTGGCTTGACCGCTCCAGGTACAGGAGATACGTAAACGAGTATAACTTCGCGGCTTATTACAGGGCATACTGACCCGGGAGGGAAAAAGAGGGCGGGTCTCCGGTCAATCCTTTGGCAGGGATCTTTCCTTCACGATGTAGTGCGGCCTTCTTTTTGATTCTATGAAAAGCCTTCCGAGGTATTCGCCTATTATGCCGAGCATCAGTAGCTGCACCCCGCCGATAAAGAGGACGCTTATGATGACCGAGGTCCAGCCCGATATGGCCCTGTCGGTGAATATCTTCAGGAAGAAGGCGTATGAAGCGTACAGGAAAGACGAGCAGGCGATAAAAAAGCCGAGCAGCGTCGACAGGTGAAGTGGCTTGGTGCTGAACGACGTTATCCCGTTCATCGCCAGGAAGAGCATCTTCCTGAAAGAGTACTTCGATTCTCCGCACGTCCTTTTGTTCGGCGCGTATCTCATCCCGAATTGGCTGAAACCCATCCAGTTGACCATGCCCCTTACGAAGAGGAACCCTTCCGGCATCTCCCTGAACGCGTCCACGGCCTTTCTGTCCAGGAGCCTGAAGTCTGCCGTGCCATGTTCGAATTCTAAGTCGGAGAGACTGCTCATCAGCCTGTAAAATATCCTGGCTGACGTCCTTTTGAAAAATGAGAGATTCGGGTTCTCTTCCCTGATGGTAAATACGACCTCATGGCCTTCGCGCCATTTTTCTATCATGGCGGGTATCAGCTCCGGCGGATGCTCCATGTCAGCGTCCATGGAGATAACGCAATCGCCTGAGGCGTGGTCGATGCCGGCCCTTAGCGCGTTCTGGTGGCCGAAGTTCCGCGAAAGCGAGATGTATTTTATCTTGCTGTTCGCCGCGTGGAGCCGTTTGATGACCTCCAGCGTCCTGTCCCTGCTGCCGTCGTTCACGAAGATTATCTCGTAGCCGGGGTAAGCGGACAATATCGGGAGAAGGCTGGAGGCGACCTTTTCTATGTTGCCCTCCTCGTTGAAGCAAGGGACCACTACCGAGACGGTGAATTTGTCAATGTCTTCTGCCATGGCTCCTTATTAGCATAAAATAAACCATTTTGACACCTTAATCCTATAATGGTATCCTGAAATATCGGAGTCTAAACAAATGTCATTCAGATCGGGTTTTGTTTCCATCATAGGCAGGCCCAACGCGGGCAAGTCCACCCTGTTGAACAGCATACTGGGCGAGAAGATATCTATCGTCTCGCCAAAGCCGCAGACGACAAGGAACGTCGTAAGGGGGGTCAAAAACCTCGACGGCTGCCAGATAGTATTCTTGGATACCCCCGGCATCCACAAGGGCAAGGGCCTCCTTAACGAGTTCATGGTCAAGCAGGCTGTCTCGTCGATACGGGACGTGGACGCGGTGGTGCTCCTTGTCGAGGCAGACAGGACCGTATCAGAGGACGATCTCTACATCATAAAGGCGCTGGAAAGGCTCAAGTGCCCGGTGCTCCTCGGCATAAACAAGGTGGACAGGGTCGACAAGAGGTTGATACTCCCTATCATCGACCGGTACACGAAGATGTACGCCTTTAAAGACGTAATACCTCTTTCCGCCCTCAAGGGAGAGGGTGTGGAGCTATTGGTCAATACCCTTTCCGCTCTCCTGCCAGAGGGGCCGAAGTACTTCCCCGACGACGTATTGACGGACGTGCCGGAGAGGTTCATAGCAGCCGAGATAGTGAGGGAGAAGGTATTTATCTTCACAAGGGAGGAGATACCGTATTCGGTAGCCGTCACTATCGACAGGTTCGAGGAAAAAAAAGAGGTCATCTCCATCGCCGCCACCATAAACGTCGAGAGGGACTCGCAGAAAGGCATCGTAATCGGCAAGGGCGGCGCGATGCTCAAGAAGATAGGGACCGCCGCGAGGGAAGATATCGAGAAGCTCCTCGCCTCGAAGGTATTCCTTGAGTTGTTCGTCCGCGTTCAGAAGGAGTGGACGAAGAAGCCGGGGGCGTTAAAAGAATTCGG
The DNA here is from genome assembly GCA_001595385.3 of Deltaproteobacteria bacterium GWC2_55_46. Lineage (NCBI taxonomy): Bacteria > Deltaproteobacteria > Deltaproteobacteria bacterium GWC2_55_46. Next base: position 785,634 of record LVEI03000001.1, on the reverse strand, counting down.
GTATTAGCAGCCTGCTGAAAATCATATTATTTATTCAGCTTCTAAAAGTTTGGAAAGGATTGCGCGGCACAGTAAATGAAACCTATAGTAGCTATCGTCGGCAGGCCGAACGTCGGCAAGTCGACGCTTTTCAATAAGCTCCTGGGCAGGAAAAAGGCGATAGTCCACGACATGCCGGGGGTCACAAGGGATCTTAACTTCGCGGACGTCGAAGAAGAGGCGCGCCCGTTCACGATCGTCGATACCGGCGGCTTCGAGGCCGCCACCGGCGATATAATCCTCGATCAGGTGAGGGAGCAGGCACGGGTCGCCATCGAGGACGCCGACGTCATAGTATTCGTCATGGACGGAAGGGTTGGATTGACTCCTCAGGACTCCGACCTCGTAGGCATGCTCCGGAAGGCCGGCAAGCCCGTTATCTACGCCGTGAACAAGATAGACACGCCCAGGCAGGCCGCGCTCACCGCTGATTTTTACTCGCTCGGCATCGAAGAGGCGCTCGGCATATCAGCCGAGCACGGCCTTGGGATAAACGAGCTTATAGACGAGATAATGAAGAGGCTCCCGGAGCGCTCGCCGGCGCCTGTTGACGAGGAGAGGATAAGGGTAGCCATAGTCGGCAGGCCGAACGTCGGAAAATCCTCGCTCCTGAACAGGATAATAGGAAAGCCAAGGGCGATCGTCAGCGACATCGCCGGCACCACGAGAGACCCTGTTGACATGCCGGTAGACCTCGGCGGGGGAAAGTACCTCTTCATAGACACCGCCGGCATAAGGAAGAAGAACAAGGTCAGCATGACCGTCGAGACCTACTCCGTCATGGAGGCGATAAGGTCGATAGAAAGATGCGACGTGGCGGTGCTTGTCATCGACGGCAAGGACGGCGTAAAGACGCAGGACGAAAAGATCGCGGGCCTCATCGAGGAGAGGAAGCGCTGCTGCATGGTGGTCGTCAACAAATGGGACCTCGTCGAAAAGGACACCAGGACCGCCGACCACGCGAAGGATACCCTCCGGGGGAAGCTCCCATTCATCTCTTACGCCCCGGTGCTCTTTATCTCCGCGCTATCCGGGCAGAGGGTCCCGAAGGTATTGGAGACTGTCGACGGGCTCGTCGAGAAATCCAGGAGGCAGATAGCGACCTCGGCCATCAACAGCGCCCTTGAGTCTGTGACGAACAGGCACCGGCCGCCGTCCTTCAGGGGCAAGGAGGTCAAGTTCTACTACGCTACCCAGGTAGGCACCATGCCGCCGACATTCATAATCTTCGCAAACCACCCAGAGGGGGTGGAGCCTTCCTATGAAAAATACCTCACATCCGGCCTGAGGGAGGCCCTCGGCCTTGAGGAGGTCCCGCTCCGGCTCGTTTTCAGGAGAAGGCATTGAGGCATGAGGGAATTCATATCCGCCGCCAGTGAGGGCATAAGGATATTCCGCAAAAACGGCAGCATGACAAACGCGGCCGCCATCTCCTTTTACGCCTTCTTTTCACTGATCCCGATAATGTTCCTTATAATCGCGGGCGCAGGCTTTGTCCTCGGCGCCAGGCCCGACCTTGAGGAGAGGATAATCGGCATGGTCAGGGAGAGCCTCCCGTATATCGGTGGAGGGCTTGTCAGGGACTTAAGGACGCTCTCGGAGAACTGGCAGACCTTCGGATGGCTGGGCCTCCTTTCTCTCATCTCAGGCGCCGAACTCGTCCTCAACGCCATGGTAAAGGCCCTTACCTCGATATTCGATACAGAGGAAAGGTTCGGTTTTTTCAGGACCAGGCTGATAGGCCTCGTCGTGATATTCCTGGCAATAATGTCCGCGCTGGCCTCGATATCGGTGACAGCGCTTTTCTTCTTTCTTGACAGGTTCGAGATAGACCTCTTCGGCCTTGGTTACGTCTACGGGCTTCTCCTTATCCTTGTCTTCGGATACCTCGCGCCACTTATGCTGATATCTCTTGTGATAGCTGTTGTCTACAGGGTGCTTGCCGGGGGGAACCTCGACTTGAGGCACGCCTTTTTCGGGAGCGCGCTCTTTGCCATCCTGTGGGAGGCGGCCAAGCAGCTCTTCGCCCTCTACGTCTCCAATTTCCTGAGCTATAATAAGTTCTACGGGTCGCTCGGCACCCTCATGATACTGCTTTTGTGGATATTCTATACGATGAATATCTTTCTTTTCGCCGCCTCCATGGCCAGGGCCTCTTACCTGAGGTCAAAAAAAGGGCACGCTATATAAAAAAGCCCGTTTTCAGAAGGGTTAAGCGTCAAATAAACGGAGATTTTTATTGTAAAATCCAGAAATATATGACAGAATGTTTTTATTTAAATTTGAATGAAAACAACTCATTACAAAGGGGAATAGATGAACCAGCTATATAAGAACATAGCCATGTGGCTCATAATCATAGCCACAGTCGTGCTGATGTTTAACCTTATAAGCTACAAGCAGCCATCCTTAGAAAAGGTCGTTTTCAGCGATTTTATCCAGCAGGTCGAGTCCGGGAACGTATCCGAGGTCACGATCCAGGGTAATAACATAAACGGCAAATACAAGGACGGCAAGGTCTTTCAGACATTCTCCCCCCAGTACCCTGACCTCATATCGAAGCTCAGGTCGAGCGGAGTAAAGATCGCCGCCGAGCCGGTCGTGGACAGCCCTTCATGGGGCACCATATTCGTCTCATGGTTCCCGATGATACTCCTCATCGGGGTCTGGATATTCTTCATGCGCCAGATGCAAAGCGGCGGGGGCAAGGCCATGAGCTTCGGCAAATCCAGGGCCAAGCTCCTTAACGAGAGCCAGCACAGGGTGACCTTCAAGGACGTAGCCGGGATAGAAGAGGCCAAGGAAGAGGTCGAGGAGGTAATTGAGTTCCTGAAGGACCCGAAGAAGTTTACCCGCCTTGGCGGACGCATCCCCAAGGGTGTGCTTCTGGTAGGCCCTCCGGGCACCGGTAAGACCCTTCTCGCAAGGGCGATAGCCGGAGAGGCAGGCGTCCCTTTCTTCTCTATATCCGGGAGCGATTTCGTTGAGATGTTCGTTGGGGTCGGCGCATCGAGAGTAAGGGACCTCTTTGTGCAGGGAAAGAAGAACGCGCCCTGCATAATATTCATAGACGAGATCGACGCCGTGGGCCGCCACAGGGGCGCTGGCCTTGGCGGCGGCCATGACGAGAGGGAGCAGACTTTAAATCAGCTCCTCGTCGAGATGGACGGCTTCGAGTCCAACGAGGGCGTCATCATCATAGCCGCCACCAACAGGCCGGACGTGCTCGACCCGGCCCTTCTCCGTCCGGGAAGGTTCGACAGGAACGTTGTCGTGCTCAAGCCCGACATAAAGGGCAGGGAGGAGATACTCCGGGTACATACCTCTAAGACCCCGCTCGCGCCCGACGTCGAGATGGATGTCATCGCAAGGGGCACACCGGGTTTTTCCGGCGCAGACCTTGCAAACCTGGTGAACGAGGCGGCCCTACTTGCCGCCAGGAGGGGCAAGGACAAGCTTGAGAAGGCCGAGTTCGACGAGGCGAAAGACAAGCTCCTCATGGGCGCCGAGAGGCGGTCCATGATTATAAACGAGGCCGAGAAGAAAAGTACTGCTTACCACGAGGCTGGCCATACGCTCGTGGCGAGGCTCATACCCGGCACAGACCCCATACACAAGGTCTCGATAATACCGAGGGGCATGGCCCTTGGCCTTACGCAGCAGCTCCCGATAGACGAGCGGCATACCTACAGCAAGGAATATCTCATCAACAATATAGCGGTGCTCATGGGCGGCAGGGCGGCGGAGGAGCTTGTCCTTCACCACATGACCACAGGCGCCGGCAACGATATCGAACGGGCCACAGAGCTTGCCCGCAAGATGGTATGCGAATGGGGCATGAGCGATAAACTCGGCCCGCTTACGTTCGGCAAGAAGGAAGAGCATATATTCCTCGGCAAAGAGATGGCGCAGCGGAGAGATTTCAGCGAAGAGACCGCCGAGGAGATAGACTCCGAGATAAAGAAGACGGTCATCGAGAACTATGCCAGGGCCAGGAAGCTCATCGACTCGAACATGGGCGTCCTGCACAGGCTCGCAAAGGCCTTGCTTGAAAAAGAGGTCCTGGACGGCCCAGAGATAGACAGGCTCATATTCTCCGGCGACGACGAGGGGCCAGCTGACCCTGGGCCTTCCGGGTCCAGGCCTGAGACGCTCAAGCCTGAGGACGCGGCCAGCCTCGGGGTTTCCGTAAAGTAGCCGCGGCCCAAATCCCGTTTACGCCTATCTGTCGTTCATAAACCGGCCGCACAAGCGGCCGGTTTATATTCCGATAAAATTTCTTCCGGATAGACTCTGGTGAGGTTGCCTGTAAGATGCCTTGAGATAGCTTGTGCCGATAGGTCGCGCTCGGAGATGGAGCGGATCGGCGTGGATCCGGCCGGGGCCAGGATAATGGCCCCCAAGCAGCTCCATTATAACCTCAAGGTAGAAGGGCTTACCCCCGCCCAGGCGAATATCCTCAAGCAGGACATCCTCTCCATAGGGGGCGAGGCGGCTGTTGCCAGAGGCGTGGCCTCGTGCTCGGTAGAGCGGACGGACGCCATAGTCTCCGGCACCATGGCGCACTTCCTTGCTCTTTTCGAGAAGCTTGCCCGCCAGGCATTCGGCCTCCCTGAGATAGCCGCCTCGATGAAGGAGGCCATCAAGGGTATGGACCAGCGGACCTATGTTGTAAAGGGCGGCGCTGAGAGCTTCACCATAGGCCCGTCTACTCTTATAATGGGCATACTGAACGTCACCCCGGACTCTTTCTCTGACGGGGGCGCCTTCGTCGATCGTGGCAAGGCGGCGGCCAGAGGGCTTGAGATGGCCGAAGAGGGAGCCCGCTGGATAGACGTCGGCGGAGAGTCGACGAGGCCTGGGGCAAAGCCCATTTGCGCGGAGGATGAGTTGAAGCGCGTTCTTCCTGTCGTAGAGGCTTTATCAAAGGCAGGGCTTACCGTATCAATAGATACTACGAAGGCCGCTGTCGCGAAGGCGGCCCTTGAAGCCGGAGCTTCGATAATAAATGACGTGAGCGCATTGACGGCTGACGACGCGATGGCAGATGTGGCGGCGGCAAGCGGAGCGCCTGTCATACTCATGCACAGGAGAGGCACTCCGGAGACGATGCAGCTTGATACCCGCTACGCCGACCTCATGGGCGAGGTCTACGGCTGGCTCCATGGCAGGGTCGAGTTCGCGGTCTCAAGGGGGATAGACAGGGACAGCATCATCGTAGACCCCGGCCTGGGCTTCGGTAAATCGATGGAAGGCAACCTTGAAATACTCGGCAGGTTGAAGGAGTTTAAATCGCTCGGCAGGCCGGTGCTCGTGGGGGCTTCGAGAAAGTCGTTCATCGGCAGGATAACCGGCGGAGCGGATGCCGGGCAGCGGCTTTCCGGGACCCTTGCCGCCTCGGTTGCCGCGGTCATGAACGGGGCTTCCATCCTGAGGGTCCATGACGTGAAAGAGGCAAAGGACGCGGCGCTGGTGGCGGACGCAATCGTAAACCATAGATAATATGATAGAGAATATCTTCGGCATCAATACCGTGATAGCGGTACTCGATATCGCTATAGTGGCCTTCGTCCTCTACTGGCTCATGCTCATGTTCAAGGGCACCAGGGCAGAGAGGATGCTCTGGGGGATAGCCATCATCGTGGTGGTCTATTTCGTCTCCCAACGCTTTGAGCTGCTTACGCTCCACTGGATACTGTCGAACTTCCTCGGGTCGATAGTAATATTCTTGATAGTCGTCTTTCAGCAGGACATAAGGAGGGCGCTTGTCCAGATGGGCAAGCCCTTCAGCACCCGCGACACCATGAACTCAGGGGGGCTCCTCGAAGAGATAGTGAAGGCCGTCTCCAAGATGTCCAAGGAGAGGACAGGCGGCATTGTGGTTCTCGAGCGCTCGATCGACCTTGGCGACTTTGTTGGGGAGGAGGCCGGGGTAGAGCTCGACGCCAGGGTCTCGAAGGAGCTTATATTGTCGATATTCAACCCGGCCTCGCCTATCCATGACGGCGCGATAATCGTAAAGAACGGCAGGGTCTCAAGGGCCGGCGCCATACTGCCACTTACGGCCAGGGAGCTTTCCAATTCGATGGGGACCAGGCACAGGGCTGCCATAGGACTTGCCGAGGAGACGGACGCCGCCATAATAGTCGTCTCCGAGGAGACCGGGGAGATGACGCTTGTCGTGGAGGATGGCCTGCAGGTAGACCTCGGCGCCGACAAGCTCCTTGGGGACCTCAAAAAGCTCTTCGCGCACAAAGGCTATCCCAGGAAGGACATATTCCCCTGGAGGGCGCCGGTAAAATGAAGGTGCTCTTCTCGTCGAACTTGCGGCTAAAGGCCCTTGCCCTCGTATTTGCCACCGCGTTATGGTTCTTTGTGGCCGGGCAGTCGAGGACCGAGGTGGGCTTTATAGTCCCCGTGGGCTTCAAGGGGGTCCCCAAAGACCTCATCATGACGAGCATGCCGCCTGACGAGGTGGAGGTGCGGGTCACCGGGCCAAAGCTCTTCATCGGCAATCTTTCTTCTTCCCAGATAACAGCCGAGCTTGACTTGAGCGGAGCGAAGGAAGGGCTCAATACATACCGCATACAGCCCGGCGACATAAGGACACCATTGGGAGTCGACGTGCAGAGGTTCAGGCCGAGCTCGATAGACTTTAGACTTGAGAGGCTCATAAATGTCGAGCTGCCTGTGAGGGTAAGGATCTCCGGCAGGCCGGCCCACGGCTACAGGGTCGCGGACGTGCTGGTCTTTCCAAGGACGGTGGCCGCGAGCGGCACGAAAAAAGGGATAAGGGACCTTCGAGAGCTCTACACAAGGCCGGTCGACGTCTCCGGCCTCGATTCATCGGTAAGCCTCTCTGCCACTGTAGACGCCTCAGGGATGGATTTGAGGACATTGAGCGCGGACAAGGTGGATGTAAAGATAGTCATAAGGAAGGAGAGATAAGCCCCATGCGAGTCAAGAAAAGGCTTTTTGGCACTGATGGTGTGAGGGGAGTGGCCAATATCGAGCCGATGACCTCGGAGATGGCCCTTCAGCTTGGCAGGGCGATAGCGTATATATTCAAGCAGGAGGCCAGGAGGCACAGGATAGTCATAGGCAAGGACACGAGGCTTTCTGGCTACATGCTCGAGAGCGCCATGATGGCCGGGATCTGCTCGATGGGGGTAGACGCGCTCATGGTGGGGCCTCTCCCGACGCCCGGCATAGCCTTCATCACATCGAGCATGCGCGCTGACGCGGGTGTCGTCATCTCCGCCTCGCATAACCCCTACCAGGACAACGGCATCAAGTTCTTCTCAAGGGACGGGCTTAAGCTCCCTGACGACCTTGAGCTTAAGATAGAGCAGTTCATCTTCGAGAACCACGACCCGAGCCACAGGCCCACCGCCAGAGAGGTGGGAAAGGCCTACAGGGTAGATGACGCCATCGGCAGGTACGTCGTCTTCGCGAAGAACACGTTCCCCAAGGAGCTTACCCTCGACGGATTGAAGATAGCCGTCGATTGCGCCAACGGGGCGGCATACAAGGTTGCCCCATCCGTATTCTACGAGCTCGGCGCGGAGGTCATAACAACAGGCGTGAGCCCGGACGGAGAGAACATCAACCACGAGTGCGGTGCCCTTTACCCTGAAAAGGTCGCCTCCCTCGTGCGGGCCACCGGCGCGCACGTGGGCTTTGCCCTGGACGGCGACGGCGACAGGTGCATAATGGTCGACGAGCGCGGCAATGTCCTCGACGGAGACTACATACTCGCCATCTGCGCCTCAGGCATGCTTAAAGAGGGGACCCTCAAGGGCAACACGGTAGTTTCGACCATAATGAGCAACTCCGGCTTCGAGGAGGCCATCAGAAACGCCGGCGGCAAGGTCATACGGACCGCGGTCGGCGACAGGTACGTGGTCGAGGAGATGCTGAGGGGCGGGTACAACCTCGGCGGAGAGCAGTCCGGGCATATAATCTATCTCGACCATACGACCACGGGCGACGGGGTCATATCCGGCCTTCAGGTATTGAAGATGATGGTACAGGAAGGCAAGCCGCTTTCAGAGCTCGCGAAGGTGATGACGACCTACCCGCAGATACTCCTTAACGTAAAGGTCAGGGAGAAAAAAGACCTCGGCTCCATCCCCGCGGTGGCGAAGGCCCTGAAGGATGTCGAGGAGAAGCTCAAGGACAAGGGGCGGGCCTTCATACGCTATTCCGGAACAGAGCCGCTGGCAAGGATAACCATAGAGGGCGAGAGGAAGGAAGAGATCGCGGCCATGGCCAGTGAGCTGGCCGAGGTCCTCAAAAAAGAGATAGGCTGATATGCTGGTATATAGAGTGTCAAACTAAGGCAGACCTGCTTTGTTCTGTCGCTCTTTATGCGCAATTACTCAGTCGCTGTATATAAATACGTGAAGGGACTATTTTGAGATGGCGAAGCTTTCTGTGAACGTAGATCATGTGGCGACCGTCAGGCAGGCGCGCCTGGCTACAGAACCGGACCCGGTCTCAGCCGCCGTTTTGGCGGAGCTTGCCGGGGCGGACGGCATAACCGTCCACTTGAGGGAGGACAGGCGCCACATACAGGACAGGGACGTGCAGGTCTTGCGCCGGACCGTAAAGACTGAATTGAACCTTGAGATGGCCGCCACCAAAGAGATGCTCGAATCGGCCCTTGAGATAAAACCGGACATGGTGACCCTGGTGCCTGAAAAAAGGCAGGAGCTTACCACAGAGGGCGGCCTTGACGTGAAGACGCACCTGGAGCACTTGAAGAGGTTCGTGGGGCAGCTTAAGGACGCCGGGATCAGGGTAAACCTCTTTGTCGACCCTTCTCCAGAGGCGGTAAAGGCGTGCCACAGGATAGGCTCTGACGGGGTTGAGCTTCATACGGGGACATACGCCGAATCAAAGGAAGGGCCGGCCATGCACTCCGAGCTTAAAAGGATTTACGATTCGGCGATATTTTCAAGGAAGCTTGGACTGAAGACCCATGCCGGGCACGGCCTTGATTACGGCAATATCATCCCCGTAGCCTCGATAAGAGAGATAGACGAGTTCGCCATCGGCTTCAGCATCATCGCCCGCTCCATATATACCGGCATCGGGGAGGCGGTAAGGGAGATGAAGCGGCTTATTATAGAGGCGAGATAGAAGGCCCAACAGGCATGAAATAAGTCCATCTGCGTCGTTGGCTTCGAAAAGCCGGCTACTACGGCGTACCAGAGAAGTACGCCTCATTCCTTGCTCCCCGGTTTAATGGGGGCCTCGCATATGGTTTTTAGAGCAGCCTGAACGAAACTGTGTTTTTTAACAACCGCTAAGGGGCACGCGTGATCCACGGCATAGGCATAGACGCCCTGGAGGTCTCCAGGTTCAAAAGGGCGATGGACAGATGGGGCGAGAGGCTTACTTCCCGCCTTTTTACCGGCGGTGAGCTCGCCTACTGCATGAGGCACAGGAGTCCAGAGCGTCATCTTTCAGCCCGTTTCGCCGCGAAAGTGAGTTTCTTCAAGGCCCTTGGCAGGGTGCTTCCGTACAGGGAGGTCGAGGTCGTAAAGGATAGCTCCGGCGCGCCGTCTATAATGGCAAGGGGGCTTGGCGGCGGCCTCAAGGTCAACCTGTCGATATCTCATGACGGGGACCTGAGCATAGCCGAGACCATAATAGAGGTCTGCCCGTGAAGATAGCCGATGCCCAGACAATCCGCGATGCCGACAGGACCGCGATAGAGAAGTACGGCATCACCGGGCTGCAGCTCATGGAGAACGCCGGAAGGGGCCTGGCTGAAATCATTAAGAGAGAGGCCTCGCCTTCGCGCGTAGCCATCTTCGCTGGAAAGGGAAATAACGGCGGGGACGGCTATGTGGCGGCAAGGCACCTCAGAAACTGGGGGTACAAGCCCTCGGTATATTCTCTCGGTAGTATCGCGGATCTAAAGGGGGATGCGGCCTCGAACGCCGCCTCGTGGGTCAGGATGGGGGGCGAGGTACGCGAACTTCTCTCGTCAGATGACCTGAGGTCAGTCGGATCTCCTGTCAGCCATTCCTCCATCATAGTCGACGCCATATTCGGCACCGGCCTCTCTCAAGAGGTCTCCGGCCTCCACGCCCAGGCGATAACATTCATCAACAGCCTCAATAAGAAGACCATCGCCGTTGACATGCCATCCGGCATAGACGCTACCACAGGGGCCGTCCTCGGCTATGCCGTAAAGGCCCATGTGGTAGCGACAATGGCAATCCTAAAGCTCGGCCTCCTCCTGTATCCAGGCAGGTTGTACGCCGGCAGGGTCGAGGTCGTGGATATCGGGGTGCCGACAGAGATAATAGACGACCCCGGGATAAAGTGGAACCTCATCACAGGGGAAGATATAGGAAAGATAATCAGGCCCAGGAAGCCAGAGTCCCACAAGGCTACCCACGGCCACGTGCTTCTTCTCGCCGGCTCCCCCGGTATGACTGGCGCCGCATGCATGGCAGCGGTATCGGCGATGAGGACGGGCGCTGGGCTTGCTACCCTTGGCGTCCCGGAAAGCCTGAACGATATCATCGAGGTCAAGACGACCGAGGTCATGAGCAAGGCCTTGCCTGAGACGTCTCACAGGACCCTCGGCGAGCTTTCTTTCGAGGCCATACGGGCGATACTGCCCAATAAAACGGCTGTCGTCATCGGCCCTGGAGCCGGTAATAGCGATGAGCTGAGAAGGCTCGTGGAAAGGCTCGTTTCGGAAGCAAGGGTGCCGATTGTTATCGACGCCGATGGCCTTAATTCTTTCGCTCCACGGATAGCAACGCTCAAGGGCTCAGGCGCGAAGGTGGTGCTTACCCCACACCCGGGGGAGATGGCCCGCCTCCTGGGGATCAGCACCGCCGATGTGCAATCAGACAGGATAGGCGCGGCGCAGAAGCTCGTTGAGTTAACCGGCGCCACCGTGGTCTTAAAGGGCGCTGGCACTGTCATCGCTGACCCCCTGGGCAATATCTACATAAACATGACCGGCAACCCGGGCCTTGCCACGGCCGGCACAGGGGATGTGCTCGCCGGCATGATCGGCGGGCTACTTGCCCAGGGATACGGGACAATCGAGGCGGCCATGGCTGCGGTCTATATACACGGCCTTGCGGGGGACGAGGTAAAAAGGAAGCACGGAGAGCTTGGCATGATGGCAACCGACCTCGTCGACGAGATACCCCGCCTTATTAACTCCTTTATCCCGTTCGAAGCCTGAATGGAAGAGTCCTTCACATACATGTCTACCACCCCTGAGGAGACCGAGCGCCTTGGAGAGGAGCTTTCAGGGAAGTTCAGGGAAGGGGACTGTGTTGCCCTCCTTGGAGAGCTCGGCGGCGGCAAGACCCGCTTCGTAAGGGGGATCGCGCGCGGCCTCGGCTCAAAGGGCTTTGTCAAAAGCCCGAGCTTTACGATAATCAACATATACGAGGGCGGCAGGCTGCCTCTTTACCATATCGACCTCTACAGGATACACCGGCCGGAGGATTTCCACGCCGCCGGCCTCGACGAGTACGTCTACGGCAAGGGCGTATCTGTCATAGAATGGGCCGACAGGACCCCGTGGCTTATACGGGAGTGCAGGATAAGCGTCCGGTTCAGGTACGTAAGCGAGGGCGAAAGGGAGATCGAGGTACGGATTAAAGGGGCTGGAAAATAGTAGAAAGCCTGTGATATAAAAAAGATTACTAATGTGCAGGGGGATCTCAAAGTGAAAGAGTTCGATTGCGTGGTCATCGGCGCGGGCCCCGGTGGCTATGTGGCGGCGATAAGGGCCGCGCAGCTTGGGGCCAGGACAGCCATCATAGAGAGGAACAAGATAGGCGGGACCTGCCTCAACAGGGGCTGCATCCCGACCAAGGCGCTCTATTATTCGGCCAGGACGATAGAGAGCGCGAAGCGCGCCTCCGAGTTCGGCGTTAACGTGGGAGAGGTCAGCTTTGACCTCGCCAGGGCTGTCGAGAGAAAGGACGGGATAGTAAAGAAGCTCGTCGGCGGCATAGAGCAGCTCTTGAAGGGCAACAAGGTCGAGGTCATAAAGGGCGACGGCTTTTTAGAGTCCGCTGTCAAGGTGAGGGTCTCTAACGGAGAGGATGCCGAGACCGTCGCCGCCAAATCTATAATCATAGCCACGGGCTCAGAGCCCGCCATGATACCGGCGTTCAACATCGACGGCGTGCACGTGCTTACGTCGACCGAGATGCTCGACCTCAAGAAGGTCCCCGAATCCCTTTTGATCATCGGCGGCGGCGTCATGGGCTGCGAGTTCGCGACCCTCTTTTCATCCTTCGGGAGCCGCGTCATGATAGTAGAGCTCCTTCCCAGCATCCTTTCGACCGAGGACAAGATGGTCGGAAGGGTTATTGTAAAGAAATTCAAGGAGACGGGCGTAAGCGTCCTTACGGAGGTCCAGGTCGAATCTGTCGTCCCGGAGAACGGCCATGTCAAGACCACTCTCAAGGACGGCCGTGAGTTCATAACCGAAAAGGTGCTTGTTTCCATCGGCCGTTCCTTCAATTCAGCCGGGATAGGGCTCGACGCGGCCGGGGTAAAGGTCGAGAAGGGGCGCGTAGCCGTTGACGAGCGGATGGAGACGAACGTAAAAGGAGTTTTCGCCATAGGCGACGTCACGGGCAAGATGCTCCTTGCGCATGTCGCCTCCAGCCAGGGCATAGTGGCGGCAAATAACGCCCTTGGGAAGAACGCGAGGATGGACTACTCGGTGATACCAGCGGGGATATTCACCGACCCTGAGATAGCAAGCGTAGGGCTTCGCGAAAAAGAGGCGGAAGAAAAGGGCATACCCGTATCTATCGGCAGGTTCCCTTACGCGGCGAGCGGAAAGGCTCTCGGCATGGGAGAGACCGAAGGGTTCGTGCAGATGCTTGCCGACCCGGGCACAGACAAGGTGCTCGGCTGCTCTATCGTAGGCGCGCACGCGACCGACCTTATAGGCGAGGTCGCGGTCGCGATGAAGGCGGGGGTTACCGTAAAGGAGTTGACGGAGACCGTACACGCGCACCCCACTCTGCCGGAGATGGTAATGGAGGCGGCAGAGGACGTGCACGGCATGGCGATACACAAGATAGGGAGAAAGAGGTAGGTGTCATTCTGAGCGCAGCGAAGAATCTCTATGTTTATGGCCATCGGCCATGATATTCCAGCCTGGAATGGTCAGAAGCGTTTCAGAAACATGTTGAAAGGATTTTTTTATGGCTTTGATAGTCCAGAAATACGGCGGGACATCGGTCGGCGATATCGAACGCATAAAGAACGTGGCGAAAAGGGTCGCCAGGACCTGCGACGAAGGCAACCAGGTGGTCGTGGTCCTATCGGCGATGTCTGGCGAGACCAATAAGCTCGTGGGCCTGTGCAACGAGGCGAGCGAGTTCCCCGTTGGCAGGGAGTACGACGTGGTCATCTCAACAGGCGAGCAGGTCACCATAGGGCTCCTTTCCATTGTATTGAAGGAGATGGGGCGCAAGGCAAAGAGCTTCATGGGCCACCAGGTGCCGATAGTTACCGACTCCCGGTTCGGCTCCGCGAGGATCGAATCCATTGACGACAGGCGCATGAGGGAAGCGCTGGCAAACGGCGCTATCGTGGTCGTCGCTGGCTTCCAGGGGGTGGATTCGGAGGGCAATATAACCACTCTCGGCAGGGGCGGGTCGGATACTACAGCCGTAGCCCTGGCCGCGGCGCTCAAGGCCGATCTCTGCGAGATATATACTGACGTGGACGGCGTCTATACCACCGACCCTAACATCTGCCAGGAGGCGAGGAAGCTCAGGCGCGTCTCCTACGACGAGATGCTCGAGATGGCAAGCCTCGGGGCCAAGGTCCTGCAGACAAGGTCGGTCGAGTTCGCGAAGAAATACGAGGTCCCCCTTATGGTGAGGTCTTCGTTCAACGACACCGAGGGTACCATCGTGTGCAAGGAGGACAGGGAAATGGAAAAGGTAATGGTCTCAGGCATCACCTATAACAAGAACGAGGCCAAGATATCGGTCCTGAGGGTGCCTGACAGGCCGGGTATAGCCGCGAAGCTCTTCCGCCCCCTTACGGAGGCTGGCATAAACGTCGACATGATAGTGCAGAACATAAGCCAGGACGCCCATACAGACCTGACCTTCACGGTATCGAAGGAGGACTTCAAGCGGGCCTTGAAGCTCGTGGAGGAGACCGCCGGGCAGATAGAGGCAAAGGACGTCGTAGGCGACCCGAACATAGCCAAGGTATCTATCGTCGGCGCCGGCATGCGGAGCCACGCCGGAGTCGCGTCGAGGATGTTCGATGTCATGTCCGCCGAGGGCATCAACATACAGATGATATCCACCTCCGAGATAAAGATATCGGTCGTGGTGGACGTCAAGTACACGGAATTGGCGGTGAGGGTCCTTCACGAGTCCTTCGGCCTCGGCAATAGCGAGGTCGTTGAAGAGGCAGGGGTCTAAAACCGGCATTATGGCAGGTTGTTGAAAAACAGCCTGCTAATCAATCCATGGACGGATTGTCAAATTGCGAGACTTGAAACGTCGGGCAATATCCTGATAAATGACTGACAGGGTTTACGGTTGATAAGATGATACTTCTATACGACACAACGCTTCGCGACGGGACCCAGGCAGAGGACATATCATTTTCTGTCGAGGACAAGGTCCGGGTAGCAAACGCGCTCGACGACCTCGGCGTGCACTATATCGAGGGCGGCTGGCCCGGGAGCAACCCGCGCGATATCGAGTTCTTCAAATCTATCGGCAGGGAGAGGCTTTCCTGCTCCAGGATGGTAAGCTTCGGCTCAACGCGCAGGGCCGGAGTAAAGGCGAAGGACGACGCCAATATCAAAGCGCTCCTTGCCGCCGGTACGCCCGCGGTTACCATATTCGGCAAGACATGGAAGCTCCACGTACTAAAGGCCATCAGGGTCTCGCTTGAAGAGAACCTCGATATGATCTTCGACTCCGTGAGCTACCTTAACAAACGCACCGGCGAGGTCTTCTATGATGCCGAGCACTTCTTCGATGCCTATAAGGACGACCCGGCGTATGCCCTTAAGACGCTAAAGGCCGCGGAAGAAGCCGGCGCGTCTTTCCTGGTGCTCTGCGACACGAACGGCGGCACTCTGCCCTTTGATGTGGCGGAGATAACAAGGGAGGTGCGGATGAATACCTCCGCCCGGCTCGGCATCCATGCCCATAACGACTCCGAGACCGCTGTGGCGAATACCCTTTCAGCCGTAAGGGAGGGCGCGTCGATGGTGCAGGGCACCGTAAACGGATTCGGCGAGAGGTGCGGCAACGCCAACCTCTGCTCGATAATCCCGGCCTTGAAGGTCAAGATGGGCCTTGAGTGCATTAGCTTTGAGCGGCTTAAAAAGCTAAGGGGCACCGCGAGGTTCATAAACGAGCTGGCGAACCTGCCGCACATGAAGCACCAGCCTTATGTGGGGGACAGCGCCTTCGCACACAAGGCCGGCATCCACGTGAGCGCGGTCCTCAAGAACCCGGCCACCTACGAGCACTTGAGTCCGGAGCTTGTCGGGAACCGCCAGCGGGTGCTGGTCTCCGACCTCTCAGGCAGGTCCAATATCGTATACAAGGCGCAGGAGTACGGGGTCGACATCGGCAGCGCCTCGGATGTAGTGAAAGACGTACTCTCAGAGCTTAAGGTGCTCGAGCACCAGGGCTTCCAGTACGAAGGGGCTGAAGCGTCCTTCGAGCTCCTCATCCAGAAGGCACTCAAGAAGAAACAGAGGTACTTCAAGCTCCTCGATTTCCGCGTCATCGACGAGAAGAAAAACGAGGACGAGGCCCCGCATTCCGAGGCTACCATAAAGCTTGAGGTAAACGGGGTCGTCGAGCACACGGCCGCCGAAGGCAACGGCCCGGTGAACGCCCTCGACAAGGCGTTGAGAAAGGCGCTTGAACGCTTCTATCCGTCGCTAAGCGAGGTAGAGCTGCTGGACTTCAAGGTGCGGGTGCTCGCGGGCATGCAGGGCACCAAGGCCAGGGTGCGCGTGCTTGTGGAATCAGGCGACAAGACCGATAAATGGGGGACCGTCGGGGTCTCCGAGAACGTCATCGAGGCGAGCTGGCAGGCCATTGTCGACAGCCTCGAGTACAAACTCTTTAAGGACAGTAAAAAGAAAAAACGAAAGCCTCGCTCTTAAAGCCCGGAGGGGCATCCATGAGAGACAAGCGCTACCCGGCCTTTCTCCTCGTCTCAGCCGTACTCCTTTCCGCTTTTCTCATAAGCTACTCAGGCCATTTCTCAAAAAAAGCCTATAACCCGTCGATAGATCAGGAAAAACCATCGCCAACAACTCCATCTCCTTCCGCCCTTCCGGATGGGCAGGCTATGGCTCAGCCAAAAAACATCCTCCCGGTATTCCCTCTTGATATAAACCGGGCCACCGTCGAAGACCTTATGCTGTTGCCAGGCATAGGCGAGAAGACAGCCCGGAGGATAGTCGAAAAAAGGGCCGAACTCAATGGCTTCAGAAGGGTCGACGATTTGACAGAGGTCAAGTGGGTTGGTAAAGTAAAATTGGAGAAGATTCGGGGCCTTGTAGTAGCGGGGCCTTCAGCAGACGGGTCAGGTCAGCCTTCCAGGTAGGTCTCTCCTAAGGAATATTCTTTTATTTTCAAGCAGTTACGGTTTCTTTTTAAGAATCAGGGTGATTATGCCAGAAGATATCCTCGCAGAGCTTAGAGCCAGGGAAGAGGAGATGGAGGCCCTTATAAACGAAGCCAGGAAAGAGGCTTCCAGGATAAGGGAGGAGGCCTTGAGGTCTGCCCGCGAATTGAAGGAGTCGAGGAGGAAGGAGACCGAGGAGGAGGCCCGCAGCCTCGAAGCGGCCGGTAGTGAGGCAGCCGGGAAAGAGGCCATGATGATCGTGGAGGAGGGGGAGAAGGAGGCGGGGGAGCTTCGCGGGAAGGGAGATAGGAACATTGAGAAAGCGGTCTCCGAGGTCGTGCGTTTTCTCAAATCTCCCAAAGGGGTGCTCAGGTGATAAAGAAGATGCTCAAGGTGCAGATAATAGGTCCAAAGACGCTCCTTGACGCCTCTATAAAGGCGCTCCACGAGGCCGCGGTGGTCCATATAGAGACATTACCGGAGGACGAGCTGCGTAAAAGCGATTTTTTGATGAAATTGCCCATAGAGGCTGAAAAGCTCAAGGAGAAAGAGGAGCTTGAGAGGGCCGCCGACAGGCTCAAGGGCTTGAGCGGCCTTCTCGCTCCTCCGCCATCCTTTAAGCCGGTGGCTGTGGCGGCTGAAGAGATACCGAGGCACATGGGCGATCTCGAGCCCATCGAGGAGATGGCAAGGTATTTGAGGGCAGGCAAGGACGCCCTCACCGAGGAGTTTTCGGTCGTGACCAGGTATGCAAGGCTGCTCCGCGGCTTCGCCCCTGTCGTTACAAGGCTTGGAGGGTTAAAGAACTTCGAGATAGTCGGCCTTACCTTGCAGAAGACGAGGGAGGACATCGCGGGGCTACTCGGGGCGGAGGTATCGAGGATTACCGGTGGCGCCTACCAGATACACGCCCGCGAGATAGAGGCCGAGACCATCGGGGTGGTACTCGCCTACCAGAAGCACTTCGCCCCTGAGGTAAAATCGCTCCTTACGGGCAAGGCCATAACCGAGGTCCGTCTGCCGGACGAGTATGAGGAGATGCCCCTTATAGAGGCCTTGAAGCTCATGGGAAAGCGCAAGGCCGAGATACCCGGGCGCATACGTGATATCGACAGGGAGCTTTCGGCCCTCTCATCCCAGTGGTATGGCATCATAGCGGGGGCCTTGATGGCCGTCGAGGATGCCCTTGACGAGTTCGGGGCTCTCTCCTATGCGGCCGCCACCAGGTTCGCCTACATAATAGAGGGCTGGGTGCCAGCGGAAAATTATGCCGGGCTCAAAATAAGGTTCAGTGGTCTGTTTGGCGGAAGGGTAAGGATAAGGCGCCTCGAGGTAGGCAGGAAAGATCTGGGATCGGTTCCGGTATACATAAAGAACCCCTCGATCATACGCCCTTTTGAGGTATTTCTCGCAGCTCTGTCTCCGCCCAGGTACGGCTCAGTCGATCCCACCCCGTATGTCGCGTTCTTCTTCCCGCTTTTCTTCGGCCTTATAGTGGCAGATATGGGCTACGGCCTACTGATACTCGCCCTCGCGCTCTATTTACGGAGGCTCACGAGTAAGCCGGGGCGCCGGATATTGGCTGACATGGCCTATGTCATAGCCATAAGCAGCATCTCGGCCATTCTCTTCGGCTTTCTCTTCGGCGAGTTCTTCGGCGACCTTGGGGAAAGGCTCGGCCTGTTGCACCCTGTACTGTTCAACAGGATAGAGGCATTGAAGACAATGATCTACATAACTCTTGGAATAGGGGTCGGGCAGGTGCTGCTTGGCATCATCCTGAGCTTCATAAGCAGGTTATTGAGGCGGGAATTCAGCTCGGCTGGCGCAAGGCTTTCTTATTTCGTGCTCGTTACCTCGTCTCTTGTCCTTCTGGGCGCCATCTTCGGCTATGTGCCCAGGGAGTTTCTTTATTACGGCGGTACTATGATGGTCCTGTCATTCATCATATTCGTCGTGCTCGAAGGCTTGCTCGCTCCGATAGAGTTTATCGAGTCGCTCGGGCATATCGTCTCATACGTCCGTATCATGGCTGTAGGCACGGCCTCTGTCGTGATGGCGCTCGTAGCGAACAGGATGGGCTCCATGGCGGAGAGCCTGGTCCTGGGCGTTATAGTGGCGGGGCTCATACACTCCTTAAACCTGCTCTTGAGCATATTAAGCCCCTCGATACAGTCGATGAGGCTTCAGTACGTCGAGTTCTTCAGCAAGTTCTACGAGGGTGGGGGGAGGAGGTACAGGCCTTTCAGGAAGCGATAGGTAAGAATGTCTGGAATAAAGGAAAAGGGGGTGCTTATGGAAAATGGACTCATCGCTATCGCGGCGGCGATAGCCATCGGCTTGCCTGCCCTGGCTACCGGATTGGCGCAGAGCAGGATCGGGGCGGCCGGGGCAGGCACAGTGGCGGAAAAGCCGGAGCTTGCCGGCATCGTCATAATCCTCATCGCCATACCGGAGACCATGGTGCTGCTTGGTTTCGTCATGGCCTACCTCATCATAAGCGGGTAGCGTTATGCCTGATGACCAGTTGATGGAGGCCCTTGAGGAAGACGCCCGGGCCCAGGCAGGAAGGATACTCGAAGAGGCCCGGGAGGCAGCTGCAGCCTCTTTGCAGAAGGCAAGGGAAGAGGCGGAGCGCGAGAGGGAAGAACGCCTCTTTGAGCTAACAGGCAGGCTCAAACAGGAACGGGCCGCCAGGCTTAACGCCGCGAGGACAAAGGCCTCAGGGCTGAAGCTCGGCGTCAGGCTGGAGCTTGTCGGGCGGGCCCTTGACGAGGCCGTAAAAAGGCTCACGAGTCTGCCGGAACAGGAGTATTCAAGGCTCTTGAACGGCTTCTATGACGAGCTTTTAAGCGCTTGGGAGAAGGGTCTTCATGGCGAGGCGCCTGTAGTCTACGTGAACCCGGCGGATATCGGCCGCTTAAGCGCGGAAGGTAACGTATTGCCTGACGAGAAGGTGAAAGCAGGGGTGGTCTTCACGTCGGGGGACGGGAGGGTCAGGTTTGAGAACACGGTTGAGGCAAGGCTTGAAAGGGGCAGAAAGAAGATGGTTCCTGCCTTGAACGAGATGCTTTTTAACGAGGTGATGTAGGGATTAAATGGGAAAAAGGCTAAGCGGCCAGTGAGCATGAGAAAGATATTGAAATACCCGGCCCCGGCGGACTTAAGCTATTTTAACGCGAGGGTGCGGGGTTTAAGGGGCGCGCTTCTCAGGGGTCCCGATTATGAGGCGCTCCTGCATGCCGAGGGGCTGGACTCTGTCGTGGACAGGCTCCGTTCAACGGGATACGGCCCTGATGTAGAGCTTGCCTCGGCTAAATCCGAAAATAAGGAAGAGGTGCTCTCAAACGCGCTGCGGTCAAGGCTTTCGAAGACCTTCGAGCTTCTGTGGAAGATAGCCCCGGAAGGCGCGAGGCCGCTCCTTAAGGCGGTATTCTCGGTATTGGAGGTCTTTGACCTCAAGACCATTATCAGGGGGATAGCGAGAGGGGTTAAAAGGGATGATGTCGGGGATGTGCTCATCCCGGCTGGCGAGCTCGACACAGCCGCCCTGAAGATGCTCCTTACCTCGCGGGACGTGCCTGACCTCATACGCTTCCTCGATACATGGGGGAGCCCTTATTCCAGGCCTTTGAAGAAAGGCATTCCGGCCTTTCAGAGGGACGGCAGGATAACAGAGATGGAGATAGCGCTCGACAGGCAGGCGAACGAGTCGATCATGTCGACCCTTGGAGAAGGAAAGGGGGCCGACGCCGGGATAATGAGGCGATGGATGTCCATGAGGATAGACCTGATGAACATCCTTACCCTGTTCAAGGCCGTTGACGAGGGATATACGGCAGAGGGGGCCGGGGATTTTTTCGTCGAGGGCGGGATAGCGTTAAGGAAAGGCGATTTCATCAGTATGGCCGGGCTGAATGACAGGGCAGGGCTTTTAGAGGCCTTGAGGAAGAGGGTGACCGATGTATGGATGAGGGGGGCGCTCGACAACGCCGACCCCGGGGACCTTGGCCTGACCGAAGAGGCCTTCGATGACGCTCTTCAAAAGAGGCTTTCGAAGCTGGCGAACGTAGACCCGCTCTCTATCGCGCTGGCGGCCTCTTTCATCTACAAGTTGGCGAGGGAGGCGAAGAACCTGAGGCTCATAGGACTGGCGAAGTCTTTCCGAATGCCCGATGACGAAGTAAGAAGGCTCCTCATATATCCGGTGTAGCATGGCCGATTTTCTCGTGATAACCGCCCCTGGGGCTTCAGCCGGTTTCAAATGCGCCGGGGTCGATACCCTTGAGGTAGATGAGACCTCAGATATCTCAGGTCTGCTCCTTGGCATACAGTCGGGGGGCAGGTACGGCCTTGTTGCCATGGAGGAAACGCTCATGGAGAAGGTCCCGGAGCTTGTCATGAAGCGCCTCCGGAAAAAGGGGCTTCCCATAATAATACCTATTAACCTTCCGAGGAAGTGGGGCGAGATGGAAGCGGCGGAATCTCCTGTGGTGAGGCTCATAAGGAGGGCTATCGGCTACCAGATCAAGCTCAAGAGATAGAGGGGCATGAAAGAGACAAGGGGAACGATACACGGGGTGGCAGGCCCTACGGTCGTCGTAAAGGGCATGACAGGCGCGGTCATGAACACGGTCTGCCTTGTGGGCAGGCTCGGCCTCCTGGGCGAGATAATCCGCATAAAGGAAGAGCTTGTCACGCTGCAGGTCTATGAGGACACCAGTGGCATCTCTGTCGGCGAGGAGGTCATAAGCTACGGGATACCCTTGAGCGTAACACTTGGGCCGGGGCTGCTTACCGGCATATTCGACGGCATACAGAGGCCGCTTGACAAGATAATGGAGGCTGCCGGTGGCTTCATCACGAGAGGCGTAAAGGTCGAGGCGCTCGATATTGACAGAAAGTGGGATTTCACGCCTTTAAAGAAAGAAGGCGACCATGTGGCTGAAGGCGACGTCCTCGGCACCGTGCAGGAGACGGAGCGCATAACGCACAGCATAATGGTCCCGCCCGGTGTGAGCGGTGTAATAAAGGAGATAAAAAAGGATAAGGTATCGGGGGCGGAATATATATGCCTCCTTGAGAACGGGAAGTTCATAGAGCTTTTCCAGGAATGGCCTGTGAGGAGACCGAGGCCCTTCAAGGCCAAGCTCCCTCCACGCGAGCCTTTCATCACCGGGCAGCGGGTCTTCGACACCCTCTTGCCGGTGGCGGACGGCGGCACGGCTATCGTCCCCGGAGGCTTCGGCACCGGAAAGACAGTTGTTGAGCAGACGATAGCCAAGTTCTCGCGGACGGATATCGTCATCTACGTGGGCTGCGGGGAGCGCGGAAATGAGATGTCCGAGATACTGACGGATTTTCCGAAGCTCAAGGACCCGACGTCAGGCCTGTCGCTAAGCCTTCGCACGGTGATAGTCGTCAACACATCCAATATGCCGGTTGCGGCGAGGGAGGCCTCGATATTTACCGGCATAACCATAGCCGAGTACTTCAGGGACATGGGCTACAGCGTTGCGATGCTCGCTGACTCCATCTCAAGGTGGGCCGAGGCTCTAAGGGAGATATCGTCGCGTCTGGAAGAGATGCCTGGAGAGGAAGGCTTTCCGCCCTATCTCGCCACCCAGCTCGGCATGTTCTACGAGCGTTCCGGGAAGGTCAGGTGCCTGGGCTCTGATGAGAGGACCGGCTCCGTGACCGTCATAAGCGCCGTTTCGCCGCCTGGCGGGGATTTCTCCGAGCCTGTGACCCAGGCGTCGCTAAGGTTCGCCGGCGCGCTATGGGCGCTCGACCCGGACCTCGCCTACAGGAGGCACTTCCCGGCGGTCAATTGGCTGGCAAGCTTCAGCCTCTATCAGGCCGAGCTCAATGACTGGTTCGCAAGGGAGGTGGCGGATGACATGGTAAGGCTGAGGGGCAGGCTCTATATGCTCCTGCAGAGGCAGACCGAGCTAAAGGACATAATACAGATAATCGGGGTCGAGGCGCTGCAGGAGTCCGACAGGCTTACCCTTGAAGCGGCAAACATAGCTACCGAGTCATTTCTCAAGCAGAGCGCCTTTAGCGACATAGACGCCTTCAACACGTATGAGAAGCAGTACTGGATGCTGAAGGCCATATTCACATACTTCGAGAGCGCGGAAGCCGCTCTCAAACGCGGGGTCTACATCGAGACCATACTCGAGAACCCGGTAAAGGGAAGGATAGCCCGGATGAAGGACGAGCCGAACGAGGGATTCTCGAAAAAGGCGCTCGCCATCATAGGTGAGATAGAAAACGAGTTCAGCATGCTGGAAGAGAAGTAATAAGGCTTATCTTCCAAATGGGAGAGGCGAGGCTGTATGTCAATAGACCTCATTACAAGGCGCTACCAGACGCTCAAGTCCATCTCCGGCCCGCTCATATTCGTGGACAGGATGCGGGGCGGAAGCCTGGGAGAGATGTGCTCTATCGAACTGCCTGAAGGCGACAGGCGCACCGGGCAGATACTTCAGCTTATGGGCACGAGCGCCATAGTCCAGGTACTGGAGGGGACCTCCGGGATAGACTCTGACGCCTCAAGCGTGCTCCCCACAGGCGAGACCGCGAAGATAGGCGTATCGATGGACCTTTTCGGCAGGGTCCTTAACGGCTTCGGCGAGCCCATAGACGGCCTTCCCCCCATAGTCCCTGACGAGTATAAGGACATAAACGGCCTTCCCATGAATCCGGCCTCAAGGGAGAAGCCGGACTTCTTCGTGCAGACAGGCATCTCTGCCATAGACGGGCTCAATACCCTCGTGAGGGGCCAGAAGCTGCCGATATTCTCAGGGGCGGGACTCCCTGCCAAGGAGCTGGCGCTTCAGATAGTGAGGCAGGCGAAGGTATCGGAGGCGGCGGATTTCGCCGTGATACTCGGCGCCATGGGCATAACCTCAAGGGAGAGCTTTTTCTTCAGAAGGTCCTTGCAGGAGGCCGGGGCGTTCGAGCGCACTATAGCCTTCATAAACCAGGTGAACGACCCCACGATCGAAAGGCTCTTCACCCCGAGGATAGCCTTGACAGTTGCCGAGTACCTTGCCTTTGAGCGAGACTTTCACGTGATGGTGGTGCTTACCGACATGACTTCTTACTGCGAATCGCTCCGCGAGATAGGCAGCGCCAGGGAGGAGATACCTGGCAGGAGGAGCTACCCGGGCTACATGTATACCGACCTCGCCACCCTTTACGAGAGGGCCGGGAGGCTCAAGGGTAGGAAGGGCTCGGTCACATTGATGCCTATACTCACCATGCCGGACGACGACATCACCCACCCGATACCCGACCTCACAGGCTATATCACCGAAGGGCAGATAGTCTTGAGCCGAACTCTTCACAGGAAGGGGATATACCCGCCCGTTGACGTGCTGCCGTGCCTCTCCAGGCTCATGAACCTGGGGATAGGCAAGGGCAGGACAAGGGACGGGCACAGAAACATAGCCGACCAGCTCTATTCAGCCTATGCCAAGGGCATCGACGTAAGGAGGCTTGTCACGATAGTCGGGGAAGAAGGGCTCTCCGACCTCGACAGGAAATACCTTGCCTTCGCCGACGAGTTCGAGAAGAGGTTCGTGGGCCAGGGCGAGGCCGACCGGACGATAGATGAAACGCTCGACCTGGGCCTTGAGCTATTGAAGTCGGTACCCGAAAGAGAGGCTGTGGCAAGGAGGAAATAAAGGGATGGCGCTGCTTGAGAAGAGCGCGCCTACGAGGGAGCAGTTCCTGGCCCTCCGGCGCAGGTACGACGTCATAGGCAAAGGGCTCGACCTCCTTAAGAGCAAGAGGGAGGCGCTCATGAAGGAGTTCTTCGGCATCGTCGACGAGTCGATAAGGATGCGCGATGAGCTGAACTCGCTCCTTGTAAAGGCACAGAGGGACCTTGAGCGCGCCAGGGCCATCGACGCCGGGGCTGTCGCCTCATTCGCGCATGCCGCCAAAAGGAGCGTGCCCCTCGATATCAAGGCACGGAGCATATGGGGGGTCTTCGTCCCGGAGATAGAAGAGTCCGCGCTCACGAGGTCCCTTGAGGCCAGGGACCTGTCCCCGATCGGCGAAAGGGCAGATGTGATAGAGGTGGCCAAGGAGTTCGAGGGCGCCTGCGAGCTTATCATAAAGATAGCCTCACGCGAGATAAGGCTTACGCGGATAGGAGAGGTCATAAGGTCCGATTCGCGCAAGATCAACGCCATCACCGAGGTGATACTCCCCTCTATCAAAGGCAGGATAAAGTACATAGAGCGAGTGCTTGAGGAGCGGGAGAGGGAGGAGGTTTACAGGCTTAAGAGGAACAAGGCCAAGAGGCAGGCAGAGGAGGCTTGACAGGCATGAAAAAAGTCCATCTGCTCCGTTGGCTTCAGAAGCCGGCTACTGCGGCGTACAATCCAGGTACGCCTTCATTCATCAAACGGCGAGAATAGCCTCGCATATGGTTTTTAGAGCAGCCTGAATAAAATCCGAGATGTTCAGCAACCTGTTAAATCAAATCCTTTGATGATAGCGATTACTTTCGTGCAACCCGCCACAATCCGCCTTTCCCTATGAAATCATTCGGAAATATCCCTCTTGTATTGGGGCGTTCCCTTCTGGTATATTATTTTTTTAATCTAATCCGCTGAAGGACATCCAAGGTGATAGAGAGATATACGCGTAAGGAAATGGGGCGCATCTGGGAGCCGGAGAACCGGTTCAGGAAGTGGCTTGAAGTAGAGATCGCCGCGTGCGAGGCGTGGGAGAGGCTCGGCAAGATCCCCGCGAACTCGCTTAAGACCATCGTAAGGAAGGCCGACTTCAACGTCGCGCGCATAGACGAGATAGAAAGGACGGTAAAGCACGACGTCATAGCGTTTCTCACTTCAGTTGCCGAGTTCGTGGGCCCCGATTCCCGCTTCATACACATGGGCCTCACATCTTCAGATATACTCGACACCTCGCTTGCGCTACTTCTCCGTGAGGCGGCGGATCTCATAATAGAGGATATAAAGGGCCTGAGGGCGGCCCTTGAGAAGAAGGCCTTTGAGCACAAGAACACCCCCACGATGGGCCGCTCTCATGGCATACACGCCGAGCCCATGACATTCGGCCTCAAGATGGCCCTCTGGTACGACGAGATGGGCAGGAACCTTGCCCGGATGGAGAGGGCGAAAGAGACTATCTCATACGGCAAGCTCTCCGGGGCCGTAGGCACCTTCTCGCAGATAGACCCGAGGGTAGAGAAGTTCGTGTTGAAGAAGCTCGGCCTTAAGGCCGAATCCGTGGCGACCCAGGTCGTGCACAGGGACAGGCACGCCGAGTACTTCACGACCCTTGCCCTCATAGCTTCGTCCATTGAGAAGTTCGCGGTGGAGATAAGGCACCTCCAGAGGACCGAGGTCCTTGAGGCAGAAGAGCCTTTTACAAAGGGGCAGAAGGGATCTTCCGCCATGCCTCACAAGAGAAACCCGATACTATCCGAGAACCTTACGGGCCTGGCCAGGCTGGTGCGAGGCTACTCGGTGAGCGCCCTTGAGAACATCCCGCTCTGGCACGAAAGGGACATAAGCCATTCGTCGGTAGAAAGGGTCATTGCGCCGGACGCCACCATACTTGTCGATTTCATGTTGACGAGGGCGACCGGCCTCATCAGGGACCTCGTGGTATACCCGCAGAACATGCTCGAGAACATGGATAAGTTGAAAGGCGTGGTCTTCTCGCAGAAGGTTCTCTTGAAGCTCGTCGACAAAGGCACCACGAGGGAAGAGGCATACGCGATAGTCCAGAGGAACGCGATGAAGGTCTGGGAGGGGCTTGGAGACTTCAGGTCGCTCCTTATAGACGACGCCGAGGTGATGAACTATCTCACGGTAAAGGAAATAGACTCCTGCTTTGACATAAAGCCGTATTTGAAGCAGGTGGATTACATATTTGCGAGGACTTTCGGGAAAAAGAATGGCGATTCCTGATTTTCAAAGCATAATGCTGCCGTTCTTAATGTATGCTGGGGATAAAAACGAGCATACAATTAACGAAGCAAGAGAACATCTTGCAGCTCAATTCCATTTATCCGAAATGGAATTGAACGAGTTATTGCCAAGCGGACAGCAAGGTGTGTTTGCTAACAGGGTGGGGTGGGCGCGTTCCTATCTTAAGAAAGCTGGTTTGATCGAATATACAAAAAGGGGCTATTGTAAGATAACGGACAGAGGCTTAAAAGTACTCAGCCAAAATCCCACATATATAAATGTAAAATTTCTCAAACAGTTTCCTGATTTTTTTGAATCGGGGTACTTTGCAGTAAAGAAAATAAAAGAAAATACTGACACGGGGATCGAAACTGAAGAGCAGACCCCGGAAGAAATATTTGAATATAGCTATCAAAAAATCAGACAGGATTTGGCTTCCGACCTTTTGACAAGAATTAAAAGCAGCTCTCCTGGTTTTTTTGAGAGGATTGTTGTGGAATTGCTCGTTAAGATGGGTTACGGCGGCTCCAGAAAGGATGCCGGCAGTGCCGTAGGGAAAAGCGGCGATG
Source organism: Deltaproteobacteria bacterium GWC2_55_46 (assembly GCA_001595385.3). NCBI lineage: Bacteria > Deltaproteobacteria > Deltaproteobacteria bacterium GWC2_55_46. Next base: position 758,432 of record LVEI03000001.1, on the reverse strand, counting down.
GCGGGATTGATGGAATAATAAAAGAGGACAAGCTAGGTCTTGATGCAATATATTTGCAGGCCAAAAGGTGGGATAGTACGGTTGGACGTCCTGAAATTCAAAAATTTGCAGGTGCACTTCAGGGATTTAGGGCAAAAAAAGGTGTTTTCATCACAACTTCGAATTTTTCAAAAGAAGCGGAAGATTATGCTTCCAGAATTGAAAACAAAATAGTCCTTATTGATGGCGAAACACTTGCTCAGCATATGATTGATTATGATGTCGGTGTTTCCAGAATCGCATCCTATGAAGTTAAAAAAATAGATTCTGATTATTTTTCGGAAGAATAGGTTTGGGAGGGCTTCAATGGAAAAGCGCGATAAGATATACGAGGGCAAGGCAAAGGTCCTTTATACGACAGACAACCCGGACCTCCTCATCCAGTATTTCAAGGACGAGGCCACGGCCTTTGACGGCAAGAAGAAGGGCATAATAGAGAAGAAGGGCATATTCAACAATAAGATATCCTCCGCCATATTCAGGCTCATCGAGTCAAACGGCATAAAGACACACTTCGTAGACCAGCCGAGCGACAGGGAGATGGTCGTCAAAAAGCTCCGCATCATCCCTGTAGAGGTCGTCGTGAGGAACCTTGTCGCCGGGAGCCTTGCCAAGAGGCTTGGGATGGAAGAGGGCGCGCCGTTAAAAGAGCCGATAGTCGAGTTCTTCTACAAGAGCGACCCGCTTGGCGACCCCATGATAAACGAGTACCACGCCAGGGCCTTCGGCTTCGCAACCGACAAGGAACTTAAGCGGATGTCCGAGCTTGCCCTCAGGATAAACGAAATCCTCTCGGAGTTTTTCGACAAGAGGGGTATAATACTGGTTGACTTCAAGCTCGAGTTCGGCGAGCACAACGGAGAGGTACTCCTGGGAGATGAGATAACCCCTGACGGCTGCAGGCTCTGGGACAAGGTTACCCGCGAGAAGATGGACAAGGACAGGTTCAGGAGGGACTTGGGCAAGGTCGAAGAGGCCTACCAGGAGGTCCTGAGGAAGGTAACGGAGAAGATATGAGGGCAAAGGTCTACGTGACACTTAAAAAGGGCGTTCTCGACCCGCAGGGCAAGGCCGTGATGGGCGCGCTGAAATCCATGGAGTTCGGCGAGGTAAAAGACGTAAGGGTCGGAAAGTTCATGGAGCTTGAGCTTGACGGGGCTTCAAGGGAGGCGGAGGAGAAGCGCCTGAAGGAGATGTGCGAAAGGCTCCTCGCCAATACCGTCATCGAGAACTACAGGATAGAGATAGAATAAAGGCTACTTCTAAAAATTGTTATTTTTCCTGATCTCTGTGTCAGGGCGAAAATAAAAATGCTCACATATAGAATACATATGCTGCGCTTTTTATTTCCACCATTCCTTGACCTCAGAAAAAAAACCTGATTTTTTAGAACGCAGCTCAATAAATACCAATTCTCCTGGCAGCTTCCCCTCCCTTGACGGGAGGGGATTGAGGGGAGGGTGAGAATAAAATAAGAAGGTGCTTCGGTGAAATTCGGCATCATCGTATTCCCAGGTTCAAACTGCGACCATGACTGCTACCACGCGGTAAAGCACGTGTTCGGCCAGGAGGCCGAGTACGTTTGGCACAAGTCAACGAGCCTGAAGGGCCTTGACTGCGTGATACTGCCAGGAGGCTTCTCCTACGGAGATTACCTGAGGACGGGGGCCATAGCCAGCTCGTCACCGGTCATGAACGAGGTAAAGGCCTTCGCAGGAAGGGGCGGGCTCGTGCTCGGCATCTGCAACGGCTTCCAGATACTCACCGAGGCCGGGCTCCTGCCCGGCGTGCTCATGCGCAACAAGGGACTCAAGTTCATCTGCAGCCACGTCCATTTGAAGGTAGAAAATACTGGCTCGCCCTTCACAAGGGCCTACGGCAAGGGCGAGGTCGTGGACATACCGATAGCCCATGCCGACGGCAACTACTACGCAGATGAAGAGACCATTAAGAGGCTCGAAGGCGAGGGCAGGGTCGCCTTCAGGTACTCTACCCCTGAGGGGCTCGCTACGGCTGACGCCAACCCCAATGGCGCTCTCTCCAATATCGCTGGTATACTCAACGAGCGTGGCAACGTCCTCGGCATGATGCCGCACCCGGAGAGGGCCTGCGAGGGCGAGCTTGGCTCGCTTGACGGCAGGGGAGTTTTCGAGTCTATTCTAGGGATCATGAAATAGACGCCGATCTTAAGCCTGTCAGCGCCTGACAAACAACCAATCAACCGGAAAATAAAAAATGGAAGTCAACTTGCGCCTAAGGGATGAGCTGGAATCAGGAAGGTTCGTTATAACCGCGGAGATATGCCCGCCCAGGGGCACTGACGTAGCCTCGTTCATAGAGAAAGCGAGGCTGCTCCGCGGCAAGGTAGCCGCGGCAAACGTTACAGACAACCAGAGGGCGGTCATGCGCCTGTCGTCTCTTGCGTGCTCTGTGCTCCTTTTGAACGAGGGGATAGACCCTGTCTTCCAGGTCACGTGCAGGGACAGGAACAGGCTTGCGATCCAGTCCGATATCCTGGGCGCATGGGTCCTCGGGGTCAAAAACGTGCTCGCGCTTACCGGAGACCACGTCGCCTTCGGCGACCACAGGGAGGCGAAGGCGGTATTCGACATCGATTCCGTCCAGCTCGTCGGCGTCATAAATACCCTGAACCAGGGCAGGAACATGAAAGAGACCGAGCTTCGCGGGAAGACGGGCTTCTATATCGGCGCCGTGGTCGCGCCTGAGGCCGACCCATGGGAGCCGGAGGAGATAAAGTTCGAGAAGAAGCTGGCTTCAGGCGCCACCTTTTTCCAGACCCAGGCCATATTCGACATGGACAGGTTCAAGAGGTTCTTTGAGAAGGCGGAGAAGACCGGCGCGAAGGTGCTTGGCGGTATACTCCTTTTGAAATCAGCCAAGATGGCCCATTATCTTAATAACAACGTGCCGGGGGTTACCGTGCCTCAAGGCCTTATCGACGAGATCGAGGCGGCGCCAGACCAGCTTAAAAAGGGTATCGAGATAGCTTCAAGGCAGGTAAGGGAACTGAAGGGCTTCAGCCACGGCGCTCACATAATGGCGATAGGGCAGGAAGAGAGCGTGGTCAATATCATCGAGGGCGCTTAAGAGCCCTCGTCTCCGGCTTCCCTTGTGATGATGAATTCGGGCTCTTCCTGGGCGGCCTTTTGAGGGGCCGGTTCAGCTTGAGGAACTTCGGGCGGCTTTATTGCCATGGGCTCGAAGCCCGCCACAACGTTTCCACCGGCCTCGATATAGACGGCCTCCTCCGCGCCAGCGCTCTCCAGATAATAGATATCAGGGCCCTTCAGATGAAATGCCTCGCCAGGGCCGACAGATACGGCAGTCTTGCCTGTTTTGGTCTTCATGTTGCCCTTGAGGACGAATATTATCGCCTCGGTCCCGTTTTCCGGGGCCAGCTTCTTCGGGGTCTCTCCCGGACGGAGCTTCCCGTAGACCATGTAGATGGCCCTGGAGTGCAGCTCATGGGGTCCTAAAAGGTATGTTCCGTCCTGGGCAGAGTCGGCGAGCTGGGGGAGCCTGTATATCTTCATGCCATCGATTCCATGGTGTCCTTGAAGTGCTCGAGGAAGTCCTCGCCGTGCATGGGGCGGATTATTATCCACTTCTTCTTCTTGTCGAGCCGGACCTCGACCTCGGCGCCGGGGATCAGCTCGAGGAACCTAAGATATTCTTCAGGCAGGGTTACCCCCTCTTTTCCTTTTTCTATTTTTACTATCTTCTCTTTCATTGAAAAGCGCCCTGCCTTCGTCTTTTGTGTATTGACTATATCTTAATCGCGCCTCCGGGCATAGTCAAGAATTTATGTTCCATGAAGGCCTGTTTTATGCTAAGTTATAAAATATTCGAGAGTTGTTTCCGCTTTTTGAACGGCGCAGAGAGAATCACAATCCGGCTGCTTTGATAGGGAAAGCTATGGCTAAGGACGGCTCCCTGAAATCCAGGATAATAAAGCAGAGGCATTTCGCGGCCCGGGAGCTGCAATTCTCGATAGCCCTCATCGTAGTGCTGGCGCTCCTGGCCGGCATCTTCCTTCAGACGGTCTCTTCTGCCCTCATAAGCTACTACGGCATGGACACCCCGGCGCTCGGGGTGCTCCTTATCTTAGGCTATGTCTTTATCGTGATCCTCCTTGCCGTTTTCTTCACACACCGCCTTGTCGGGCCGTTCAAGCGCCTGGAATACGAGATGAAGCTTATCGTTGCCGGGAACCGGCTTAATAAGCTCTCGGTCAGGAACCAGGACGACCTGCACATCAAAAACTTCATCAACTATCTGAACTCGTTCCTGTCAAGGTTCGATGACATGAGCGTTGAATACAGCCGCCTCAACAGCACAGTGCTCGCAAGCCTTGAGGGGATGGTCAGAGAGCTTGAAAAAGAAAAGGCTGACTGTCCGATGATAAGGGAAGAGATATCCGTTCTTGTAAAGAAAGTGCATGAGTTCAGGGAGAAATGGTAGCTCCGTACCCATGCCCTTGATAATATTCCTTATAGCCCTCCTGCTCCTTCCTTCCACGGCGTTATCGATGGCATCCGGCACTTACACGGTGCGCGAGGTCATCGACGGCGACACCATCGTGCTCCTTAACGGTGAAAAGGTAAGATATATAGGTGTTGACACACCTGAGGTGAACGAACCCTTTTATCTTGAGGCCAGGGTAAGGAACATGGTGCTTGTGCTCGGCAAGCCTGTGCGTGTCTCGGTCTGCGGTATGGAGCAAAGGGATAAGTACGGCAGGGTGCTCGCCTGGGTCTATTCCGACGGAGCGCTCGTTAACGAGACCCTTCTGAGGGAAGGGCTTGGAAGGGCCCTTATGATACCGCCTTGCGGGTTAGTTACGGCCAGGCAATTCGAGTTGGCCGAGTCAGAGGCCAGGTCAAGGAAGCTGGGTGTCTGGGGGCCGGCAGCCCAGGCCGGCGTGCCCACTATCCGCTCCGACGAGGCATGGCTGCACATCGGGCGGATGGTGAAGCTCAAGGGTGTGGTTCAAGACGTCATCCATTTCGGCAACAGCTGGTACCTTGATTTCGGCGGCCCTGACGCCTTCAGGGCTGTCGTGCTGCCGAGGGCGCTTCCCGAGTTCGAGAGAAGGGGCATAGACCTCCACGCCTTCAAGGGCAGGGAGGTCGCCATAACAGGCATAATAACAGAATACAGGGGCAGGCCTGAGATACTCATCGATTCGCCTTCCAGGCTGGAATAAAATGTATCTTACTTCCTTTTGTTAGCTGTAGTTATATTGCAGAGCTTCATTCCCGGCCTTTGGAGAGTTATACGAAAATAAAATTATTGACAAGGATAATGCATGATGGTATTTGTTTGCCCGATTTCTTCTGAATTGAAGAACTTTGAAATACACGGCTCAAAAGGGGTTTTGAGATGAGGATAGGTATACCCAGAGAGATACACGAAGGGGAAAAGCGCGTTGCTACAACGCCTGATGTGGCCGAAAAGCTGCAAAAACTCGGTTTTACCGTTGCCGTCGAGTCCGGCGCTGGCGCAGCCGCCAACTTTTCCGACGAAGCCTATCGGGAAGCAGGCGTTGAGGTCATAGCCGACGCAAAGACGCTGTGGGCGTCCTCCGACATAATTTTCAAGGTCAGGGCCCCGGAGACCCACCCTGAGCTGGCTGTTGATGAGGTCAGCCTCCTGAAAGAAGGGGCGACGCTCGTAAGCTTCATCTGGCCAGGCCAGAACTCCACGTTGATGGGGCGTTTGGCGGACAGAAAAGTAAACGTGATCGCCATGGACAGCGTCCCGCGTGTCTCGCGCGCTCAAAAACTCGATGCGTTGAGCTCAATGGCCAATATCGCCGGTTATCGCGCGGTGATAGAGGCGGCGCACCACTTCGGCCGTTTTTTTACGGGCCAGATAACCGCAGCGGGAAAGGTCCCGCCTGCCAAGGTTATGGTGATCGGCGCCGGAGTGGCGGGTCTCGCGGCGCTCGGCGCTGCCAACGGTCTGGGCGCCATTGTCAGGGCATTTGACACCCGTCCCGAAGTCAAGGACCAGGTCAAGAGCATGGGCGCGGAATTCCTTGAGCTTGACTTCAAGGAAGATGGAAGCGGCGAGGGCGGATACGCCAAGGTGATGAGCCCTGAGTTCATCAAGGCGGAGATGGAGCTTTTCGCCCGCCAGGCGATGGAGGTCGACATAATCATCACCACGGCGCTTATCCCTGGCAAACCAGCGCCAAAGCTTATTCTCGAGGGCATGGTCGAAAGCATGAAACCGGGGAGCGTGATCGTCGACCTTGCCTCTGAGCAAGGCGGGAACTGTGCCCTCACCGAGCCGGGAAAAGTGGTGGTGAAATACGGCGTGACGATAATCGGCTACACTGACCTGCCCAGCCGTCTCTCGAGGCAGGCAAGCCAGCTCTATGCCACGAACCTTTTACGGCTTACCGAAGAGCTCTCTCCAAAGAAAGACGGGACCATCGATATAAATATGGAGGATGAGGTGATACGCGGCGCCACGGTCATCAAAGAGGGCGCTATAACATGGCCGCCTCCCGCGCCCAAGCTCTCCGGCCCGAAAAAACTTGCGACAGCCGCTCCGCCGGTGGTCAAAGAGCCGGAAAAACCAGCCGCCTCATCAGGCGTGAAGACCGCGGTTGCGCTGGTTGTGGGAGCGCTGCTCCTGCTCGGACTGGGGGCGGTTGCGCCGCCCGCGTTTATGGCGCACTTTACCGTATTTGTTCTGGCCTGTTTCGTGGGATATCAGGTGATATGGAATGTGACGCCAGCGCTGCACACCCCGCTCATGAGCGTGACGAACGCCATAAGCGGCATCATCGTCATCGGGGCTATCTTGCAGGTCGCCGCGCCGACCACGTTTATTATGGTGTTGGCCGGGCTTGCCATACTTATCGCTTCGGTCAATATCGCAGGCGGTTTTCTTGTGACTCAGCGCATGCTGCGCATGTTCAGCAAATAAAAGGGAATGACAATGCCTGAAGGATTAGTGACCATAGCGTACATCGGAGGGACCATCCTCTTCATCCTGAGCCTCGGCGGGCTGAGCAATCCCGAAACAGCGCGCCGCGGCAACATGTTCGGCATAATCGGCATGGCCATCGCTATAATTGCCACGATCATCGGCAAGGTCACCGGTTCATTCGGTGTGCTGGGCATCGCCATGCTCGCCGGCGGAATAATCGGCGCGTTGCTGGCGGCAAAGGTCAAGATGACCGAGATGCCGGAACTGGTGGCCATGCTCCACAGCTTTGTGGGCCTCGCAGCGGTGCTTGTCGGCTACGCAAACTACATCGACCCTAACATCCATTTAGCCGGCGCTGAAAAATCCGTCCACGATGTGGAGACCTATCTGGGCGTGCTTATCGGCGCGGTAACATTTTCCGGCTCCATAATAGCCTTTGGCAAATTGAGCGGAAAGATCGGCGGCAAGCCCCTTTTGCTTCCGGCCCGGCACTGGCTCAACCTCATCGCGCTCGTCATCGTGATCTTCTTCGCCGTATCGTTTGTGCGCGCTGAAGACAGCGCCGCGGGGCTTTTCCCGCTGATTGTCATGACCGTCATCGCACTGTTCTTCGGCATCCACATGGTCATGGCCATCGGCGGCGCGGACATGCCGGTGGTGGTGTCCATGCTCAACAGCTATTCGGGCTGGGCGGCGGCAGCAACCGGCTTTATGCTCTCCAACGACCTTCTTATTGTTACAGGAGCGCTGGTGGGCAGCAGCGGCGCGATCCTGAGCTACATCATGTGCCGCGCCATGAACCGGAAGTTCCTGAGTGTCATCGCCGGTGGCTTCGGCACAGGCACGTCAACGGCTTCGAGCGCGGCGACGACCGGCGGCGAGGTGGTATCCGTCTCCGCGGAAGAGACCGCAGAACTCCTGCGTAATTCCCAGGAGGTGGTCATCGTCCCGGGCTACGGCATGGCGGTGGCGCAGGCGCAGCACGCGGTCTCTGACATTGCCAAGCTTCTGCGCGACAAGGACGTCAAGGTCCGTTTCGCCATCCATCCGGTGGCGGGACGCATGCCAGGCCACATGAACGTGCTCCTTGCCGAGGCCAAGGTGCCTTATGACATCGTCATGGAGATGGAAGAGATCAACCACGATTTTCCGGATACGGACGTGGTAGTGGTGATCGGCGCCAACGATATCGTAAATCCCGCGGCCCAGGAAGACCCCGGCAGCCCTATCGCGGGAATGCCGGTGCTTGAGGTATGGAAGGCCAAGACCTCCATCGTGCTCAAGCGCAGCATGGCCTCAGGCTATGCGGGTGTAGACAACCCGCTCTTCTACAAGGAAAACAACCGTATGCTCTTCGGCGACGCCAAGTCAACGGTTGACGCGGTGCTCAAGGCATTGAAGGGATAACGGGGATTCAAATAAAAAATCACCCGTAAAATCAAACCGCAAAAGTCCTTTCTTCTTTCAAAATAAAATGGAGTGGCTGCGATTTATATGGCATCTCTGCCCTCATGGTCTCATACTTCTTCAAGAGACCATGAGGAGAGTTTGTTTGCTCCTGTTATATCCGTTCTTTTGTGTTGACAATATAAAGGCCTGTTGATTAAATATGGACTCAGGGCGGCGTACCCAAGTGGCAAGGGAGCAGTCTGCAAAACTGCCATCCAGCGGTTCGAATCCGCTCGCCGCCTCCAATTCTTTCATAAAAAAGCCCCGCGGCGCGGGGCTTTTTTATTTTAAGGAATCTCTGATTAATTCTGTTTCTGTCATTCTGAGGGAGCGTAAGCGACCGAAGAATCTTTTGATTTGTCTACAGACGAGATTCTTCGCTTCGCTCACAATGACGTACAATTGCGAATTGATCAGAGCTTTCTTAATAGTTCAAGGGTCACCCGCGTTATGAAGACAGGCCGGTAGTCTACCTTCAGCCGTCTTCTTCTCACCAGGCAGAGTTTTTCCGTCAACCGGTTTACGTCCTAAGTATTTCCGGAGACGCGCCTTCAGGCCGCTTCGAACTCTTCTGCCACATCCGGCGGCATCTCATACTCGAGCTCGGAAGCCGCGTCCTCTCCAATAGCTTCTTTTGCCAGGCGGAAGACCTCGTCTATCACGGTCCTGGCCTCATCCGGGCTGATCCTGAACTGGGCGCCTATCTCCGAGAAGAACTCTTCTATGGTGATGTCGACCGGCCTTGCCTGGTGCCCCCTGAGCCTCTCGAATGTAAGCGGCTCCGGCAACCGCGCGGCAAGTTTTCGGGCCTGCTCCTCGCTCATGGAGCTTGCGAGTATGCCGAGGGCGGCCTTCACGATGGAATCGGCCCTTTCCTCGGAACCTATGAAACCGTATTTTTTAACCTCGTCGATGAACCTGGTGTAATCCATGGGAACTCCTTGTCCGCTGAAGGGAAAAGCGGGCTTCAATTGCCATATATTTTGATTTAAACATGTGAAATTCATTTGTCAAATCAACGCATACGGGAAAGTGAGGGCGATTTCAGTAAAGTTTTTCCGGGGGCCGGACGATATTAGGTTAAAGCAACATTTCGGGGGAGCCATGCATGAGAATATGGCTGGCGGCGATCTTACCTTTTCCTGAGAAACGACAGTTTGCCCATTAGGCACAGCGGCTATGCCGCTGGCGATAGCGTTTGACTACCACTTCGGTGGATAACGACAGGATAACAAACTGAAAGGAGCACGGCGTAAGATGAGCTTCATGAAACTGTTCATATCAGCGGCATTTGTCACGGTACTCGCCGGGAGCGCCTGGGCCGCTCCGAAGTATGTAGGCGTTGACGGCTGTAAGTGCCACAAGTCGGAGATATCCGACTGGGAGAGGAGCTCTCACGCCAAGGCCTTCGATCTGTTGAGCCCAGGGAAGAAAGACGCCAAGAAGAAGAAGGCCGGCCTGGACCCGGACAAGGACTATTCGAGCGACCCCAAGTGCGTAAAGTGCCATACTACCGGCTACAAGGATGATGGCGGCTTCACGGACCTCTCTTCCACTGCGAAGCTCGCCGGGGTCGGCTGCGAGATGTGCCACGGTCCTGGAAGCGATTACAGGCAGATCCACAAGGAGAAGACCACCAAGTTCACAAGGGCAGAGGTCAAGGCCGCCGGGCAGCTCTTCGGGTCTGTAGACCCTCAGGTCTGCTACTCCTGCCACAAAAACAAGGACAACCCGTTCAGGGACGAGGGTTTCGACGTCAAGGAGGCGATAGACAATTCCCGCGCCTTCCATAAGCTCTATCCGCTCGAAGGCAATCATTGATCCGGGGGAGAACGATGAAGAAGAAGCTGAAGGATTTAAACCTTGGCGCCAAGTTCATGATCTCGATCGGCGCCGTCCTCGTAGTCCTGACTCTTTTTGATGTATGGTTCAACACGCAAAAAGAGAAGGACATAATGTACAAGGACATCAAGAAATGGACGTTTGTCTTCGCGGAGAACGTGAGGACCGCCCTCAATACCCTCATGCGCGAAGACCAGATGGATATCCGCTTCTCGATGCTTGACGCCATGTCAAAAGAGATAAACGGCGTCGAGAACGTGAGGATAATACGGGGACCGAAGGTCAACGAAGGCTTCAGGAGGGTCATGGAAGAAGAGGTGATCCCCAGGGAGCTCGAGGCGATAGAGGGTTTTAAGGAAGATATCGCGCGCCTCGAGAAGGAGTTGAAGGCCGAAAAGGACCCCTCCGAGAGGAGCGATATCAAGGAAGAAATAAATGACATCCAGGGCTCTATCAAGGACGCGGAAGAGAAGATCGAGAAGGGCAAGATCGCCCCTGTGACCGACCCGAGGGAGCTCCCCAAGGACGAGTTCGACAGGGAGGTCCTTGATACCGCCAAGCCCGTATACCGCTTCGATGGCGACAAGGCCAGGGTGCTGATACCTTACGTGGCGCAGAAGAGCTGCTCGTCGGCGAGCGGGTGCCACAAGCTCGCCAAAGAGGGGGACGTGCTCGGCGCCGTAAGCATGGAGTTCTCCATCGCCGATATCAAGAAGGAGATAACGGTCAACAACCTCAAGACCGCCGGGGTCGGGGTCGTGAGACTCATCATAATATTGGGCATACTATCCCTTTTCATGAGTGTTTTTGTCATAAGGGGCATAAAAGAACTTCTTGCCGGGTTCGACAGGATGTCTGAAGGGGACTTCTCGACGAAGCTGCCTGTGACAAGGGATGACGAGATGGGCAAGCTCTCCAAGGGCTTCAATTCTTTCCTCGACAGGTTCAACGGGATGATCCGCGAGATACAGGACGCGACGGTGAAGATCGCCATCACTTCGGAGGAGCTTTCCGCTTCATCCGGCCAGATAGTGACTGGCACCGACGCGCAGAGGGGGAAGACGGCCCAGGTCGCGACAGCTTCCGAGGAACTGAGCGCCACTATTAACGAGGTCGCCGGCAATACGCACGGGGCCGCCGAGGCGGCCATGAAGGCCAGCAATGCCGCCAGGATGGGCGCAGACATCGTAGCCCACTCGATACACGGCATGAACTCCATCGTGCCGATAGTGAACGAGTCGTGCGATACGATATCAAAACTCGGCAGCCGTTCCGCGGAGATAGGAAATATCGTAGGAGTCATCAACGACATCGCCGACCAGACCAACCTCCTTGCGCTTAACGCGGCCATCGAGGCCGCCAGGGCCGGCGAGCAGGGCAGGGGTTTCGCGGTCGTGGCCGACGAGGTGAAAAAGCTTGCCGAGAGGACAACGCTTGCCACCAAGGAAATAAGCGTGATGATAAAGGCCATCCAGGTGGATACCAGGCTGGCGATAGACAGCACCGACAAGGAGGTCAAGGCCGTCGAGGAGGCTTCCGGGTACGCCAGGGAAGCCGGGATAGCCCTTGACGAGATATTGAGCCAGGTCGAGCAGGTCTCGGTAATGGTCCAGCAGATAGCTACCGCATCCGAGCAGCAGTCGACCGCCGCGACCCAGATAAGCCGTGACATAGAGGCTGTCGCTGAGGTGGCGAATGGCAGGGCTGATGACGTGAACCACATAGCCGAGGCAGCGGTCGACCTCGCGAAGCTCTCAGCCAGGCTCAAGGATATGATATCCATGTTCAAGCTTGAACAGGGCGGTGGGCAGGAGGCGTCCACAGAGGACGAACCCCCTGCCGTGGATGAAAAAAAGAGACAGGGGAAATTGAAAAGAAAGCTCGCCCTGGTAAGATAAGGCGCTCGCGCTTTAAGCCCCCCTCAAAAAGAGGGGGGCTTTTTTTTGGCTTTTTTTCGGGAAAACTCAGGGAAACCTGCTTTTGCCTGAGAGCCAGCCGGTTTTGGATTGACTTTTCAGGGATGTTTGTGTATCCTTGTGTGCTCTAAAATTTAGAAAAGCGTAAGTGTCCGTTTTTGTGGAAAAAAGCGCTTTTTAAAGTTAAAATAATAAAGAATCTCCAATATCCGAAAAGGAGGAGTAGCTATCGTGGGCAAGAGCGTTGCGCATAAGCTGATCGACAGCCATCTTGTATCAGGCGAGCCTGTACAGGGGAAAGAAGTAAACATCAGGATAGACCAGACCATTACTCAGGACGCCACAGGTACGATGGCGTACCTGCAGTTTGAGGCGATGGGCGTGCCAAGGGTCAAAACAGAGATCTCGGTGAGCTATGTCGACCACAACACCCTGCAGTACGGCGGCTTTGAGAACGCCGACGACCACAGGTTCCTCCAGACACTCGCCTCGAAGTACGGCATATACTTCTCGAAGCCCGGCAACGGCATATGCCACCAGGTCCATCTCGAGAGGTTCGGGAAGCCCGGCAAGACCATGCTCGGCTCCGACAGCCACACACCGACCGGCGGCGGCATAGGCATGCTGGCCATAGGCGCGGGCGGCCTCGACGTGGCGGTGGCTCTCGGCGGCGGCCCCTTTAACCTCGTATACCCCAAGGTAGTGCTCGTGAACCTCAAGGGCAAATTGAAGCCCTGGGTCTCTGCCAAGGACGTCATCCTCGAGCTGCTGAGAAAGATGACGGTTAAGGGTGGTGTAGGCAAGGTCATCGAGTACGGCGGCGAGGGTGTCGCAAGCCTCACCGTGCCTGAGAGGGCTACCATCACCAACATGGGCGCCGAGCTAGGCGCGACCACCTCGGTATTCCCCTCTGACGATGTGACAAAGGCGTTCCTCGAGGCGCAGGGCAGGGAATCTGACTGGATAGAGCTTAAGGCCGACGAGGATGCAAAATACGACGAGACTATCGAGATAAACCTCTCGAAGCTCGAGCCTATGATAGCGAAGCCCCACATGCCCGACCAGGTCTGCAAGGTCTCCGAGATAGAAGGGCTCAAGGTCGACCAGGTATGCGTGGGAAGCTGCACCAACTCTTCATACAGGGACCTGATGCTCGTTTCCGAGGTCTTCCACAAGGGCGGCTTCAAGGTGCACCCTGACGTGAGCATGACCATCTCCCCTGGCTCCAAGCAGGTGCTCGACATGATGGCGCTGAACAAGGGGCTTTCGCATCTGATCGAGTCAGGCGCGAGGATCCTCGAGGCCACTTGCGGCCCCTGCATCGGAAACGGCCAGTCGCCCCCGTCCGGCGGCGTCTCTCTTCGTACCTTCAACAGGAACTTCGAGGGAAGGTCGGGGACCAAGGACGGCAAGGTCTACCTCTGCAGCCCCGAGGTCGCCGTGGCCGCCGCCATCTACGGCGTCATAACCGACCCGAGGAAGCTCGGCAAGTTCCCCAAGGTCAAGATGCCTGCAAAGTTCCTTATCGACGACTCTATGGTAGTCGCGCCAGCGAAGGACCCTTCAAAGGTCAATATCTCGCGCGGACCGAACATAAAAGAGCTCCCCAAGCAGTCGCCCCTTCCCGATGTTCTTAAAGGCAAGGTCCTCATAAAGCTCGGGGACAACATCACCACAGACCATATCACGCCCGCGGGCACGTGGCTCAAGTACCGCTCTAACGTGCCAAAGTACTCCGAGAGCGTCTTTTCGCAGATAGACGCACAGTTCCATGAGAAGGCGAAGGCCGCTGGCGGCGGGTTCGTGGTCGGCGGAGAGAACTACGGCCAGGGCTCGTCCCGCGAACACGCGGCGCTCTGCCCGATGTACCTTGGCATTAAGGCGATAGTCGCGAAGAGCTTCGCGAGGATCCACAAGGACAACCTGGTGAACTTCGGCATACTGCCGCTTACCTTCGCCACCCCGGCTGACTACGATTCTATCGAGGACGGGGACGAGCTTGAGATGCCTGGCTTGAGGCAGGGGCTTACCTCCGGTGATACGGTCATAATGAGGAACGTGTCAAAGGGTACGGATGTTAAGCTCAAGCACGGGTACTCGCCCAGGCAGGTAGAGACGATACTTGCCGGAGGCACGCTTAACTACACGACCGCGGCCAAGTAACGCAGCCACGAGACTGAGGCATGCCTGCGTTGCTCTTCTGTTCGCCTTGGTCTGCTTTGTCTTGATGCGCTAATTAAGTAGCTCTGCTTAAAAGGTCAGACAAGAGGCCCTCTTCCAGAAGGAAGGGGGCCTCTTTTTTTCTGTCGCTGAAAGGGATCTCGAATAAGAGGGGGGCTTGACAGAGGCGTGCGATATCGGCCCGGTTATATCCACGGCTTATGTCGTTGTCTTCCGGTGTGGCGTTGTTTAGTATGACGCCGGCAACGTTAAGCCCCATTGAGATGGCGCATCTGACGGTAAGGAGGGTGTGGTTTATCGCGCCAAGCCTGTTTGCCGCAACTACGATGACGGGCAGGCCAAGCGAGAGGGCGAGGTCAGCCATGCTCCTGCCTTCGGAGACAGGCACAAGGAGGCCTCCGGCGCCTTCTATCAACATGATATCACTATCTATCGATAGCTCTTCGTAACAGGATTTAATCTTTTCAAATTCGATGGTTATATCGAAATGCTCTGATGCTGTCTGAGGCGATAAGGGTAGCGGGAGCCTGTATGGGTTAATTATCTCAAGCCTGGCCTCTGAGCCAGCGGCCTCCTGGAGCTTAAGCGCGTCGACTGGCACGAGCTTCCCGTCACTTTCAGGGCACCCGGTCTCTACAGGCTTCATGACCCCGACACGCAACCCGGCGCCCCTGAAAGACCTCGCAAGCAGGCATGCCGCCTCGGTCTTTCCGACCCCTGTGTCTGTCCCGGTTATGAAAAAGCCCCGCTTCACAGTCCTTCGGTCGTCTCCTTTATTCCCCTATAGGCCGCTGCCATTATTTTTTTAAGCTCTGAGGTCTTTATGCTGAGGGGAGGCATGATGACTATGACGTCCCCAAGCGGGCGAAGGATTACTCCATACTTCCTCATGTTGAGGCATGCCCTGTAGCCAACCCTCTTCTTCGCCGGGTATGGCTCTTTTGTAAGCCTGTCCTTTACCAGCTCGACCCCGGCGACAAGGCCTGTCTGCCTTATGTCGCCTGCGTGCTTAAGCCCGTTAAAACCCTGAAGCATTTTTTTGAAGAGGTCTATCTTTGGTAAAAGCGCATATAGCACCTTCTCCTTCTCGAAGATATCGAGGTTGGCAAGGGCAGCCGCGCAACCGAGCGGGTTTCCCGTGTAGGTATGGCCGTGGAAAAAACTCCTGTAATCTTCATATCTTCCGAGAAATGCCTTATAGACCTTCTCAGTCGTCAAGGTGGCCGCCAGAGGCATGTAGCCGCCTGTTATCCCTTTGGCAAGGCAGAGGAAATCCGGGCTGACCATCTCAATGTCGCAGGCGAACATGGCGCCGGTCCTGCCGAAGCCTGTTGCCACCTCGTCGGCTATGAGGAGCACCCCGTACTTTCTTGTGAGCCGTCTTACCTCTTTCAGAAACCCTGGAGGGGAGGTGACCATGCCAGCCGCGCCCTGCAGGAGGGGCTCTATAACGCAGGCGGCTATTTCCTCGTGATGCCTCTTCAAGGTCTCTTCAAAGACATCGAGGCAACCTGTCTTGCAGTCAGGGTAGTTTTTCTTGAGAGGGCACCTGTAGCAATAGGGGTACGGGGCGCGGAAGGCGCTGAAAAGGAGTGGCCGGTACTTCTTTACGAAGATATCTATTTCCCCGACGCTCATGGAGCCGAAGGTGTCCCCGTGGTACGCGCCGGTAAAGGCGATGAACTTTTTCTTATCCGCCTTCCCGGACTGTTCCCAGTACTGGAAGGCCATCTTGAGGGCTATCTCCACGGCGGTAGAGCCGTTATCAGAGAAAAATACCTTTGTAAGCCCCCTGGGGGCGATATTTACAAGCCTTTCGGCCAGCTCTATCGAAGGGGTGTTGCCGAGGCCCAGGAGCGTTGAATGGGAGATGCGCCCAAGCTGCTCTTTTATCGCCCTGTCGATCTCCTTTTTCCTGTGGCCGTGGACGTTGACCCAGAGCGACGAGACCCCGTCGAGGTAGCGCCTGCCCTCAGTATCTATGAGGTAGTTGCCCTGCGCCCGTTCGATTATGAGCGGGTCGGTCGCAGTCCACTCTTTCATCTGGGTGAACGGGTGCCAGACGTATTTCCGGTCAAGGGCTATAAGGCGTGATGTCTTCTTTTTCATATGGTTAAGGCTTCCTCGCGGCGGCTATCATAAGTTCGTAAGTCGCGTATACGCCTCCGTCGGCGCTAGCGAACATCCTGGCGTATGACCTCCCGGCCTCTTTAAGCGCCCTTCCAGGCGAAAGCCCCTTGCCGCATTCGAGCGGAGGGGATGCGCCTATGTATTTAAGGGTCCTCAGAAGCTCCATGAGGTTTGCGTATCTCTTTCTTACTATGCGCTTCTCAATAAAAAGGGGGTCAAGGCCGGCGGCCTTAAGCCCGTTTTCTATCTCATCACAATTGTTGAACTCAAGCCCATGATAGCCGGGATAGCACTCCCTTATTTCCTTTAACGTTTCTGGGCCTAGTGTGGAGAAGATAAAGAGGCCGCTTTTTTCAAGCACACGCGCGGCCTCGGAGAAGGCTGCTGAAAGCTCAGCCCACTGGAAGGTCAGGCTTGAGGCGGCTATATCGAACGATGAATCGATGAAAGGGAGCGATTCGCACTCCGAGGCTACAAGGCCTGAGCACGAGGGCCCGTTGTTTTCACGCGTCTTCAGGAGCATGGGGAAGGCGATGTCACAGGCAAAGACCCGTGCCCCGGGGATTGAAGCGTTTATAAGCCCCATGAGCCTTCCTGTGCCGCAGCCGATGTCGAGGACAGAGGGTGCTTCTCCGTTTTCTACCAGGGACGCAAGCCTCCTTGAGACCTCTTCAGCGGTCTCCTTCTGAAAAGAGGAGAACTCGTCATAGGTAGAGGCGGCCCGCGAAAAAGACCTTTTTATCATCCCTTTATCGATAGATGTCTTTAGCATTTTAATCGTTACCCGATAGAACCGAGAAACCTTTTAAGGACCGTGATAAACCTCTCGCGCTCCGTGATGAAAGGGGCGTGGCCCGCGCCCTCGAATACCTCAAGCCTGGCCCCCTTTATCCTGTGGGCCATGTACTCTGCCGCGCCAACCGGGCAGACGGCATCATTGTTGCCGTGGACCAGGAGGACGGGTATATCTATCGCGGTTATCTCTTTTCTCAGGTCTGTCAAATACAGGGCTTCAAGCGCCCGTGTGACCTCGTCATACTTGAAAGTCGGGAAGCAGCCAGGAATATCGCCCTCGCATGATATCGGGCCGGGGTATCTGTACCTCTCGATAAAGGCGCGGGCCTCAGGGCTGCCGGCCTCTTCCGCGGTAAAGTTGAGGGCGTAGAACCTGTCTACGGTCGATGCCGGGTCCTTTTTCATGTCCAGTATCATCCTCTTGACCAGCGCCTTTGACTGCCCCCAATGGAAGTCGTCTTTCTCGACGAAGCATGGGGTAGAGCCGACGAGTATGAGGGCCCTGAACCTCTGCTTCAGGGCCGCTGTCATTAGAGCTTGCGACCCAAGGGACCAGCCAACGCCTATAGCCTCCCCCTCAAGGCCTTTCATACGCTCTGATACCTCCCCGGCCGCTGGCGCAAGAGTAGCCTCGTCCCAGCCCCTTTTGCCGCCATGGCCCGGAAGGTCTACAAGGACGGAGCTGAACTCCCTTGCAACGTCCTGCCATACATGGCTGTCTGTCGCCCAGCCGTGAACGAATATCAGCCTGTCAGCACTCATCGAAGGCCTCTGTGATAGCCGAGACTGCCAGGTCGATATCTCTATCGGTATGTGCCGCCGAGACGGTCGCCCTCAGGCGTGAAGCGCCCTCTGGCACTGTTGGCGGCCTTATCCCCTGTATGAATACGCCCTTTTCAAGGAGCCTCCCTGAGGCCTCCATCGTCTTTTTGGCGTCGCCGACCTTGACGGGTATTATGGGTGTAGCGCTCCCCATCGTGTCAAGGCCAGCGTCATTAAGCCCCTTTTTAAGCCTGCGGGTATTCCTCCAGAGCCGCTCTATTATCTCAGGTCCCTCTTCTATTATATCGATCGCCTTTGCCGCCGCCGCGCATACCGAAGGCGGCAACGCCGTGGTGTATATGAAGGGGCGCGATTTCGTTATCAGGAACTCTATTATATCCTTGCTCCCCGCTATGAAGGCCCCGAAAGAGCCCAGGGCCTTTCCCAGCGTGCCCATCTGTATTATCGACTGGTTGCTTGATTGCAGGTCTTCGAGGCTGCCCCTGCCATTGCTTCCCAGTACGCCCGTGGCGTGGGCGTCGTCCACAAGCAGCATGGCGTTATATTTATCAAGGAGGGATATTATCTCTTTTAAAGGAGCGATAGTGCCGTCCATGCTGAAGACGCTGTCGGTCACTATGAGCTTTTTTTTGGCCCTGGAAGCTTTGAGGAGCCTGTCGAGCGAATCGACGTCCCTGTTGGGGTACCTTCTTACCCTGGCCCTGCTCAATACGCAGGCGTCTACGATAGAGGCGTGGTTGAGCCTGTCAGAGAAGATCTCGGTAGTCCTGTCCGCAAGGGCGCTGATGGCGCCGAGGTTGGCGCTATAGCCGGAGTTAAAAAGGAGCGCGGCCTGAGCCCCCTTGAACCGCCGTATCCTCTCTTCGAGCATCATATGCGGCTCCATCGAGCCTGAGACCAGGCGTGAGGCACCCGCGCCAGCGCCCCACCTTTCGGTCGCCTTTATCGCGGCTTCTTTTACGAGCGGGTGATCTGCGAGCCCGAGATAGTCGTTTGAGCACATGAGCAGGACCTCGCGGCCATCTACCCTTACCCTGGGTCCCTGGGGGCCTTCGACCTTGGTTAGGGCGCGTTTGAGCCCCAGCGCCGAAAGCCTATCGAGCTCTTCGAGTATTCCGTTTTTCATAGGTGATTAGTGATGGCCCTTGGGCTTGAGGCCGAGGTCGGCCAGCATCCTGAGGTCGTCTTCAGGGGCCCTTCCAGGCGTGGTAAGGTAGTTGCCTATCAGCATGCCGTTAGCGCCTGCCGCGAATATGAGCGGCTGAAGGTCGCGCAGGTTCACCTGCCTGCCACCGCAGACGATCAAGTCCCTTTCAGGGAGCATGAGCCGGGCCAGGGCTATTATCCTGAGGCATTCTACGGGCGTGAGAAAACCCGCGCCCTCAAGAGGGGTGCCGGGCCTGGGGTTCAAGAAGTTTATCGGGATGGAATCGACCTCAAGCTCCCTCAGGGTGGAAAGGAGCTCTACGCGTACCTCCCAGCCCTCGCCGAGGCCGAATATGCCGCCTGAGCAGACATGGAACCCAAGCTCCTTGGCCGTCCTCACCACCTCCACATCATCTTCGTAATCGTGGGTCGTGCATACGTTGGGGAAGAAGCTCCTGCCGGTCTCAAGGTTGTGGTGATAGCTCTCAAGGCCGCTCTCCTTGAGTTTTTTTAGCGTCTCTTTAGTCAGTATCCCCAATGAGGCGCAGCTTTCAAGAGGAAGCTCGTGGCGCATCTCCCTTATCGCATCGGTGAGTATGGATATATCCCTGTCTTTTTCAATCCTTGTACCGCTCGCTACTATCGAGAACTCGCGCGCCCCGTTTGATGCGGCCTCCCTGGCCGCGCTAACAAGCCTTGAGGCCTCTGCCATTGGGTACTCGGGCGAGCCTGTCGAGTACTTCACAGACTGGGCGCAAAAGGAGCAGTCCTCCTTGCAGAGCCCGCTCTTGGCGTTCACGATGGAGCAGAGGCTGACCTCGACCCCTTTATGGCTTGTGCGTACCTTTTCAGTGACCGCTAATATCCCGTATATTGACGATGCCGGCAGTTTCGTAAACTCAAGGGCCTCGTCTGTTGAAAGGCCTGTTTTCCCGAGCCCTTTCTCAAGCGCGATATCCAGTATTTTTTTCATGTTTTTTCCATGGGTTAAGGTATTTACCTTAAATTGAATAGCATAGGAGAATGATAATTGTCAACTCAAACATCTATGTGGTTGACAATGGAAAGGCAATCGAACCTGGCGCTATTTTTTTCAGCCACATTCAAAAGATGTCAACAGGCTCTGTCGGGCTTACGCTCGCCTTGAGGCCTAAGGACCTGGCGAGGGCGGATATATCGCTTTTGATCTTCCTCTGAACGGTCCTTGTCGGGCACCAGGCCTCCAGGGCTGCGGCGAAAAGGGTGCCTTCCGCGACGGTCTTGGCCTCCATCCCGTTCACCGCTACATTTGAGCGCTCAAGAAGCATAAAAAGCTCATACAGGGTTTCTTCCCTGTTTGGGCCGTGAAGGGTTATAAGCAGGTTGCTGAGTGGCGCTCTCTTTTTCTCCTTAAGCTCCTTCGACCTTATCGCGACGGCGCCCTTCATGCCCTTTATCGCCTTTGATACGCTCTGGCCGTCCTTTCCGAGCACTTCAACGGCTGCCGCGAACTCCTCGCCGAAAGAGGCTATAAGCGAGTCTCCCGTAGAGCACCCGTTTTTTATGAGCGACCTGTAGAGCGCCGGAAGGCAGTTTTTTTTAGCCCCAAAGGCCAAAAGCGCGAACCTTTTCATTTAAGGCTCCTTTCTTTTTAAGGACACACAGGTGAGGGAGGCGCGGCTGGGATAAAGGTTGAAATGAGAACTGGAAGGAATACAAGGCGAGTTGATGTTCAGCTCTTTTCTGCTCATCACTCCTTTCTTTTATTAAAATAATTAAATCTATTATGTGACTTAGCTCACAGTGCCTTTTATCTTACGCCTGAAAAGGTCCCTTTTCATGTTCGCTATCCTGTCCAGGAAGAGGATCCCGTCGAGGTGGTCTATCTCGTGCTGGAAGGCTATGGCCTCAAGACCGCTTGAGCTGTACGCGACCTCCTTTCCATCTCTATCAAGCCCCTTGACCTCGACCTCTTTGGCCCGCTGGATATTGGCCGTGTAGTCGGGGACTGAAAGGCAGCCTTCGCGGACCTTTTCAATGCCGGTAGAGGAGGTTATTACCGGATTGATGAGGACGATGAGTCCGTGCCCGGGGTTTTTCGGGGTGACGTCGATGGCGATTATCCTGAGGAGCTCTCCGACCTGCGGGGCGGCAAGCCCAACTCCCGGGGTCGACCTCAAGGTGGCGACGAGTCGGTCGATGAAGGACGATATCCCCGCGTCTATTTCCCGGACCTCGCTTGAGAGCTCTTTTAGCACCGGGTCAGGGTATATCCTTATTTCAAAAGGTCCCATCGTACTCAGAGGACTTCGGCCTCTTCGACCGGCTTTATCGTGATGGTCACGCCGAGCGTCTTTTCAAGTTCTTTGAGTCTTTGTCCGAGCCCGGGCAGGCTGTCCTGTTCCGGCACATACGCCTCGATGAGCATTATGTAGACCGGCGGCATTCCGATGACCTTTGTCTCAAGGTCGGTGATGTTTATGCCGAGGCGCGCCAGCAGGTCGGCGGTCAGGTAGACTATCCCGGCTTTGTCAGCGCCGTGGACAGTGATGAGGCAGTTCCCCGGAGGCCCTTCCTCGCCGCGTTCCCCAAGCTCGTTAAAGTTTATGGAGAGGCCCATCTCATCTTCTATCCGGCGGAGCGACCTTTCAAGGCCCGCCGCGTCGCCTTCAGCGGGCATGGACATGATGAGGATTATCGAGAACTCGTCTTCAATGGCGGTCATGCTGGAGTCTTCGATATTGCAATCGTGCTCGTAGAGCGCCTTTGTCACGGCGGCGATGATGCCGGGCCTGTCCCGCCCTATTGCCGAAAGGGCGAACCTTTTCATTTCCTTCTCTTTTTTAACTCCCATTGTTTCATCCTCTCCGCTATTTCCTTTTCATAGCCCCGTTCATTGGGCTTGTAGTACTCCCGTCCCTTGAGGCTATCGGGCAGGTAGTCCTGCTCCACCTCCGCGTCCTTGTAGCTGTGCGGGTACCTGTAGCCCTTTCCGTAGCCGAGGCCTTTCATGAGCTTCGCAGGAGCGTTCCTTATATGAAGGGGGACGCTTAGCGCGCCGTGCTTTTTTACGTCGTCCGCCGCCTCAATGTAGGCCATATACGAGGCGTTCGACTTTGGCGCGGTCGCGAGATACGTGACCCCTTGCGCAAGAGGGATCCAACCCTCCGGCATGCCGATGAAATCGACGGCATCTTTAACGTTTATGGCCACGCGGAGCGCGTTGGGGTCGGCGTTGCCGACGTCCTCGGAGGCGAAGATCACCATTCGCCGGGCTATGAAGAGAGGCTCCTCCCCCGCCTCCACCATCCTGGCGAGCCAGTAAAGGGCTGCTTGAGGGTCGCTCCCGCGCATCGATTTTATGAAGGCAGAGATGACATTGTAGTGCTCCTCGCCTGATTTGTCATAGAAGAGGGCCTTTGTCTGCATCGCCTCTGTCGCGGCCTCAAGGGTCACATGCCTTACGCCATCTTTATCAGGCTCTGTCAGCATGTAAGAAGCCTCAAGGGCGTTCAAAACGGTCCTCGCGTCCCCTGCCGAAGCATCGGAGATGAAATCGAGCACGCCATCGTCGAGCCTGGCCTCCAATGAGCCAAGGCCCCGTTCCTTATCTTCCATGGCGCGCGCCATTATCTTTTTAAGCCCGTCAGGGGATAGAGATTCGAGCACCAGCACCTTGCACCGGGAAAGGAGCGGCGCGTTCACCTCGAAGGAGGGGTTCTCGGTCGTTGCGCCGATGAGCGTTATGGTGCCGTCCTCAACGCTATGGAGGAAGGCGTCCTGCTGTGCCTTGTTGAACCTGTGTATCTCGTCTACGAACAGGACCGTCTTCCTGCCGCGCATGAGGTTGTCCTTCGCTATCTTTATGACCTCCCTTATCTCCTTTACCCCGGAGAGTACCGCGGAGAACTCGACGAACTCGGCCTTCGACGCCTCGGCGACGATCCTGGCGAGCGTGGTCTTTCCCGTGCCCGGCGGCCCCCAGAGTATAAGGGAAGGGTGGTCCCCTTTCTTTATGACCCTGTCCAGGAGCTTTCCCTCTCCAAGAAGGTGCTCCTGGCCGACGAACCCTTCAAGGTTGGCGGGCCTCATCCTGTCCGCAAGCGGCGAGGGGTCCAATCCTCCCTTTTCAGGGCTGCTGAAAAGCTCCATTTCCATTGGATAAAACTCCTTTCAGAAAGTTTACTATATGCGGTATGGAAATGGAAGGGCTCAAGCTTCGGCCTTAAGGGTTGACACGGATTATCCCTCTGGGATAGCATTAGCTCTCAATTCACATGGATGGAAAATGGAAAACTGATGCGCATAGCCGTCCTTGGAGGCACCTTCAACCCCATACACTTCGGCCACCTGAGGATAGCGGAGGAGGCCAGGGAGGCTTGTCTTTTCGACAAGGTCGTCTTTATCCCGGCCTGCGTAACCCCTCATAAGCCCGAAGAGGCCCTCACGCCGCCGGAGCTGCGTTTCGAGATGGTCAAGGCCGCAATCGAAGGCAACCCCGCCTTCGAGCTGTCGGATATCGAGATCAGGCGGGGTGGAAGGTCGTTTACCATCGATACCGTCAGGGAGCTTACGAGACAAAGGCCTTCCGCAAAGGTTAGCCTCATAATCGGCAACGATTCGTTTAACGAGATAACTACCTGGTGCGAATACGAGGAGCTGCTTAAACTTGCGAGTTTCGTCGTGGTACAGAGGCCGCACTACCCGGCCAAAAAACCGGGAGAGGCCCTGCCGGTTGAAGTGGCCCGCAAGTTCTGGTATGATTCTCAAACCGGCTCTTACGTCAATTCCGACGGGAATTCTATCACTTATCTGAATACGACCATGCTGGACATCTCTTCGTCGGATATAAGGTGCAAGGTGCAAAAGGGGCTTTCGATAAGGTATCTGCTGCCGGATGTTGCGGCTCGGCTCATAGAGTCTCACGGGCTTTATAAATAAGGCACCAAAGGAGTGGCGAAACTGGAACCGAAAAAGAAGGCGCTCGAGATAGCGAAGTACGCGCTCGACAAAAAGGCCGAGAAGATCGTAATACTGAATATAAAGAAGCTCTCCAGCGTCTCCGACTACCTCGTCGTATGCAGCGCCGAGTCTGAAAGACAGGTGCAGGCGATAGCCTCTTCGATAGAGGATGGGCTTAAAAAGCAGGGCGAGAGGCCCATCGGGACGGAAGGCGTCACAGGCGGCAAGTGGGCGCTCATCGATTATATCGACGTAGTCGTCCATATCTTCCTTGAGCACGCCAGGACGTTCTACGACCTTGAGGGGTTGTGGGCGGAGGCCCCGGCAACAGAGGTCGCCGATAAGCCGAAGAAGGCTGCTGCCGCAAAACCCGCAAAGGCGGCCAAGCCGGCCAAGCCGGCCCCGAAGAAAAAGGGCTCATAGGCCTTAGATGAAGATATGCTTCATCTGCGTGGGGCAGGTCAAAAAGGCGGGGGTGGGGGAAGCGGCCTCAGAGTACCTCAAGAGGATAAAAAGGTACGCCCCTGTAGAAGTGGCCGAGGTGAAAGACGAGCCGGCCACACCCAAGACGCCCAGGGAGGAGGTCC
Organism: Deltaproteobacteria bacterium GWC2_55_46; assembly: GCA_001595385.3. Classification (NCBI taxonomy): domain Bacteria; class Deltaproteobacteria; species Deltaproteobacteria bacterium GWC2_55_46. Next base: position 733,660 of record LVEI03000001.1, on the reverse strand, counting down.
TTCGGAGCGAAGGCCGGAGGGTCCTCACGAAGCTCTCTCCAGGCGACTTTGTCGTGGTACTCTCCGACACAGGCAGGCAGATGACCTCGTCTCAGCTCGCGAAGTTCATGCAGGGGCTCCTGAATTCAGGGAGAAAGCGGCTCGTGTTCATAGTAGGCGGGGCGTATGGCCTTCACAATGATGTCTACGATGCTTCCGACGAGCTGCTCTCCCTTTCGCCGATGACCCTGCCGCACGACCTCGCGAGACTGGTCCTGTATGAGCAGGTCTACAGGGCCTTTACCATATTGGGCAACGAGCCGTATTCGCACTGACAAAATTCAAAAGCGCGGGTTTTCGATGTATACCAAGGTCCTTCTCGTCTTTATTATCTTCATCCTCGGGGTCTTCTTCTATCTCCATACCCAGAACCCAGGCACGATGACATTCGTGGTCACGCGGGATCGCACTTACGTGCTCCCGTCCACGCTCCTCCTTTTCTTCGGTTTTATTTCCGGCGTGGCGCTGGCGGTCCTCAACTCCATTCTCGCGGACGCGCGAAGGGCCTGGAAAGAGATGAAGGAGAGGAAGGAGAAAAAGCTCCTTGTCCAGGCGGACGAGAACTACAGGAAGGGCGCGGAACTACAGGTAAAGGGCGATACCTCTTCCGCGAGGGAGCTTATGGAGAAGGCCCACAGGGCAAAGCCGAACGATACCGGCGTTATCATAAGCATCGCTGAGACCTATATGAGGGAGGACAGGCCCAAAGAGGCGGTAAGCGTACTGGAGAACGGCTTTGCAGCCAACCCTTCCTCCATCGGCATATTGATCTCCCTTGCGAGGTGCGCCTCTGAGTCCGGTGACCTTCAGAAGGCGGCCAAGGCGCTCGAAGACGTCATAAGGCTCGACCCCAGGAACCTCCACGCCCTCAGGAGGCTCAGGGACCGGAAGATCGAGGACGGGTCATGGGCTGAGGCGTCGGCGCTCCAGAGAAGCGTCATAGATTCGGAGAGAAACGAGGAGTCGAGGAAGAAGGAGAAAAAGCTTCTTGCCGGGCTTCAATATGAATCTGCGTGCCAGTCATCGGCCGAAGGCAGGCTCGCTGAGGCCCTTATAAAGCTCAAAGAGGTATTGAAGAACGAGGAGAGCTTCCTCCCAGGCCATATCCTTCTGGGAGATGTGCTCGACAAGCAGGGGAACACCGCGAACGCGGCCAAGGTCTGGGAGAAGGCCATACAAAAGTTCCCGAACCCGGAGGCGCTCATGCTCCGGCTCGAGGACCTCTGTATCAGGGAATCGGCCCCCGAAAGGATACTTGAGAGGTATAACAGGGAGATACTCACGCACCAGAACGGACTGAACCTGAGGCTCCTGCTCGCGAGGCTATACCTGAGGCTTGAGATGGTCGACAACGCCATAGAAGAGCTTGAGAGGCTGCAGACCGAAGGCGAGGATGGCTTCTATCACTCGGTGCTCCTTGGTGAGGCGTACCTCAGGCGCAAGCAGGGCGGGAGGGCCGCCCACCTCTTCCACAAGGCCCTCGGCCTCGACAGGGAGTACGGCCCCCGCTTCAAGTGTTCTGCGTGCGGCATGGATACCGTCTCATGGTCGGCGAGGTGCCATTCATGCGGGCAGTGGGATACGCTCGCGATGAGGGGCATTCAAGGTCAGCTCAAGGCCCCTGCCTTAAGAAAGCTCTTCTGAAAAAAATACCCGGAGAACCGATGCGTGAAGAAGGTCTGCCTTATAGTGCTCGATGGGTGGGGCATAAACCCTGACAAGGACGGGAACGCCACCCTTATCGCCTCAACCCCCAACTATAACCGTCTATCGAAAGAGTATCCCGCTGCCGCCATCGACACCTCTGGCCTCTCTGTGGGGCTGCCTGAAGGGCAGATGGGGAACTCCGAGGTCGGCCACCTTACCATGGGCGCCGGAAGGATCGTCTACCAGGAGCTTGTCAGGATAACGAAGTCGATAAAGGACGGCGAGCTTGAAAGGCATCCGCTTATAGGCGAATTGGCAAGAACGCTTAAGGAACGGGGCGCGGCCCTGCACCTGCCCGGCCTTGTCTCCGACGGCGGGGTCCATAGCCACATCGAACACCTCTTCGGCCTCCTCGATATATTCAAAAGAACGGGGCTTGAGAGGATATTCATCCACGCCTTCCTCGACGGCAGGGACACGCCGCCGTCGAGCGGGGCGGGGTATATGGAAAAGCTGGTAAAGTATCTGAAGGATACCGGCTCGCCTGCGAGGGTAGCGACTGTTTCAGGCAGGTACTATGCCATGGACCGGGACAACAGGTGGGAGCGGGTCAGGAAGGCCTACGACGCTATGACCGGCGCGGCGGGCTTATCTGCCATAGACCCTGTGCAGGCGGTAAAGGACGCCTACTCAAGGGGCGAGACGGACGAGTTTGTAATGCCGACGGTCTTGCAAGACAGCGGGACGCCTTCAGGCGCGATATCGGACGGGGACGGGATCCTCTTTTTCAACTTCAGGGCCGACAGGGCGCGTGAGATAACAAGGGCCTTTGTCCTTGACGGGTTTGACGGCTTTGAAAGGCAGAGGAGGCCGGCCCTCTCAAGGTTCGTCTGCATGACGGAGTACGAATCCAGGCTCAAATTGCCTGTGCTGTTCAAGCCGCAGGGGCTTGAGAATATATTCGCAGAGGTCTTGAGCAGGAACGGCTTGAGGCAGTTCAGGACATCAGAGACCGAGAAGTACGCCCACGTAACCTTCTTTTTCAACGCGGGCAGGGAAGAGCCCTTTACGGGAGAGGACAGGCTCCTGATACCCTCCGTAAAGGACGTGCCCACCTATGACTTGAAGCCTGAGATGAGGGCCGTAGAGATAGCCGAGGCAGCCGTTGAGAAGATAGGGCGGGGGGGCTATTCCTTCATGCTCATGAACTTCGCGAATGGGGACATGGTAGGCCACACCGGCGTGCTCGAGGCCGCCGTAAAGGGTTGCGAGGCGGTCGATAAGGCCATAGGCATGGTAACGGAGGCAGCCCTTGCCGGTGGATGGGCCGTTATCATCACCGCTGACCACGGCAATGCCGAGCAGATGATAGACCCGGCTTCGCGCGAGCCGCAGACAGCCCATACCACGAACCTGGTCCCGTTCATCCTGATAGACGACTCCATGAAAGGCGTGAAACTCAATGGCGGCGGGCTTCAGGACGTGGCGCCGACGGTATTGAAGTTGATGGGACTGACTCAGCCTGCGGAGATGACCGGGAAGCCGCTCCTCTGACAGGCTGAATTGTGATTTTTAGTTTTTCCGCAACCTTCTAAACAGGAATAAATAAGGGGGGGAGGGGCTCCCGCCCTTATTTATTGTCAAAAAACAATCTCAGCCCAACCTTCTTACGCCAGCGTGATAACAGCACATGAGGCTTTCGAGGTTGTTGTCGAAGGCCCTCCTGCCCGCGTACCTGAACTCGATCCTTATAATCGATATCCCGCCAGGAATGATAGAGTTCATCTCCTCGACCACCCGGCCCTGCCCCCATTCAGGGTGCCTCAGGTGGACGACGACTTCACCTACGGAAAGATATAATTTTCTTATCTCCTCGCGCATGGCGCACCTTTATTTAATTATAATTTTCCGTCTTTTATCAGTGTGCGTCAAGGGGAAAGGAGAGTTGGCTTATTGATGCGCTAAAGCACGGACTTGAACCTTTCGACAAGGTATGAGAAGATAATTTTGGTTTAAGCTTTGGGAGGTGCGTATGTCCACTAAAGGCTCATACAGCTATCTTACATGCCCGATGTGCGACGTCGAAGTCCCGATGGCAGGGGATGAGAGGGTGGGCGAGCAGGTATTCTGCCCCTATTGCCAGACACCGTTGGCGCTTCGCAAGAAGAAGACGGACGAGCTATTTCTCGAAGAGGATTTTTAAAGAAGAGCCTTTCAGATATCGAGTATCGCTATCGCCTTCCATCCGGCGCTATCCTCCTCCAGGCTGAACATGTGGAGCGTCACCGCCTTTACGTCAGCTCCGAGAGGGTGCTTGGCCGGATCGATCTCCTCGCCTGAAAGCTCTGCGGATAGGCTGTAGCTCCCGTCAGACTCACGTATCTTCATGGTGTCCACACGTAAAAGGAGTTTTTTGGCGTCCTTGTAATAGACGAGTTCGTTCAGGAAGTCGAAAAGCAGCATCTCAAGGCCGGTGTCCTCGAGCTCTACCGTAACCCATTCCTTGCGTTCTATCCTCTCCGGCTCATCGACCATGACGTTTACGGTGGCCTCTGCCGCGGCGGTGAAGACCTCAGCCGGGTCCTTGCCACGGGCCTCAAATGCCACGTCAGCGGTGGCGATCTCTTCCAGATAACGGTATTCCATCCCTAACCCTTTATGTTGCCGATGGGCGTAAGCCTCACGACCCGTTTGCTCAATCCAGCAAGCTCTGTTGCCTCGACGACCTCGTCTATCTTCTTGTATGCCGCTCCGGCCTCTTCGGCAAGGCCGCCCCACGTGACGGTCTTGACGTATATGCCCCGCTCCTCCATGTCGTGCTGGAGCTTCGTCCCCCTGTACATGCGCTTTGCCTGGTGCCTGCTCATAGTCCTGCCGCTGCCGTGCGCGGTCGAGTAGAAAGCGTCCTCTCCGCTTCTGAGGCCGGCGAGCAGGTACGAGCCCGTCTCCATGCTCCCGCCTATTATGACCGGCTGCCCGGTGTCCCTGTATTTTTCCGGCAGCCCCTCCATCCCGGGGGCGAAGGCGCGCGTTGCGCCCTTCCTGTGCACAAGGAGCTCTCTTTGCTTCCCGTCGACAAGGTGAGTCTCCAGCTTGGCGGTATTATGCGTGACGTCATAGACCATGTCGAGGCCAAGGTCCTCAGGGGACCTCTTGAATACGTCGGAGAAGACCTGGCGTATCCTGTGGAGGATCACCTGCCTGTTGACGAAGGCCATGTTGGCGCCGCATTTCATCGCGGCGAAGTAGGCCTGCCCCTCATGTGAGCTAAAGGGTGCGCACGCGAGCTCACGGTCCTGGACCCTGATCCCGTACTTCGTTTCCATGACCTTGAGAAAGAGCTTGAGGTAGTCTGTTGCGACCTGGTGGCCGAAGCCGCGGCTGCCGCAATGGAACATTATCGCCACCTGGTTCGGTATACGAAAGCCGAAGGCCTTCGCGATATTCTCATCGAAGACGTTCCCGGGGCTGGCGACCTGTATCTCGCAGTAGTGGTTCCCGCTGCCGAGGGTGCCGATCTGGTCAAAGCCGCGCTCTATCGCCTTCTCGCTCACCTTCGTGGGGTCCGCGCCTTCGAAGCAGCCGCGTTCCTCGGTAAGCTCGATGTCCTCTGGCCAGGCCAAGCCTCTCTTTAGGCACCAGCGGGAGCCATCTTTCAGGGCCTCCCTGAACTCGTCGCGCTTGAGCCTGAGCATGCCTGTTGAGCCAACGCCGGAGGGTATGCTGTAGAAGAGGGCGTCCACAAGCTCTTTGAGCTTTGGCTTCACCTCTTCAAAGGTCAGGCTCGTGAGGACGAGCCTCATGCCGCAGTTGATGTCGAAGCCTATGCCGCCAGGGGAGATGACGCCCTTTACAGGGTCCATGGCCGCAACCCCGCCTATCGGGAAGCCGTAGCCCCAGTGGCCGTCAGGCATGCAGTAGGCGTACTTCACTATGCCGGGCAGGCAGGCGACGTTCGTGACCTGATTGAATACGCCATCGTCCATCTCCTTTATGAGCTTCTCCGTGGCGAAGACGCGCGCCGGGACGAGCATGCCCTCCTTGTAGCTTGTGGGCAGCTCCCAGACGGTCTCTGAGACCCTTTTCAGGGCTGAAGGCAAAGGCATATAAGCCTCTCATTGTTAAAGATGGACTGGATTAATAATTAATACTCTATCAGAAAAAAGCGATCTTGTTTTGCTCCGGATTCCACCGCCGCCGCGTGAGCTTGACAAGCCCCCTTGCGGGTTTACAATCTAAATATGAGGCATTATGCGGACATAGGGTCTTCCGCATCGGTACTCAGGGGTTTTGAACTCAAAGGAGGTGTGAAATGAAAAAGAGCTTGCTTGCGGCCGCATTGACTATTGTCGTGGCCGCTTTTACATCAACCGGGTACGCCGCGTATACTACGATACCGCTCGAGGGCCTCTTGAGCTTCCCGGACGCGAAGGGAAACGTAGAGATATCCTACTCCGATATCGGGCTCAACGTGAACGAGGTCACGGTCGATGTGAGCGGACTTAAGCCTAACGCCGTATATACGGTATGGCTCACCAGGGAAGCTCCGTCCAGACTTAAGGGGCTCGGGGTAGGGGATTACGCGTTTAGGACAGACGCGGCAGGGAACGGCCGGTTCGTGGCGTCGGTGCCGGATGGCGAGATGTTAAGGTGGGATGTAATCGAGATCGCTCATCATCCGAACGGCGACCCAGCCGACCTGGACAACGCGCAGGTAGCACTCAGGGGTGACCTGGGCTGATGAAAAAGCCAGCAGGATAAAAGGCCTCCGCCCAAGGCCGGAGGCCTTTTTCTTTTTTTTGAGGCCATTGGGGAAAGAGGTATGAGATGAGATACATCAAGCTAATATCCGCTCTTGCGGCGCTCTTTCTTTCGGCCGCGGGGGCGTACGCTTCGCCAAGCGTGATCGAGCTCAGGGGCGAGGTATGGGACGACGCCAGGGGCGAGGCCGTTATAGACGACATAGCTGGAGGGCAGAAGCAGATAAAGATAGCCGCTACAGGGCTTGAGCCGAATTCGGTCTTCTCTATCTGGCTCATCGACGTGACGCCTATGCTCGGCGAAGTGGGCGTGGGTTCTGGCGACCTTACGTTTGTAAGCGACGGCGATGGCAGAGGCTCTTACATAGCGAGGGTGCCTGGGGCCCAGTTCAAGGACTGGGACAAGATAGAGGTCCTGCACCATCCTAACAAGGACACCGAGGACGTTGAAGGGGCGGAGCTTGCCTTGAGGGGCAATATCGGGAATCTCGTGAATCCATGAGGTGAGGCGGCCTTTGAAAGGGCGCGTCTGCCGCCCTTTCAAGCCCCTTTCTCTTGACCCTTCGAGTTCAACTATGATAGCTTTACCGCATGAAAATAATAGTGACCGGGGGGGCCGGTTTCATAGGCTCTCACCTTGTGGCCGCGCTTCTTGACCGCGGCGAGAACGTTACTGTAATAGACGATTTCAACGGCTTCTACGACCCAAAGCTCAAGAGGGAGAACGTGGAGGCCTATAAGGAACGGGCCTCCTTCAGCCTCTTCGAGGCCGATATCAGGGACAAAAAGAAGATGGAGGCCATCTTCGCCTCCGTAAAGCCGGACGCGGTCTGCCATCTGGCGGCAAGGGCCGGGGTGAGGCCGTCGATAGAGGACCCGATCCTTTACGAAGAGGTAAACTGTGTCGGCACTCTTAACCTCCTCGAGGCGGCGCGCTCAACAGGTACCGTGAACTTCGTCTTCGCCTCATCTTCCTCGGTCTACGGCATCAACAGCAAGGTGCCGTTCTCGGAAGAGGACCCGATAACGACTCCGATATCCCCTTACGCCACTACAAAGAGGGCCGGAGAATTAATGTGCTTCACCTATTCGCATCTGTACTCCCTCCCGGCCACCTGCCTCCGCTTCTTCACGGTCTACGGCGAGAGGGGAAGGCCTGACATGGCGGTAGCCAAGTTCACCCGCCTCATCTGGGAAGGGAAGGAACTTCAGGTCTACGGTGACGGGACCGCAAGGAGGGACTTTACCTACGTAGGTGATATAATCTCCGGCCTTCTGAAGGCGATATACACCCGTTCAAGGTACGAGATAGTGAACCTTGGAGGAGCGAATACGGTCGAGGTCAAGACCCTGATAGAGCTTATCGAGGCGGCGCTCGGCAGGAAGGCGAAGATAAAATATACGGACACGGTCCCAGGGGACGTGCCCATAACATATGCCGACGTTACAAAGGCCAAAAGGCTCCTGGGCTTCAGCCCGACGGTAAGGATAGATGAAGGGGTCGAAAGGTACGTAAGGTGGTTCACTGAAAGGGAGAAGGCTTAAAAGCCCCCGGAGAGAGCGATTGAAAAAGACCTATATAAAGGACATAAGGGAGAAGGACAGCGTACAGGACGTCTTCCTCGTCTCGAAAAAGGAGACCGGGATAAGCAAGTCCGGAAAGGCGTACTTAAGCCTGAGGCTCATGGACTCATCCGGCGAGATGGAGGCCCGGGTATGGGACGACGCCGAGGAGATAGCGAAGGCCTTCAATAAAAACGACGTCGTCTCGGTCAAGGCCTATGCGGTGGCCTACCAGGGCGGCGTACAGATGAACGTCTCGGCGGTGAAGGCGCTTGCGGAAAACGCCTATTCCCTGAGGGACTTCCTCCCCGCCTCCGCCAAAGATCCGGCGACCCTCGCCTCTGAGATAGATTCCATAATCGCGAGCCTCAAGGACAGGCATGTGAAGGCCCTCCTTGAGGCCATATTCACCGACCCTGAGGTGAGGGGAAAGTTCCTCATGGCCCCTGCCGCGAAGAGCATGCACCACCCGTGGCTCGGGGGGCTCGCGGAGCACGTCGTCTCGATGTGCGGCCTTGCCGATAAGCTCGTCGAGCACTACGGGGAGGCGATAAACAGGGACCTCCTCATAGCCGGCTCCATGCTCCACGACATAGGGAAGATCTGGGAGCTCTCGTACCAGAGGTCGTTCGACTACACCGACGAGGGGCGCCTTCTGGGCCATATCACCATAGGGGTAGAGCTTATCGACAGGAAGGCCTCCGCCATACCGGATTTTCCGAGGGAGCTTTCCGTACTTATCAAGCACATGGTCCTGTCGCATCACGGCCATCTCGAGTTCGGCTCACCCAAGAGGCCAAAGACCATCGAGGCGATAATACTCTCCTACATCGACGACCTTGACGCCAAGGTCACGATGGTAAGGTCCCTTGTAACCGATAAGGGGGACGGCTCGAACTGGACCTCGTACCAGAAGCTCTTCGAAAGGTATATCTACAGGGGCGGGGCCCCTGTAGCCGAGGACGAGCCTGCAGCCGCAAAGGCTGAAGAGAAAAAGGAAGACGCTAACGGCGAAAGAGGCACGCTCAACCTTTTTCGCCAACCCTGAAGTCCTGAATGGCTCCCGCAAAAAAGCCGGGAAAACAGCCATCAAAACAGATCGAAGCCCTGAGAAGGAGGCTCTCCGAGACGTGCTCAAGGCGTTTCAGAGGCTCCATGTCTGTCTTCGGGGAGGGGCCGGCGCCGTGCCGCGTCATGGTCATAGGCAAGGCCCCAGGGCGTGACGAGACGAGGCTCGGAAGGCCTTTCGTTGGCAAGGCCGGCTCTTTTTTCGTGAAGGTACTTGAGGACGCCCTGAGGTTAAAAAGAGAGAATATCTATATCACCAACGTCCTCAAGATATGGCCTAACGTAGAGACGAAGAGGCTCAGGACCAGGAAGCCGGAAAAGGACGAAAGAGAGTTCTTCATCCCTTACCTTATGGAAGAGATCGATATAATCGCCCCTGATGTCATAATCGCCGTAGGCAAGACCGCCTTTTTTGCCCTTTTGCCCGATAGCGATTTTATGGCCGGGGAATGGCTGGAATTTGAAGGAAGGCCGGTCATGCCGGTCTATCACCCGTCTTACATCTTGAGAAGGCAGAAGCGCCTTGACGAGAGCGTCGGTGAGCTTAGGAAGGCACTTCTAAAAGTCAGAAAGAAGCTCGATTAACTTTCAGCGGCTTTCCCTCTTCCGGGGCTGCAGACCGGACAGTACGGGAGCCCGGCCTCAAGCGGGCAGACATGGCCGCATTCGGCGCAGCAGACGCACTCATCGAGAGAGTATCCGCAGACCGGACATATATCTTCCGCTCGGCCTTCCTTTTTTTCTTCGACAATATCCATATATTGATTATATCCCCGAAAGGGCCCTGGGCAGCCTGTCAGAACTGGAACCTGAACTCCGCGAAATAGAGCCCCTGCCGCTCAAAGCGGCTCTCATCCTCGTTTATAAGGAGTTGCATGCCGGTAGTCAGGTCTATGTACTCCTGTACGTTAAATCTCAAGGCAGGGCCTGCAAAGGCGCTGTTGTCGTCCATGTCAAATACGCCGAAGCCCTGGACCCTGAGCCCTGCTCCTATGTCGTAGCCGACCCCGGTGCCTACGACCCGGCTCTCATCTGAAAGGATCTCGGATAGCCCGGCACCAGCACCGGCCGGTGACCTGGTCACGCTGCCCCTTGTGTAGATGTTCTCGACCAGCTCGCAGAGCGTGGAAGGGAAGCCTGACCCGAACTCCATTATGGACCTGAAAAGCCTCGTCATCCTGCCCGAGACTACCGCTTGACGGCCCGTCTCTCCGGTAACGGGCGGGTCATCGCTAAAGCGCTCCTTTTGGTCGACGAGACCGCCGTTATCCTGTGGGCCGGGATTAAAGTTCAGCATCGGAGGCAGTGGAGCTGCTCCGGGGCCGTAAGGTATAGAAGGAACAGGCGAGGCGGCCGCCCCGTTATAGATAAGGAGGAGGGGTAAAGTGACTGCCCAAAGCCTGTAGAGTAAAAATTTTAGCATTTACTTGCCAAGAGGCCTTCCATGTATAATAATTATACGGTTTACCGAAAACCATAGCACGCGGACGCCCTCTATGCTGAGCATCGTAAATATGCTTAAGAACTGGCGGACCCTGTCCATAACAACGGGTCTTTCCTGGTTCATGAAGCTTCTGATGGTACTGCTTCTTCCGGTGGCGGTCTCAAGAGGTGATTACCTCTTCTCGGTCCTTATCGTTTTCTCCGTCGCCCTCTCAATGATACCGAGCCTCCTTGAGAGGAGCTACAGGGTGACCCTGCCATTTGAGCTTGACCTCCTCATAACGCTCTCCATATTCCTGAATACATTCATGGGAGAATGGCTCAACTTTTACCAGCGGGTCTGGCTCTACGACAAGGCCTTGCACGTCTACGGCAGCGCAGTAGTGGGCCTGCTGGCCTTTGTGGTCGTCTACTCCTTAAATTATACACGCAAAGTGCGGCTTTCGTTGCCGTTCATCGGGCTTTTTACCGTTACGTTCGCCATGGCCATGGGCGGTATCTGGGAAATTGGTGAGTTCACTGTGGATACCCTCTTCGGCAAGATGACCCAGAACGGCCTTGGCGACACCATGTGGGACCTCATCAACGACCTTATAGGCGGCATTGTAACCGCCGTGGTCGGCATGGTCTATGTGAGGTACTCTAACCCGGATACGAGGAAGCGCCTCGCGAAGCCTCTTGGCGAGGTCTTCGGCCTCGGCAAAAGGATAGACATGATAAAGGAGCGCATGGAGAGGTCCCGCGGAACGAACAGGCCGGCAAAGAGACGGGGCAGGCAAAAGGCAGGACCAAATGCTGAATCAAATACTGAACCAAATAATACTGAAATCGACGAGCGCGACGGACAATAGGCAGGCAGGGAGCGATACCTCGAAGATGAAGACCCGACAATAAAAAAAGGCGGCAGGTTTTATCCTGCCGCCTTTTTTTGCCTCCGCGGGGCGTTTTCTTCCGGTCGGTAAGAGAAGAGCTCAAGTTATCATCCGAAGATGACACTTTATTAGCTCTTCTCTTACCGATCGGGTTTTACCGCCCCGCGAAGCCTTTTTTGAGGCAGGAGGTTTCCCTCCTGCCTCAATTTACTTTCCCGGCCCGGGTATCTCCGGCCAATGAGAGGAGCTTTTCGGGTTCCATCCCAAGGACGGTCCCTTATTCTCTCCTCTTGTCAGCCGGGTATCCCGTTCCGGGAAAGCAGCCTCTTAAGCCTATATCTGGTAAGCCTCTTCGACGTGGAAGAAGTTGTCTACCTCTTCCTCGATCACTGACGCGAGGTCAGATATTGAGACCAGCCCGATAAGCTTGCCGCCGTCGACTACCGGGAGCCTTCTTATCTTTTTCCGCGCCATAAGCTTGGAGGCTTCGAAGACGTCCGTTTCCGGTGTGGCGCTTACTACGTTCGTCTGCATTATCGAGCTTATCCTGGTCGTGTCAGGTTCCTTGCCGCCCGCAAGCCAGATCACCAGGTCCCTGTCGGTGAGACATCCTTTTACGGACTCTCCGTTGGTGACAAGGAGATAGCCGATCCTGTAGTCCTTCATCTTCTTGGCCGCTTCCCGTATCGAAGTGTCAGGGCTGACCGTGACTACTTTTTTCTGCATGATTTGTTTTAGCTGCATTTCTTTTCACCCCTTTCATGAAAGCCATGGGGAGGAGAACTCTCTATTACAGCAGACACAATCTAATCGTAGACCATAATCTGCCGTTGTCAAGAAGCCTGAGTTCTGCCCCGCTATCATCAGCTATCGTTAACGCGAAGCTGCGCCGCAGCTCCACTGAAAGATATCCCTTTACCAGATGAGGACCCATCCGATGATCATGGCAAGGGTCAGCAAGAGGGTAACGGCGATGTAGACCTCATCCACGTGCCTTATCTCAGGGTCGGTCCAGTCATACCAGAACATAAACCTCACCTCCTATATATAAATTATAGCACTTTCGCGCGGGGTAGTTTCTGCTTGATGGCAAAAGGCATGAGAAGGGGCAGGTTTGACTCGTTCTGTTCCGCGTTTATACTTAGATTCTGGACCGCTAGCTTGAATGGAGAGTCGATGAGGAAGAGGTCTCCCGTTTTTTTATCGTTTTTGTTGGTATTTTTCCTGCTCTCAGGCTGCTCGGTCATTGTAATAGAGCCAAAAGAGGGCAGGCGCGCATCTATTGCTCACGCTGCCGCCCCTGTCTACGTTCAGGCGAAAAGCTCTTATGAAGGCGCGATGGACAGGTGCAAGGACGTTTTCGAAGACGGCACCGGGGTATCATGCAGCGACCTCGTTAAGGCCAACTCCGCCAGATATGATGATGGCGAGGTCCTCAAGCCGGTCAGGAAAAAACAGGAAAAAAAAGCTGCTGAACCCGATGAAGAGCAGTCGGCATTCGCAAAGCTTATAAAAAGAAGCCTTATGACCGGCATGCGCCTTTATACCTGGAGTGTTGCGGAATGAACCAGCAGCCGGGCTTTATATCTTGAGCCTGAGCACCCCGCCTTTCTGCCCTGAAAGACTCTCCCGATTATATGGAAAATTACTGCCCTGTTTTCAATTGACGTAGCGATATCGTGGCTAAAAGCACCGTCAATGTGCGGTTCCAGTACTTGCTTACCGGGTTTCAGCAGGCACAAGCTCATTCCATATCTCCCCAGGTTCCTTCGCGAATATCACCTCCGCGTCGGCGTCGACCAGGTGCCATCCGCCGTTTGCCAGTTCCCTTTCGAGCTGGTTCGCCGCCCATCCTGAATATCCCGCGTAGACCCGGAACTTCTGAGGCCCGGCCCCGGCGTTCATATTGTTCATCAGCAGTCCCTGGCTTGTGCTCACGCACACGCCTGCCAGGACCTGGTTGCATCCCTCGGACGGCCCTTCTGAACGGACGAGGATCCAGAGGTTGCTGACCTCGACCGGGCCGCCGAAAAAGAGCGGATCGTCCCCTCCCGGACCTTTTACATTGTAGTCCTTGAGCTTCATTATGGGGCGGTTAACGATCAGTCCCGTGTAGCCCAGATTGTTCCTGTCCACCAGAAGTATTACGGCGGATTTGAAGATCGGGTCTTTCATCTTCCTGCTTGCCACGAGGAACTTGCCCTTTGCTGGCGAAAAATCGAGCGCGTCTATCTCCTGTTGCGGCCTTGCAGGCGAGTACGATGGCGGATGGGCATAGATGGACGTGGCGTTGGCGGCAAAGAGGGCCAGCCCGAGGAAAAGAGCCGGGAGAAGTGCGGGTATGGATCTCATGCGGTTATTCTACATAGATGGCCGTAAAGAATCCATGATTTAAATAGCCGCACCCGAAAGGATCGCGTGAGGGAAGGGATCGATAGAAGCCTCTTCCTGCTTTCCTGCTATATAATCATAATATGATAAGGACTGTAGCGAAAGTTCTTGTAGTCCTCAATTCCGGGACGGCGCCCGGCCAGATAAGTCTTGCTCTGTGCCTGTCGATGATAGCCGGCCTTACGCCTCTATTAAGCCTCCACAATATCCTCGTATTTTTTCTTGTCCTCGGCCTTAAGGTCAATATTTCCTCCTTCATGCTCGGCCTTGCCTTCTTCAGCGCCTTCGCGTACGCGCTAGACCCGATTTTCCATCTTATAGGTTTCAAGGCGCTCTCCATCGGAGGGCTCTCCGGCCTTTGGACCTCGCTTTACAATATTACTCTCTTCAAGCTCTCCAACTTCTATAACTCCATTGTCATGGGGAGCCTGCTTTTCTCAATCGTCGTTTTCATCCCGCTGCTTTTATCTTTGAATTACGCCATCAGGAAGTATCGCGAGCACGTGCTGACATGGCTTAAAAAGACCCCTCTGGCTAAGACCATAACCGCGAGCAAGTTCTACGAGTACTACATGTCATTCAGTAAGTTACGGGGCAGGCTATGAAGTGGATACGCTGGCAAGGGCTCCTGGCCTTCTTCGTCCTATCGGCGGTACTGCTCGCGTTCTGGTTTCTTTTTATCGATGTCATCATCAAGCGCCAGATAGAAAAGACAGGGACGGCCATTGTCGGAGCGAAGGTCGAGCTTCGCGAGGCCGACTTGACGCTATTCCCCCTTGGGCTTACGCTTTACGGCCTGCGTGTGACAAACCCAGGCCAGCCGATGAAGAACGCCTTCGAGGCCGGCCGCATCGCATTCACCATCGACGGAGCGAACCTCATCCGCAAGAAGTATATTATAGAAGAGATGGCCGTTGAGGGCGTGAGGCTCAATACGCAACGCAAGAGCTCAGGCGCTATCGGCAGGGCAAAAAAAGGCAAAGGCCCGGAAGAGGAGGCCTTGAAGCTCCTGACCTTTGAGCTGCCTGAAGTGGATGAGGTCATTAAAAAGGAAAAGATCGAGTCGATAAAAGAGATAGAAGGGCTAAATAAAGAAGTAAAGGCGGACAGGGAGAACTTCGAAAAGGAGCTGAAGGCCCTGCCTGACGAGAAGAAGATAAGGGAGTATGAAAGGCGTATAGCGGCCCTGAAGGGCTCTCGGGGCTTCGGCGGCATAGTAGGCGGGGCGGGCGAGGCGCTAGCCCTTAAAAACGAGATACAGGCTGACCTCAAGCGCGTAGCCGTCTTCAAGGATACCGTTGCCGTGAAGACCGCCGATTACCGGAAAAGGGTTGAGGCGGCCGCTTTAGCGCCGGGCAGAGATGTTCAGAAGATAGTAAGCAAGTATTCCATCTCACCCGAGGGGCTTAAGAACCTTGGCAGTCTTTTTGTCGGCGGCAGGGTACGCGAGTGGGTGGAAAACGGCCTTGAATGGCGTGAGAAGCTCGACAGGATAGTCTCACGCGAAGGCAAGGAGGGCGGGGCCGAGGTGCAAAAGAGCTTGAGGGGCAGGGGGGTCGACGTCCAGTTCCACGAGTACAGGCCGTTGCCGGATTTTCTCATCAGAAAGGCCTCTGTATCATTCAATATCCCCTCAGGAGATATCGCAGGGGCTGTAACGAACATAACAGGGGACCAGGATATACTCGGAAGCCCCATGAGGATAAGGTTCTACGGCGAGAGGCTAAAGGGGCTAACATCAGCGCTCCTCGAAGGCGAGATAAACAGGGTGGCGCCTGAAAGCCCCAGGGATATAATAAACTTCTCTGTCAAGGGGTACAGGCTTCACGATCTTTTGCTTACAGACAATGAATACATGACGGTAGCCTTAAAAGAGGCGCTCGCGGACTTTGACCTTAATGCCGAGGTGAAGGGGGGTATGATAAATGGGCATATCGGCTCTGCCGTAAGGTCGGCGTTGACAGAAGCAACGGTCAAGGCAGAGAAGAACCCCATGCTCGATACTATCGCCGCCGCGTTCTCTGACGTTAAGGCATTTAATATCGACGCGAAAGTCGACGGTAAGCTCGACGCGTATGGCTTGAGCGTCTCTTCAGACCTGGACAGGGTCTTAAGCGGCGCGGTCGGGGGCGCCTTGAGGGATAAAGTGGCAGCCTTCGAAAGCGGTATGAGGGGTGAGCTCCTGGAAAAGACTGCGGAGCCGCTCAAGGAGCTCAATGGCAGCTTCAAGGGGCTTATAGACGTCAACGGAATAGCAGGGGAGCGTTTAAAGAAGTTCGACGAGCTTCTCGCTGAGGCTGCAAGGGGAGTTATACCGTTGCCGAAGCTGGGTTCGTTGCGTTGAGCTTCAAACGGGCTGGGCCCGCCAGGTCAACCCTGGCGGGCCCAGCTTTACGATCCGGGAGCAGAGATCTTATTTTGAAAAGGTAGCATCCTCGATGATGACTGCATAGAAGTACCCAAACCCGAAGTCCTTATCAGTATCGACCGTACCCTGGGCGGTAACAGCCGAACCGACGGCAGGCGGCGTATCCGTGGTCCTGAAAACAAGGTTGTTTGTGCCTTGTTCACCGGTGCCGTCCTGGATATGCACCCATGTCCTGGCCATTATGTTCTCGGATACCTTTACGACCTTCCCGCTGACCTTGACGACGCGCCCTTTAAGGCCAGAGGCGTTGGCGTAGATCTGCTCGATAGTGTATGCCTTGGCTGCCTTTGCCGCCTTGGATTTTTTGGAGGGCTTCTTGGCAGGCGCGCCCTTGGATGAACCGACCTTGATCTCGCTTACGAACAATACTTTGTCAAATGTGCGATTGAGCGCGTTGCTCCTGAAGTTCGGCATCCACACCTGTTCCGAGAAGCTTACAGTAGCCCCTTTGCCTACCTTGGTCTGCGGGCCCGCTATCCAGAAGGCCTCTCCTTTTTCCTTGACCTTGACGTATGTGTACCCGCCGCCTTCCGCGGTCTCGAGGACGGTCCCTGTGTGCTGTCCCCCGGCGATAGCGTACGAGGCTGTAATTATCAAAAAAGCAAGAGCTGAGATGAGTATTTTGGCGCGTATCATTTTTCTCTCCTTTAAGTCCGTCTGAGATTTTATTCGACGGTCTTACGCATTATAGGTAATCGTCAGGCTGAAATCCAGCACTATAGGAACCATATTTGTTTTTTAACGGCAGCCGGGCCGATTTTCAGTTGACATCAAGTCCAGGTTGATATATTGTTTGTACAATCCCCAAAGACGTTTCTCTCGAATGGAAGGGGGTGGTTGTCTCTTTACCTGCGAATTTCCCAAGTCCGCGTGAAAGGAGGTGCCGCTGAAATAACCTGATATTCGCTGACCTGAGCCGGCCCTCGTACGGGCTTGTTTTGACTTCCTTCACAAATCGGAGGGGCAAGAGAATCCATGGCCAGACCCGGCAATAATAGACATAATCCTTCTTAAGTCATATAGCTTCACACTCGCCGGAAAGTATTCAAGGGTCGCCATGCCTTCTCCTGGCATCCATTGCCAGGGTCGTCTCGTCAACACGTCACAAACCTCCGCGCCAGGGTACCAGTTACCCTATTAGAGTACGCGAGTATCAAGCCGTAGAGCCTTTGGCAAAAGAAATGAGAGATCCTTCCTGAGACATCATTCGCCTGAAAACGATATCTCTTATGGAAGGATTATTTGCCGTTTTCACTCTGACCCCAACCTTTTAACCCGCAAAAAAAGAGGAGAACCTGTCTATGGTCAATAAGCTCAGTCTCCTGTCCATATTACTCGCCGTAGTCCTGCTTTCTGCGGCTGGCGCGGCCTATTCCCAGGAGGCCGCCCTTTCAGAAGAGAATTTCGCCAAGGCCAAGCAGATATACTTCGACCGGTGCGCCGGTTGCCACGGGACCCTGAGGAAAGGCGCCACAGGGCCGAACCTCGAGCCAGCCAAGACCCGCGCCATACCTACAGCGTCATTGTCGCTTATAATCGCGGAAGGCACGAAAGGGGGCATGCCGCCCCATAAGGACATACTGACCAAAGAAGAGATCGACATGGTCGCGGCCTATATGCACAGCGACCCTCCTCAGCCGCCAGAGTGGGGCATGGAGCAGATAAAGGACTCATGGAAGCTCATCGTCCCTGTCGATAAAAGGCCCACGCAGCCTCCCAAGAGGAACTGGTTGAACTACTTCGGGGTCATCCAGAGGGATATCGGCAAGGTCAGCATAATCGACGGCGATACCAAAGAGATACTCGCCAGTATAAATACCGGCTTCGCCGTCCATATCTTGAGGACTTCGGCGTCCGGCAGGTACATGTTCTCGATAGGGCGCGACGGCAAGGCGACGATGATAGACCTCTGGTCGCCGACCCCCAACATCGTGGCCGAGATAAAGACCGGCTTTGACGCGAGGTCGGTAGACACGAGCAAGTACAAGGGCAAGCTCGGCGACTTCACCGACAAATACGCGGTCGTCGGCAACTATTGGCCGCCCCATTATGTCATCCTCAAGGGTGATACGCTCGAGCCATTGAAGGTCGTGAGCACCCGGAGCTACACGTACGACACAAACGAGTTTCACCCGGAGCCGAGGGTCGCCTCCATAGTATCTTCCCACCACGCCCCGGAGTGGGTCCTAAACATAAAAGAGACCGGGATAGTGCTGCTTGTTGACTACAGCAAGGTGGACAGCGGCACGGTGATCGAGACCAAGATAAACGCCGAAAGGTTTCTGCATGACGGCGGCTGGGACGCATCCAAGAGGTACTTCCTCGTCGCGGCCAATATGAGGAACAAGGTCGCAGTCATCGACACCGTCGAGAGAAAGCTCGCGGCCCTCGTAGAGACCGGCAACAAGCCCCACCCCGGCAGGGGCGCGAACTGGGTGGACTCGAAGTACGGCCCTGTCTGGGCGACCCCGCACCTTGGCGAGCCAATGGTGGCGGTCATCGGCACAGACCCGGCGAAGCACAAGGAGCATGCCTGGAAGGTCGTAAGGAAACTCCCGGTATCCGGAAACGGCCTCTTCATCAAGACCCATCCGAAGAGCGATAATATCTGGGTGGATAACACCCTCAGCAAGGACCTCACCATTGCTCAGACGGTCACCGTTTACAGCAAGAAGAACCTCGACGCAAAGCCGGTCGACATGAAGCTCACCGACCACGGCAAGATAGTTCACATGGAGTACAACAAGGCCGGGGACGAGGTATGGCTGTCTGTCTGGGACAGGGAAGGGGAGATAATCGTCATAGACGACAAGACCAGGAAGGTAAAGAACAGGATAAAGGTCGATACACCTACTGGCAAGTTTAACGTATACAATACCATGTGGGACATCTATTGACGTCTGGTGACGTATGGCAAAAACAGATATCAAAGGAGAGAGCAGATGCGGTTAAATTCCAAAGGCTTCATAGCCTTGCTCGTGGTTTCCTTGTATGTAATGGTCTCGGCTGTTGAGGCGGCAGGGACTTTCGGGGACCTCAAGGCAAAGATGATAGATGCCAGGAACTCTCTTACTCTTATGATCCAGCACCCGGATATGCGCGGAGCGGAGCAGCAGAAAAAGATAAAAGAGACGGCTGACGCGGTAAGCGCGACACTTGCCCAGATCAGGGTGCCTGATGCGAAGGCGAGCAGGTACAAGCTGCTGGTAGATACCTGGGATGCGTTCAAAAAGACCCGCGAAGAGGTGCTTGTGCCCCTTATCCTCTCCGGAAAAGAGGAAGAGGCCATTAGCATCGCAAGCGGGGTGCAGGGCGACAGGTTCCTTAAGATGATAGCCCTGATAGATGAGATCAGCTATTAGGGTTCAAACCGCAACTGGCCATCCTGGCGGTGTTTAGGCATGTAGCCAAAAATGAAAGCCGGCCGTGAAATCACGGCCGGCTTTCATGTCTGCCTCTCTTTTGTCCTTAGTTTCTCTCTGAGAATAACCAGGTTGCAAAGGCCTGCTCGGCATGCTTCTCGTTGAGGAGACCGGTAAACCTGGCGGGGTCCATGATCGCCTGATACCTTTCCGGGGTATACTGGTCGCCGAGGGCGGCGATGAAGCTATCCAGCTTGTGGACGTTCTTGTAGGTGTAGCCGTTGTAGTTGTCCTCCATCGCGGATATTATCCTGTCCGCGTCCAGAAGCTCTTCAGCCTTCACGGTAGTGCTTAATACGAAGATAGATAATAGAGCTGCGATCGTCAGGTAAAACCCTTTCATTCTTTCCTCCTTTAAAAAGATTTCATAAAAGCAAAAGAGCGCATGCCTTCTCCACTCCTGATTCGGGATGGATCGGTCCGGATTGTGTTGATTGCAAAAGACGTGCCGGTAATATGTGGCTTAAAAAACAATGTAATATGAGGGATTACTGGCGGGGAAGCTGGCCTTGTTTGTTATGATGCGGCAATATGGAATGCATTACATTTGATGTATTGGTTTTTTCTTTTTAAAAACAGTCGTTTTACTTCCGCTTGCAAAAATGCCGCATGCGACAGGAAGGCGCTTGAACCGGTAAGCGGCTTCCTGGTTAAGGAGGCGGCCTTTGGCGCTGGAATAGCTTGTCTGGCAGGCATTTAACGTGCCTGGATCAGCTCAGAACCTCTTGTTCGTAGCGTTGTATTTGCCGACCGGCTTTTTGAAAGGCAGGCTCTTTACAGGCTTTAGCGTGCGGGTATCATAGACCACGACGGCGCCGTCGTCCTCCCACACGCTCACCAGCGCGAAGGAGCCTTCCTTGGTGAACTCGATGTGCATCGCTTTTTTGCCGGGCTGAGGGATGACCTCGCCAGCGAGCTTTAGTGTCTTCTTGTCTATGAGCTCAACCGTATCGGTGCCTGTGTCCACCCAGATATGCGGGATATACTCGTGAGTACGGGCGAAAAAGCCGGGGCCTTTCATCTTTATCTCGGCCACAAGCTCCCAGTCATAGAGCCTTAGAACGCTAACAAGGGGCTCGCCTATGTGCGGGAAGGCGGCGTAAACGGAGCCGCCCTGGCTCCAGACCGCGGCAGAGGCGAGGTGCGGCATCCTCACCCCGGATTTTATTGACCTTACGACCTTTTCTTCCTTGAGGTCCAGTACAGTTATATCGGAGGCGCCCCTCGACGTGCCGATAATATACCTCTCCTCCGGTTCTATGAAGAAGTCTGTAAGGGGCTGTCCTGTCGCGATAGTCCTGGTCTCCAGGGTCGACTCATCAATGAGGATGACCTCCGGCCTGTCCTTGAGGGCAGCCACGAATCTGGAGCTGCCCTTCAAGGCGTATACGGAGCTGACCGCTCCTATCCCGCTAAAGGTCTTGACCGGCTTCATGGTAAGCGAATCGAGTATTACAAGCCCTTCCGGGAGAAGGGTGGCGACCGCCAGCCTCGTCCCGTCCGAAGAGATGGCCAGGTTACGCGCGCTTATGCCTGTCCTCAGCCGTCCGGTCTCCTTCAGGTTGACGATGTCGTATTTTGTGACCCATCCGTCCCTTGAGACCACGTAGGCCTCCTTGAGGGATGGGGAGAACTTCGGGCCGCCATGGACAGCCCCGGCCTTGACATTGCCGAGCACCTCGAAGCTGCCGCCGTCCATGAAATGGACCTTGCCTGTGCCGCCCTCCACGACCATGAAGAAGTTCTCTAAATCATAGGGGGCCTCTCTCCCATTGTCTTCCGTAACGGCCAGATCCCAGGTGGAGAGCATCTCAGCTTGTTCCCACCTCGGCGTCCTGGCGGGGGTCTTTAAGAACGCCACCACCTCTTTTATCTCATCGTCCGTGAGGAGGCCTTTGAAGGCAGGCATGTTCGTAGCCTCAAGCCCGTTAGCCACGATAGAGATAAGCTCCTTCTCCTTTTTCATGCCGAAGTACTCTGGTATCAGGGGCGGTCCGCTCAGTCCGTATCTTTCAGGGTGATGGCAGTTTGAGCAGTGCTTCGAATAAATTGCCTCTCCGGTTGCAAAGGCATGGCCGCAGAGTAGTAATGTGGCGAGTATCGCGGGCAGCAGCTTCTTCATCATCTGGGTTTTCCGTCCAATAGGTTTGACGTGCTTTTTGGCCCTCAGGCCCCGGCTGGCTCGGTCGGCCGTGGAAAATAGACGGGAGAGCTTTTTTTGAACTCCTTGAGCGAATCGAGCGTCCTGTAAGAGGCAGCGGAGGCTATCCCGGCAAGCTCAAGGACAATCCTTTCGAGGTCTTCCGGGTCGTTCCCGTGTGCCATGGTGTAGACGTTGTAAGGGAATCCATCAAAACACGGCCTTATATAGCAGTGGCTTACCCTCGGGTGCCCCGCAAGGCGGTTTCCAGCCTCCATCGCCTTCTCCTCGGCTATCTCCCAGACCACCATCGAATTGGCCTTGAACCCGGCGTTCCTTGGGGTGAGCGCGGCGCCGAACCTCCTTATGACCCCTGAACCTTTAAGCGCCGCGGCGCGCTCAAGCACCTCTTGAAGCCCCCAGCCAAGCCTCCTTGCCGCCTCTTCGAAGGGCCTCTGCATAAGGAATATCTCTTCGTCCTGCAGCGCCCTTATAAGCTCTATGTCCCTCGGTTCCATCATTCCCCCACCTTGAGGTCGACCTTCACCTTGAACATCTTCGTCGCGTTGAGGTTGCGTATGGGACACACAGATGTCTTGACCGATATCTCGGATATTATCTCTTCTATCCTCTCTTTCGACCCGGCTATAACGGTGAACCACATGTTGGGGTGGCCGGCCCGCAGGTAATTATGCGTGATCTCCGGGTACGAGTTTACGGCCGAGGCCGCCTCCTGAAGCCTCTCCTGAGGCACGTCCATGGCGCAAAGGGTAGAGGTGTAGCCCATCTTGCGCGCGTCGAAGAACGCCCCGACCTTGCGGACGACCCCGGCCTCTACGAGGGCGCGCATCCTTGAAAGCGCCTCCTCAGCGCTTATCCCAAGCTCGCGCCCTATCTCCGAGTAGGGGTCGGCAGACAACGGAAAATCACCCTGGATCCTGTTCAGAAGGCTCTTATCAATGCCATCCAGCGTATCTGTCATCCCACACTCCTTTTAAAGCCTTTTTAGCCGAAGGATTTAAGCGGCCCGTCGATCGGGACCTGAGATTCGTCCAACGCCTGCTCGGACCAGTTAAGGACGCGGCTTAGCTCAACGACCTCTCCGATGATGAGTAGCGCCGGGGGCTTTACCCCCTCTTCCCTGCACCGTACGTCTATGTCGGATAGCGTGCCGAGTACCGTCCTTTGCCCCGGCATTGTGCCGCGGCTGACCATAGCCGCCGGAGTCGAAGGAGCCCGACCGTTCGCCATGAGCTTGCCGGTTATCTCGGAAATATTGGCCACTCCCATGTAGAAGACCAGGGTGTGGCCAAGCCCGGCAAGGGCGGCCCAGTTGAGGTCTTCGAGCCCTTCGCCCTTCATGCGGTGGCCGGTAACGAGGGTCACGGCCTGGGAGTACCGGCGGTCTGTAAGCGGGATACCGGCGTAGGCCCCTATGCCGGAGGCTGCGGTGACGCCAGGCACCACTTCGAAAGGGATGCCTTCATCATGCAGGTGGGAGGCCTCCTCACCGCCCCTCCCGAAGATATAAGGGTCGCCGCCCTTGAGCCTTACTACCCGTTTTCCTCTCCTGGCGTGCGCCGCGATGAGGCGGTTGATATCTTCCTGGGCAGTGGAGTGGAAGGAGGTCTCCTTGCCTACGAATATAAGCTCGGCGTCATCTCCAGCGAGGTCGAGTATCCGCTCTGAGACGAGACGGTCGTAGATGACGACTTGAGCCTCTTCGAGGACACGTCTGCCTTTGATGGTTATTAGCTCCGGATCACCGGGCCCTGCCCCGACAAGATAGACCTTTGGAGTCAAATCAGACCTTGAGTAGTGCCGTTAGAGTTAGTAAAAATATAAAATTGTAACAAAATATTTAGAAATACGCCAAGGATAACGAGCGTAAGGAGAGGCTGGCGGCATATGGTGATGATTGTTACAAAAAACGCAGTTTACCTGAACATTTTGCGCCTTTTACTATTAACCAACTTAGCACCGACTTCTTCTTCTGTCAACCTGATTTCCTTTTTCATGTTAACATTTTCTTCATTTTCTGATAGAATCGGATCTGTGAAATTCTTCTCTGCTTCCCTCCTTGTCATCATCTCCATCGGGCTCTTCCCTTCGTACGCTTTTTCGGAGGGGAAAGGCAGGACTCTGTACATTGAAAACTGCTCCTCATGCCACGGCAAGGGGGGCGAGGGGCTAAAGGCCCCTGCCCTGAGGAAAGAGGGGCTCCTTCGCACGGTCACCCTCGATTATTTTACCGGGACGATGCTCTATGGCAGGCCTCTGCTCGGTTGTCCGTCCTTTAACGGAAGGCTCGCAAGCCTGGAGATTGAAGATATAGCGTCGTACATAAAATCATGGCAGGAAGGCGAGCAGGTAGTTGCCCCGTCCCATGCAGTTTCGCCCTTATATACTCAAAGGGGCGAAAGGCATTTCATCCTCTGCGGCGGCTGTCACGGCCCGGAAGGCGAGGGCGCGATGGCCCCGCCGCTGTTAGACGCGGGCCTTCTGTCGTCGATATCCGATGGCGAGCTCAGGGGCACGATCATGTGGGGAAGGCCCGGCACGCCCATGAAGGGCTATCTTAAGGGCATGGGCGGTCTTGCCGTTTTGAGCCCGGACGAGATAGACGAGCTGATCTCATACATGAGGTTCAGGCAGAATAAGTCAAAGTAGCTATCCTACCTCTCATCCAGGACTAAAGCTATGCTGAGCGTATCAAAGCTTCTCGGGAAGTCTTTGCCGGGCCAGGGTAGCTCCACGGATAGCGCTCGCTATTTGCGTGAGGACCGCCCGGTCGTGGTCTGGAACATCACCAGGAGCTGCACCCTCAGCTGCGTACACTGCTACAACGACTCCGGAAAAAAAGAATACCCTGGAGAGCTCTCCACAACTGAAGCGCTCGCCATCATAGACGGGCTTGCCGACTTCAAGGTGCCTGCCCTCATATTCTCAGGCGGGGACCCGCTGCAAAGGCCCGATATTTTCAAGCTCATCGAGTACGCCGCCTCCAGGGGCGTAAGGAGCATCCTTTCCACAAACGGAGTCTCGATAGAGGAAGAGACCGCGCAAAGGATCAAGGACGCTGGTGTCGTCTACGTGGGGGTAAGCCTTGACGGTGGCGAAGAGGTAAACGACAGGCTCAGGGGCAGCAAAGGCGGGTACAGGCTGGCGATAGAAGGCATGAGGCATTGCCGTGACGCCGGCCTCATCGTCGGAGTGCGCTTCACGATGAGCAGGAAGACGATAGGGGAGCTGCCCTTCATATTCGAGTTGATAGAGAGGGAAGGGATAGACAGGGGCTACTTCGCCCATCTCGTCTATGCGGGCAGGGGGGAGAGGTTTGCGCGGGAAGACCTTGACCACAGGGAGACGAGAGAGGCCGTAGGCTATATATTTGACCGCGCGAGGGCTTTTGGCGGGAGGAAGGACATAGTCACCGGCAGCAACGACGTGGACGGGGTCTATCTTTACCGGTTGCTCGTCAAGTCCGACCCGGAGAGGGCGGCGATGGTAAGGAAGCTCCTTGCCGGAAGGGGCGGCAACTCTTCAGGCGTAAGTCTCGGCAACATAGACAGCGTCGGCAACGTGCACGCCGACCAGTTCTGGACAGCGCATTCTTTTGGTAATGTCAAAGAGAGGCCCTTTGGCGAGATATGGACCTCGACTGACCCGCTCCTCATGGCGCTCAAGGACAGACGCGGCTATGTGAAGGGAAGGTGCGCGAAGTGCGCCTTTTTCGACATATGCGGGGGGAGCTACAGGGTGCGCGCCGAGTTTGCCACGGGGGATATCTGGGCCGAGGACCCGGCCTGTTATTTGACGGACGAAGAGCTTGGAATCAGCTGACTTGCCATATTCATACTATAGTATTTTACAAGGAGGCGTCATGAGAAAGTTGCTTGTAGCGGCGTTTACGTTCTTGCTCCTTTCTACCCAGGCACTGGCAGAACCCCCTAAGAAGGTATACGGCACGGCAGCGCTCATGGTAGTGGTGGAGAGGGAAAAAGGGCGCGTAGCGGTATTCGATACGATAAACCATGAGCTTCTGGGCAGGGTAGAGGGGCTGGGGAACTTAAGGCACGGCACCATAGTCTTTTCCAGGGACGCGCGCTTCGCTTACGTCATAGCCAGGGACGGCACGCTCAGCAAGGTCGACCTTATCGAGATGAGGCTCGACAGGCAGGCGAAGTCAGGGGAGAATTCCATTGGCATAGCGATATCAAGGGACAATAAATATGTCATGGTCTGCAACTACGACCCGGGCGGCGTTGTCATAATGGATTCCGAGACCTTGAAGCTCGTAAAGGAGATACCCGCCGTCATAAAGGAGACGGCCGACGGCACACAGATAAGGTCGCGGACGGTCGGGCCGCTCGACACCCCGGACAACCTCATGATATTCGGCCTCATGGAAGGCAACGCCGTATGGGTAGTCGATATGAAGCAGGAGGGTTTCCCCGTAATAAGGAAGTTCAACGACGTGGGCGACACGCCCTACGACCAGCTTATAACGCCTGACGGCAGGTACTATCTCGTGGGCCTGCTCAACTCGGACTGGATGGGGCTCCTCGATACCTGGAAGCTCGACGGGATGAAAAGGCTCGACGTGCGCGAAAGAAAGGCCGGGCTCTCTCCCGATGGCGAGAAGGTGCCGCTCTACCATATACCGCACCTTGAGTCATGGGCCATAGCCGGAGACATAGCCTTCGTGCCTGCCTTCGCCGAAAAAAGGGTCATAGTATACGACATCAAAAACTGGAAGGTGATGAGATCGATTCCTGTTTCCGGCACCCCGCTATTTGTGGTGGCAAGGCCTGGAGGCAGGGAGGTCTGGGTCGATAACGTCGGAGCGCCAGGAAGCCCGGAGGAGAGGCTTGTAGATGTGATAGACGTAGAGAAGATGGAGGTCAAAAAGATTATAGACGTCGGCAAGGGCGCGCTTGACCCGCAGTTCACGCCCAAGGGCGAGGCGGTCTATATATCGGTCCGCGAGGAGGACAAGATCGCCGTCTATGACGCTGACACGTACAAGCTCATAAAGGAGTTCCCGTCGCACAAGCCGTCAGGGGTCTTCTCTACGGACAGGGCATCGAAGTTCGGCCTATGACAGGCGCAGTCTTTTGTCCCCCTCCCCGGAGGGGAGAGGGACAGCGGCCTTTTAGAAAGCCACTATCAATACGCCTGCTGTAACGGCTATCTGGTAAAGTATCTGGGTCAGGTCCTTTGTCTCTTTGAGCCATGCGATCCTGTCCGTTTTTTCCGGCACGACTATCGTATCTCCAGGGTCGAGGGAGCTGGACATGAAACCCGTCACCCACCGGCCCGTTACCTTGTCCCAGCCGACAGACCAGTTTCCAGCCTGGCGGCTGTTTATGGCGGTGCCGTTCATCTTGAGGATGTAGATCTCGTCCTCGGCGGCATACTTGGTGACGCCTCCCGCGGTATTGATGTATTCAGAGACCGAAAGCTCAGGGGAATAGACGAGCGCCGTCTGGTTATATACCGAGCCTACGACCTGTACCTGGGCTGGCACCTCCGGGATACGGACCTCGTCGCCGTCCAGAAGCTCGATATCGTAAACAGAGCCTTTGAACTTGTCGATGGGCTCAAGGTTGATGACGATCCTGCCGAGGGCTTGCGCGCTCTTCAGCTTGGCTATCAGCGCTTTTTTCTGGACCATGGAAAGCCTTAGCTGTTCCGCGCTCTGAGGGTCGGAAGCCGTCTCAATAGCCTCGGCGGAAGAAGAAAAGAGCTCGTACTCCAGCCTTGATATAGACTCGTCCAGCTGTTTTTGCTGGACCTCTCTCACGGAGACCCTTGTGAAGACC
Source organism: Deltaproteobacteria bacterium GWC2_55_46 (assembly GCA_001595385.3). Classification (NCBI taxonomy): domain Bacteria; class Deltaproteobacteria; species Deltaproteobacteria bacterium GWC2_55_46. The sequence continues at coordinate 706,062 of LVEI03000001.1, read as the reverse complement.
GCGCCTTTGAAGAAGGCCTTATCCGTAAGCCCGCCGGCGCGCGAAAGGAGCGAGCTTATCGTCTCACCCTTTTCGACGATATATGTCCCTGGGAATTTTACCTCGCCGCTTACCTTGACCTTCCTGTACAGCCGCCATTCGGGGATCGTCTTTACATAGAGGTAGTCATCCCCCTTAAGCTCGATGTCGTGCAGAGCGTTGCCGGCCATCGCCTTGTCGAGGTCGATAAAAAACTTTGTCGTCTTGGGGCCCGCTGGCGTTGGGTCGACCCTGGTAAGCTCAGCTTCCCTGGTATACGAATAAGGCTCAACCCCTCCGGCGAGGTTTATAAGCCCGCTTACCGTGAGCTTCCCGTTTACCCCGTATTCGCCTTCCCGTTTGACCGCGCCCTCAAGCCTTACGTGCTTCTTGTCTGCTACCGCGTGAAAGATAGTTATGATGTCGCCCGGCCTGACCCCGGTTTTAATGAGCTCGTCATCGTACTTCCATTCGAAGGCCGCGGTCCTGCCGCCTTCAGCTATCCTGTCTATCTTAAGCCTTCCGGAGTAGGCCAGCGCGTCGATCCCTCCGGCCATCTCTATCGCTTCCTTTATGCTCGACTCGCCTTTAAGTTCATATATGCCAGGGGATTTGACATAGCCTGCCACAGCAACCTGAGGCCCGACCGGCGGGATAAATATGACATCGTCCGGCTGTAGCCTTATATCCCCCGACTTATCCCCTTTAAGCAAGAGGTCATAGAGGTCGAGGCCGGAGACTACCTTGCCGTTACGATGCAATGTGATCGAGCGCATAGACCCGGACTTGCTCGGGCCTCCAGCCGCCATAAGCGCGTTTAAGATAGACGACATCGATGAAACCGTGAAGCTGCCAGGGTTTGAAGCACTTCCGGCCACGAAGACCCTCATAGATGAGAGCGCTCCCATGCTCAGGTTCATCTTCACTTCAGAGGGCTTGTAGTAGCGGGCAACGACCTCCTGAAGATACGCCTTCGCCTCAGCGAAGGTGAGGCCTGCCGGATGCAGGACGCCGAACTCGCCGAGGCTTACGCTGCCGTCACGGCCTATCCTGACGGAGAGGTCGGAGCTTATTTTGCCCCAGAAGCTTATCTTGAGCTCGTCCCCAGGCCGCAGCAGGTAATCCGGGCCAACGGGCATAAGGTCAGACGGGTCAAAGGCCGCAGGGCGCCCGAAGATATCGTATCCGAACTGGCGGACGACCTGGTTTTCATTGAAATACGGGGCTATGGTCTGGTTTACATAATTTTCGAGGACGGAAAGGCGCGGTGGGGGCTGCTCCTCGGAATAGCTTTTAGAGACGGAGAAAAAAAGAAGGACAAACATACAAAGATAAATCAGGATACCGGTCTGCTTTCTCATGATGCCCCTGCGCTATCGCTTTTGGATTTTGTAAAAACAGGTTTCAGTATTTTTAACGCCACATATCAACGGCCTTCTTTTTCATGAAAAAAGGCTCTAAATCAGCTCAGAATAATACGTTTCGAAAAAATATGTCAACATGAATCGATTGATGTTTTTGGCTGAGCTTAACTCGTGACCTCTTTTCTGGCAGAATAGAGGTGGAAGATGCTGTCTATATCAATCGAGGCTTTCTGTATATGGGTGCGAAGCGATGAACGCAAAGATGAAAAAAGCCCTTTTTATCCTCGCCGGAGCAGCGTTAGCCTTTGTCCTTGCGGCGGTCATCTTCGTCCTCACCTTCGACATAGAGAGCTACAAGCCCCGCATCGAGGCGGCCGCTTCCGAGGCTACGGGGATGAAGGTCCGCGTTAACGGCAAAATGAAGATCGTGCTCTTTCCACACGCTGGTGTATCGCTTGATGACGTCCTGATACAAAACCGGGGTATCGATGTCGCCTTGGCAGAAAAGGCTGAGGTAAGGATAAAACTGCCGCCTCTTTTAAGGCGTAAAATACTTGTACGCCAGGTGGCGCTTATCTCACCCAGGTTCTTTATCACTAAAGACAGGAGAGGGCATTTCAACTTCGAAACGCCTGAAATGAAACCTAAAGAGCTTCCCGCCTTTGAGGTGGAAAAGATCTTCATCAAAAAGGGGCTATTCGTTTTCAGGGATGAAAAAAAAAGGAGAAAAGTCGAGGCGGACGGGTGCGACGTTGAGATAAAAGATATCGCTGTGGCCGGAGGGGGGTCTCTTTACGACATATCATTCGGTGGGGGATTGTCATGCGGTGAGGTCAAGTCTAAAGGATTGAAGATAAGAGATCTGCGCGTCGCAATGGAGGCCCGTGAGGGAAAGTTTGAGGCAGATCCCGTCACGATGAAGGTCTTTGGCGGGGAAGGCATGGGGAGCATAAAAGGCGTGATGTCCGGCGAAAGCCCGGAGTACACGGTGGATTTCGCGATAACGAAATTCCGTTTTGAAGAGGTGCTTGGGGCGTTTAAACAGGAAAAATCTATACGGGGCGAGCTTGATCTTAAGTCGCATCTTGTGATGAAAGGCAAAAATCTCGATGAGATGGAGAGGAGCACACAGGGGGAGATAACTCTTCGGGGGCAGAATCTTGTTCACGAAAGCATCGACCTCGACCGCGTATTGGAGAAGTTCGAAAAGACCCAGACCGTGAGCCTTATCGATATGGGCGCGTTTTTCATCGCGGGCCCCCTTGGCGCGGTGTTGACAAAGGGCTATGACTTCGGGAGCGTCTACGCGGCTTCCCTTGGAGGAAAGAGCACGATACAAATACTCGTCTCTGACTGGAGGGTGAAAAACGGCGTCGCGGAGGCTCAGGACGTAGCCTTTTCAACAAAAGAGAACAGGGTCGCCATGAAGGGGAGGCTGGATTTTGTGAAAGAGCGGTTCGACGATGTGACGGTGGCGGTGGTGGATGAAAAAGGGTGCGTAAGGTTCACGCAGAAGGTCCACGGCAGCTTCGAGCATCCACAAGTAGAAAAGGTGAGCACGCTCAAGTCGCTTGCCGGACCAGTGCTAAACCTCTTTGAAAAGACAAGCGAGCTCTTGAAGGGCGGAGAGTGCGAGGTATTTTATGCGGGGTCGGTGAAACACCCGAAGTAAGAAAAGTTTTGTAGGTTGGGTTAGCGGAGCGTAACCCAACAAAATGCAGGAGAGTCCGTTATCGTTGGGTTGAAAAACGCAACCCAACCTGCGAGACTGGAGAGTAATATTTAAATTTGAAGGGCATGATGCCCATGTGGTCGATTATCTGGACTACCATTGAAGGGAGATAAAACAATGATGCACAATCCTCCTCATCCTGGGGAAGTCATAAAGAAGCTCTGCATCGAGCCTTTGGGCCTTTCGATAACCGAGACGGCAAAGGCCCTGGGCGTAAGCCGCAAGACCCTTTCCGAGCTTGTCAATGGAAGGGCTGGCATAAGCCCTGAAATGGCTGTGCGGCTTTCCATAGCCTTCAACACTACCCCGGAGAGCTGGCTTAATCAGCAGATGCAGTATGACCTTTGGGAGTTGAGAAAGAAAAAGATAAAAGTGAGACAGTTGAAGGCGGCTTAATGGGAATTTCATGCCTATAAATGAAGATGGTTTTTTAGTAAAAAGATACAAGGGTGCGCCGTGCGCACCCTTTAGGAATCAAGAGTTAGTGTAGGTTGGGTTAGCGGAGCGTAACCCAACCTAAATGCAAGAGAGTCCATTATTGTTGGGTTGAAAGACGCAACCCAACCTACGAGACTTCGGAATGTGTGATTGTAGGAAATATATTGGTGGGCATAGCCCACCCTACGAGACTGATTCTCAGACCGGTAAGCTCTTTTGTTTTCATGCCCGTATTTATTGAACATTCCAGGCAAAATTGAAACAATCTGACACAAGAACATTGTTGACAAAAAGGAACTGTCAATGGTAGTTTTACGCTTATTGGATAGAATAATATATGTCAATTAGAACCTTGAGGCGAACTTTGTATGTTTGTAAAGATAACTGTACTGATAAGGGAAGCATAAAAGAAGTTTGACCTGAGACAGATAAGGTTTAAGGGGCTTTTTATGGATAATGTTGTTCTTGTTATTTGGGGTGCTTTGTTTGGTAATTTTGCAATTCAGGTGCTCTTGGGCGTTGTTGCTTTTTTAATATGCGCACACGGCCTTATGGCAGGAAAAGTTCCCTTGCCAACCGTATTTGGTTTTGTGTTTGCCGCGCTCCGTCTCGCTATTTTCTATGCAATTTTGTCCGGCATGGGTTTTTATGTAGCGAGTTCATGGTTTCACATAAGGCACATTGATGAAAAATCGCTTTTTTTAATTTTTACAGTTTTGGGCGCAATAGTTTCTTTAATTCCAGTCCCTGGCAAAATTGTAAAATTCTGGAACTGTACGCATTACCCTTTCGCTGCCAGTTTATACAAGATAAAACAGGAGGCTCCATGAGAATTCTTCTGTTAGTGCTCGCGCTCATCATCGTAGGCTGTAGTCCATTGTCCAGGCACAATATGCGGATGGATCAGCTTACCGTAACAGCTCAACAAATACGCGATGATTCAATGAGTTCTACGGAAAAGAATAAGGCATTAATTGCTGCATTCAGGACGGCTTTCCCCGAATATGAAATGGAAGTGGATTATATAGAAGGGCTCCATCAAAAAATAACGCAGAAAAAAACAGACGGCCTTGATGCTACCGACGATATAAAAGAAGCCAATGAAGCTATCAATCAATTCCTCGCCTTTACAAGAGAGCGCGCTCTTTCAGAGGAACAAGCTTACATCCAAGGCTTAGGTGCCTTGAGCGATTCCATGTCTCGCACAGGCCAGCAGATTCAAAATAATTCTCAGACAATATACGGCAACTCGAACGGCTACCAGCCACGTCGTCCTATAAACTGCACCACCTCTATGGGCTATTTGGGCACAACCGCTTTCACAAGCTGCTATTAAAGCCCTTTAGACCGCTCTTTCGAGGGCGGTTTTTTTATTTTCAGGGAGAGTTTAGGGAGAGAATCGTCTTTCAAGGAAAAATGGGTTTCATGTTGAAGTCTTAGAAACTCTGTAAGTCTTTGATTTTATTATGGTGCCGGAGGCGGGGGTCGAACCCGCACGACCTTGCGGTCACGGGATTTTGAGTCCCTTTTGAACTACTTACCATAACTTCACTAAACCGCACAAACCCCTTGACATTCCTCTGTTTTCCTTGATATTCTGACTTCCTGAGACTTACCGTAAAAACACACTGTTTCAGCTATATAGGTTGGACAGGGGTTGGACAAAAACACTCCACGGGATTTTAAGGAGGTCTGCCGATGGCGAAATGGATAAAGAGTAAAAGGACTGGCGTCCGTTGGCGCGAACACCCGACAAGGACGCATGGCGCTAAACCGGATAGGTACTTCACCATATTTTATAAATTGAACGGGAAGATGGTACAGGAGGCCCTGGGTTGGGCCTCTGAAAAAGACTGGACAGAAAAAACGGCCTCAGATAAAAGAGGCGATCTACTCAAAAAACATCAAACCTATCGAGAGGAAAAATCCTTAGAGGAACAAAAGAGGGCCCTACAGCTTGCAGAGGGCCTTACCCTTTCAGAGTTTTGGGACAAGGATTATGTCCATAACCTCAAGGCCAGGATAAAGGAAACCTCCTGGGAAAAAGAGCTTGCGCATTACACGAAGCGGATTTTTCCGGTTATGGGCCACAAGCCTATTAAAACAATCACGCCGGAAGATGTTGATCGGATGCTTGACCGTATGAGGGAGGATAAGCTGACCCCGCGTACACAACAGTATGCCGTTGGGACCCTTTACAGGATATGGAAACACGCGGCAAAGAGGAAGCTGGTAAAGGCAGGGGATAACCCGGCAATCGGCGTCACGCTTCCCAAAATGGATAATACCCGGCTCAGGGTACTTACTCCGACAGAGTTAAAAAGCATACTCGATTATCTGAGCGTGACCGAAACGGCAACTCACGACATAGCCATGTTTTGTGCCTTCACCGGATGCCGTTTCTCCGAGGCGGCGCGGCTTACTTGGGAGCACGTGAACTTGGCCAGAAGCACGGCCTTATTCCCTGACACCAAGAACAAAGAACCGCGCACGGTTTACCTTGTGCCAGCCGTCATTGAGATGATGGAGCGGCGCGGCATAGGCGGCCCCGGCGAGTATGTATTCACCATGAAGGACGGAACCCCGTTTGAAAAGACCCCGCAAGCCTTCAGGACTGCCGTCAAGAACCTTGAACTTAACAAGGGCAGGGGAGCGCGGGACAAAGTTGTTTTCCATAGCTTGAGGCATACGGCGGCGACACTGGCGGCCCGGAGAGGAACGCCTGTTAAAGACCTTCAAATACTTTTCGGCTGGAAAACTCCCTCAATGGTTTTCAGGTATGCAAAGGGAGACGAGGACACGCAGAGGCGCGCTATGAGCGGACTTGCACAGGCCCTTGTGCCTGAACAGGGCAAAGTGATTGAGCTGGTAAAGAAGGGATAACGCCGATGGATAACACACAATTGGATTTATCTCTTATAGATTTATCTCTAAGAAAACAAGCTCTGCAGTGTTGGGAAGAACGCGATATATTCGGCGTTCTTATCAAGATGGACAATATGGCAAACTTAGCCTTTGTTTGTGACAATCATATTTCACTAAAGAAAGCGGGATTATTCGAAGATGCCCTTCTCCATGCCTTCATAATTTGTCGATTAAACAATATGCATATTTCTAAGGTTGTCCTTGATTACCTTTTTTTTGATATAGCAGACCGCACGCGGCTGTTATCGGCTGGAGATCCCTTGCCCGGTAACGGTCCCTTTACTCTTTATCGTGGAGTTGCCGGAAAAGGTGCGGCGCGAAGGGTAAGAGGTCTGTCCTGGACGGCAGACCTTGAGCTGGCAAAGTGGTTTTCATCAAGATATGCGTATTTGTCGGACCCTGTAGTGTTCAAGGCTATTATTCCGGTTGAAAATATATATGCCTATATCAATGAGCGAAAGGAACAAGAATTTATTTGCTACATACCTAAAGATATGAAATTGACAAAGATACCTGTAAAGAAGGGATAGACAGCTTGCCCCGATAGGCCGACGGGCCGAAAACCGGAACTCTCTCTCGCTTCCGGCTTCGGGGCAATAATAAAAAGCGAGGCACGGAGAGGTGCAAAAAATGAAGCGATTTAAAGGGCCCCAAAACGGTTCACATAAATGGGCTGACGATTTCATTGATGAGGGAATCAACGGCTATTTTGACCCCGGCCTCAACAGAATAATACAGACGACGACAGCCGAGCAAAAAAACATACTCAAGCGACTTAAAGAAAACTCGGATGTTATGAACCCGGTATATGCCGAGATTGAACATAAGATAACAGACCGCTCCACGCCGAGAGGAAACGGCGGATTAGGCAGACGAGCGGTTTTGGCCGCAATCGTTGATGCAGCGATAGTCTATGAGGAAAAGCGTAACATAAAGAGGGATCGTAAAGATTTAGAGGAAGCACAGGAGGACATAATTAAAACAACCGAGGAACTGATAAAATTCCTCGATAAGCGTAACAGAATTAAAGAGGAGAGTTACTTGACAAGCGCGGCCAATACTTGCCCCTTACACCTGGTTGAAAGGGCAGGGCTGGAATCTGGAACAGTGGAAAGGCAATTCCTTTTTGAAGGCCATGTAGTGCCCATATTGGCAAAGGTTGATGGTGGCTTGCGCATGGGGAAGTATATGCCGCGAATACAGGATGTTCTCGCGGCTCTAAAGCGTGAGATGGAAAGCCCCATATCGGGCTGCCGTTCTGAGGTTGACGCGGTAAGCGATTCGCGCAAAACAAGTTATGCCGATTTCGTAAGAGGCTTTGAAGACTGTATTATGCAGGACCGGGACATTTGTTGCAACCTTCCGGAGAGATTTAAGCTGACGGATGAGAGCTTGGCGGGAATTGTAAAAGCTCTTTTTGATGAGGATATTGAGGCGGACAATATCACTAAGGCGCGAAAACCGAAACGGTAAGAATCGGAACATTCGAGGATAAAAAATCTTCCGAATGTACCGGGAACAAATATTCATAAAGCGTAAGATGAACCCATGCTGAAAAATCAGCGTGGGTTTTTTTTATTTTAAAAGGAGGGGACATTATGACTTTTGACTTTCAGGAACTCGCTAAAAGGTGGCCGTCCGGCATAGTGGCGAGGCACGAAGTCCCGAAGTTTACAGGCGGACTTTTGAACGCGAGGACGCTGGCGAACCTCGACAGCCTGGGCGAAGGCCCGGCGAGAGGAAGAATGGGCCGAAAGATTTTCTATCGCGTCGAAGACCTTTGCGCGTGGCTGCAGGCCAGGACGAAGGACGGCATTTAATGACGGGCGCGGATGACCTTATAACACACGCGCTTGCCTATGCCGAAAAAGGCTGGCCCGTCTTTCCGCTGCACACGCCTTTAAATGGTGGTTGCTCTTGCCGTAAAAAAGATTGCACATCCATTGGCAAGCACCCGCGCACCATGAACGGGCGCGACGATGCCACAACCGACACGGCCATAATCCGCAGGTGGTGGGCGCAATGGCCGGAAGCAAATATCGGGGTTGTGACGGGCGAGGAAAGCGGCATTACATCATGCGATATCGACGGCGAGCAAGGCGAGGCGGCGCTCGAAGGTTACGCGATGCCTGACACCGCTGAGCAGCACACGGGGCGCGGGCGGCAGTTGATTTTCAAGAGGCCGGTTGGCGGGCTTGCGAGCAAAACTGGCGTACTCGCGGAAGTTGATATTAAGGCCGATGGCGGTTATATCGTGGTGCCGCCGTCGCTTCATAGGAACGGCAAAATTTACACCTGGGAGCTTTCATCTGACCCGCTCGCCGGACAGGAGATAGCAGAGGCCCCGGCTTGGCTTTTGGAACTGGCAAAACCAGCGGCAAAAAAGACCACAGCTCCGGCGATAGGGGAAGTCATGCCAGAGGGGGCGCGTAACGCGTCTCTTACCAGCCAGGGCGGTTCCATGCGGCGGCGCGGTTTCTCCGAGGCCGCAATCCTGGCCGCGCTCCGAGTAGAGAATCAAGAAAAATGTAGTCCTCCCCTCCCTGATGCCGAGGTCGAGGGCATTGCCCAGAGCGTAGCACGATACGAACCGGCGGGAACTCCAGAGGCCGGAACAAAAACAGACCGTCATTTTAAATTAGTCCATGCAAGCGCAATCGAAGCGCGCCCTCCGAGGTGGGTTGTGCGTGACATTCTGGAAGCGGAAGCCCTGGCCCTCGTATTCGGGGACCCTGGGACTTGCAAGAGCTTCTGGGCGATGGATATCGGCCTGAGCGTTGCTACGGGTACGGATTTTCACGGCCATGTTATCGCTGATCACGGCCCCGTTGTCTACGTATGCGGCGAAGGCCAGAACGGAATAAAGCGCAGGTTGATGGCTTGGAGCGCGTTGCGCGGCGTAAGCCACGATAGCGCGCCTTTCTTTGTCTCTATGTCTCCCACGGCCCTTGTAGACCCGGACGCGCTCGACGAGGTTCTAAAGGCGATCGATGATATCGCAGCTTCCGCAGGACCTCCGCGCGTCGTCATATTCGACACCCTGGCCCGGAACTTTGGCCCAGCGGACGAAAACAGCACTTCAGATATGTCTAAAGCAATTTCGGCGGCTGACGCAATCCGGGCGCGCTATCGTTCGACCGTCCTGTTGGTTCACCACAGCGGCCATGCTGATAAGACAAGGGCGCGCGGGGCGATGTCCCTCAAGGCGGCCCTCGATTCCGAGTACCGGCTGGACAAAGACGAAACCGGGACCATTCGCTTTGAGGCCACAAAAATGAAAGACGCCGAGCACCCTGAACCTATGGCGTTCCGGCTGCGGCCAGTTGACCTCGACCTGATAGACCCCGACACCGGCGAGATTATCACCGGCGCGGCCCTTGAGCTTACGTCCTACGAACCACGGGCGGCGAAGGGAAAGCAAGGACGGGGGAAGTGGCAGACACGCGCAAATGAAGTCTTGATGAATATCTGGAGCACCCGGCAGGACCGCGAAGGCGAAGCCGCCAGGATTTCTTTAGCTGATTGGAAAGATGCACTCAAGGACGAGGACTTTCCACGCCAGAGGATTGCTGAGGTTACAAGGGCGTTAATCGAAGCTCAAGCGGTACATGAAGCACACGGCTTTGTCTCACCCGTCTTTTGATGGTCCTGTCCGGTTGTACTGTCCTGTCCGGTTATGTATTACATACATAAACCGGACAAACCGGACACAGGCAAAACAGGTAAACCGGACAAAACGGACGCAAACCGGACGCAAAACGGACATAAAACCGGACAAGGGATTAAATGGAAAACTGGCTTAAAAAATTAATAGAGGGCTATCAGGCGGGGAAGCTGGCCCAAACACCGAAGGGCGGCATAGGCCACATATTAATTAAGCATGACCACGACTGCCCGCGCCTGAAAGGGAAAGGCCCGTGCACTTGTAAGCCGGATGTTTCCGTGATGGATAAAAAGGAATTTAATTAATGATATCAAACACTTACCCCCTCTTGGGGTTCAGAGATTGTTACATAACGTGCGGATTCCAAGGCGCAGGTTTCAACTATTTTCCCATGAAAATTCGAGGGTTACATTTCCGTACAAATTAGACCTTTTTAGTCAAATAAAGCGCAATCCCGCGCCCACATACAGGAGAGAGAAATGGACTACACGAAAGCACTGGACACACTCAAGGTAAGATTTCAGGAAAAGCACGACAAGCAGAACCGGGACCACAAAGCCTTGCAGACGACGCTCAATGACCTTGCCGACGCTTTAAAGGCCGTGGAATTTATCCGGGCAAACCCTCAGGGCGGGGACCACGCCTTGAATGTAGGGAGGGCAGCGGCCAGGCTTCAGGTTCTTGCAGAGGCGGCTGAGGCCGCTATAACCACGAAGGCTACATCCGCCGGGGCCTCTTTTGAGTCCAGCCTGAGAGAGCACAGCGGCCTTGTCAACGGTCCTTATGCCGTCGAGATAAGGCAGAGGCTACAGGGCATGGCACCCGGAGAAAAGGTAAAGGTCGTACAGGCCATGATTGAGTCCCGTGATGGTTCATCACTTGCGGCAATCATTGACGCGCCCTCGATGCTCACCGGCCTTTCCTCTGAGGATATTGGAAAGTTTCGTGAACAGTATTTTCAGACGGCGGCCCCTGATATCGTCAAGGCCCGTGATACCTATCGGGACTTGAATGAGCACGTCCAGGCGGCAGTCAAGACCTCTTTAACGGCGGCCTCAGAGTACAGCGATCCCGTGAAGCTCCGCGCCCTTGAACTCCACGAGGCTGAGGCGGCAAAAGCAAAGGCGGCCCTGGGGGGGGAATAATGGAGCGGGTTTCCTTCACGCCTACACAACAGATACACGTTGACAGATTAATCAACGAAGCATACGGCAAAGGACGGCGCAAAGCACAAGCCGAGATAGACGCACTCAAGGCAGAGATTGAGGAATTAAAAAACAAAAAACTATTTGGATTTTTAAGGCGCCGGTTCAATAGCGAAGTGCAACACTTGGGAGAGCAGGAAGGAAGATGCTATCCTAAGTGGCTATGCCGAAAAGAGAATATGTTCACCTGTCTTTGTCTGAAAGAGACTTAATAACCACCATGCTTGCCGAGGAGAAGTCCCTCGGGGAAATAGCCAAGGCCCTCGGAAGAAGCAAGAGCACTGTCTCACGGGAACTTCGCCGCAATGCAACGCCTGCGTATCGGCTCTACATGTCCCACAGGGCACACGGCAGAGCCGAAGAGAGAAAGAAACAGGCCAATACGCATCAGAGGCTCAAGAACGAGAGCATCGAGGCCTATGTGCGCTCCATGCTCAAGGATGGCTGGTCGCCGGAGCTAATAGCTGGGAGAATCGAGATCGACCAGCCGGGGCTCTCAATAAGCCACGAGGCCATTTACCAGTACATCTACCATCCTGACACAAAAGACCGTCAGGAGCTTATACGGTGCCTCAGGAGGGCACACCGCAAGCGAAGGAACAAAGGCATCGGCAGAAAAGAGCGTAAGACCAAGATACCCAACCGCGTTCCCATAGACCAGCGGCCTCAAGCCGTTGAAAGTCGCATCCAGTTCGGCCACTGGGAAGGCGACAGCCTGGTCTCCAGAAAGAGCCTTGCAGCCCTCAACTCCTTGGTGGAGCGCAAGAGCAGGTATCTTATGCTTACCAAGCTCGACGCCAAGACAGCGGAGGCCACCTATAATGCCGTTGTGGAGAGACTCGGAGACCTACCGTCAAAGGCCAGACGGACCATGACCTTCGATAACGGCACCGAGAATTCAAGGCATGAGGCCATTACATCGGCAATAGGCATCAAGTGCTACTTCGCGCGCCCCTACGCCTCATGGCAGCGCGGCACAAACGAACATGTAAACGGCCTCATCAGGTGGTACTTGCCCAAGGGCACCGACTTCAGTAAGATAACGGACGACCAGATCGCCAGAATCGAGTTCTTAATCAACAACAGACCCAGAAAATGCCTGGGCTTCAAAAAACCAATCGAAGTAGCTGCTCCCTTCGTTGCACTTCGAGGTTGAATTCGGGAGGAGATAAATAATGGACTTTTCTAAAGAACAGCAGGCGACGATTGACGCCATGATAAACAAGCGGGTTGGCGAGATAAAGGCCAAGCACGAAAAAGAACTTGCCGAAGCCGTTGTACAGGCCGAGGCAAAAGCCCAGGGCGAGATTGAAACGCTCCGGGCGGGTAACGATACTCTCCAAAAGGAGAGGGACGGACAGAACGAGCGTATCAGGAAGGCCCTTCTACAAGCGGAAGTGGCCTCGACTGGCGCGGTAAACGGAATACAGGTTGCGAAGCTAATCAATGAAAATATCGCAATCGGAGAAGATGGTGTACTCGAGGTAGTTGACGAAAAAGGCGTTGTCCGTCTCGATGAGGCTGGCAGTCCTTTGTCCGTCAAAACATATCTTGAGGGGTTTTTGACCGATAACCCGCACCTTGCGAAAGCCGCACCCACAGCGGGCGCGGGCACCTTCATGCGCCACAATGCGGGGGAGACTAAAACCATGCGTCGGGCCGATTTTGACAGGCTCGACGCTCCACGAAAAACCACATTTGTCCGCTCCGGCGGGCAGCTAAAAGAATAGGAGCTTCAAATGTCAAACACACTCACAAACCTTGTGCCTATTTTGTACCAGGCCCTTGACACTGTTTCACGCGAACTTACCGGATTCATTCCGTCCGTCACCCGCGACAGCGGAGTTGAACGCGCGGCCCTTAACCAGTCCGTCCGCTCGATAGTGGCCCCGGCTGCTACCGTTTCCGATGTTACTCCGGCCTCGACGGTCCCGGACGACGGCGATCAGACCATCGGCAACGTCGAAGTTACCATAAGCAAGTCCAGGAGAGCGCCCTTCAGGTGGACGGGCGAAGAAGAGGTCGGAGTAAACCACGGCCCCGGCGCTGGTACGATTCAGTCCGCGCAGATAGAACAGGCCATGAGGGCTATCGTTAACGAGATAGAAGCCGACATTGCGAGTCTGTATGTTGCAGCTTCGAGGGCTACTGGTACGGCAGGAACAACGCCTTTTGCTACGACTCTCGCGGACACGGCGGCCCTCCGTAAGATTCTCAGTAATAACGGCAGTCCGTTATCTGACCTGCACCTGGTTATCAACACGGACGCAGGAACGGCCCTGAGGACGCTGACGCAGTTGACAAACGCGAACCAGGCGGGCGGCGATGCGACTCTCAGACAGGGCGAGCTTCTCTCCCTTCACGGCTTCGGCGTGCAGGAGTCCGCGCAGGTCAAGAGCCACACCAAAGGCACGGGCACGTCCTACACCACGACGAACGCGGGGTTTGCTATCGGGACTACTTCCATCCCGATAATCACCGGCTCCGGGACCGTCCTGGCGGGGGACACAGTTACATTTGCCGGAGACTCAAATAAGTATATCGTTACGACCGGGGTTACGGAACCGGGGACGATAGTTATAGCGGCTCCTGGGCTCCGGCAAGCTATTCCGGGGAGCGCCACGGCTATGACCATCGGGGCGAATTCGGTCAACAATCTGGCCTTTGCCCGTTCCGCGATAGTCCTTGCAACGAGGCTGCCCGCGCTTCCTTCTGGCGGGGACCTGGCTTCGGATAGGCTGGCTATCTCGGACGCGAGGACTGGCCTGGCTTTTGAAGTGGCAATGTATCCCGGCTACCGCCAGATGCACTACGAAGTTTCGGCGGCATGGGGCTACAAAATGGTGAAACCCGAGCACGCAGCAATACTGCTCGGATAGCAAGCTGAAGGGGCCCGTTGCCATGCGGGTCCCTTCTCTGCCCTCCGCTCCGGCAATCTCCTCCGGGGCGGGGGGCTCCTAATAAATGGATGAGGTGCTAATATGAGTGAGATTGAAACTATAAGGATAGTAAGGCCGGAATGTCCGGGCGGGTATTGCGTAATCAACAAAGAGGATTTAAAGCCCACGGACGTTCTTTACGGACAGGAAGGAAAGAAGCCTACAAAGAAGGTGAAACGGGTATGACTCCCAGAAAAGCCATTGAGGTTCAATGCCGCTACTGCAAGTCCGGGCAGCGGTTTGATTGTGAGAGCACTTCCTGTAATCTGAATGACCGCCGGTTGTCTCCGCTGAAGAGGATAAGGGGCCATTGCCACGATTGCGTGGGCAGCCGCGCCGAGGTTGTTTCCTGCCAGGGTAACATCCTGAATCCGTCTCCCCATAAATGCAGCTTATGGGACTACAGGTTAGGCACGAATCCGGCCTTGAGAGGAAGAAAGGGCAATGTTGACCATTTGCGCCCATTTATGAAGAAGGTTGCGCCCTCTGATTCTGGTTTTCTTCCGTGAGAGAATGCCCTTTAATCGGTCTATTTTCAACGGAAGCTCCAGAGGCGTACATGGACAGGCTCAAAGCTCTATGGGCAGAGGAAAAGAGGCTCGACCGGGCTTCCGTCCAGGCACACCTTAGAGACGATAAGGCGGCAATGGCAAGGCTCCGGGCGGCGTACTTCAGGACCGTCAATAAGCTGATACAGCTGGTTATTCTACCGGAGCGCCGGAACACACCCGGAATGAAAGGACGGAAACGATGAACGTGTATATCTGTTCGGCTTGCGGCTCTACATTCGACTTTATGACCATCGAGGCAGATCGCCTTTGCGGTAAATGCGCCGGGCCTCTTGAGCATAGAGGCTTTGAGGAATCACCCTGGGGCGAGCACCCGAGGCGCGAACTCGACGCGATAGCATTAGGAGCTTGATACAGGCTGCCCTCTCGATGTATCGGCATTGAGGGGCACACTGGGAGCGGGCGTCCGGGACCATGACGGATACTGGTTATCCGGCCCGGCGTCCGGCTCCCTATAATAACTTTCCTCACACCCGCCACATAACCCCAGGCACCCATGCCGGAAGGCCGCTCCCTGAAAAGGGGGGCGGTCTTTTTTATTAGGTTGGACAGGGGTTGGACAAATACCTTGCTAAAGAAAAAGGGCTACAGGTAGAATTCCTTAAAAACCCTGTAAGCCCTTGATTTTATTGGTGCCGGAGGAGGGAATCGAACCCTCACGGGATTGCTCCCACGGGATTTTGAGTCCCGCGCGTCTGCCTGTTTCACCACTCCGGCTTTCTTCGGTTGGGATGCGGGGAAAGAAAAGAAAAAATTAACACAGCGTCCATTCGCTGTCAACGCAAATGTCCCAGCGAAAACCGGCTTTACCGGTTTTATGACCTCTTTAAAACTAAATTTTCTTTTCGTTTCCCCCGGTGGTGACGGGCTCAACGTCACCTATTGACTTCAAAACCTGTTTTGATATATTGGCGAGGATGAAAATCGCCGCGATAATCCCTGCCAGGTACGCCTCGACCCGTCTGGAAGGAAAGCCCCTTGCCGACCTCAACGGAAAGCCGATGGTCTGGCGCGTATATGAGAGGGCCAGGGCCGCAAGCCTCATCCAGGGGGTGATAGTAGCCACGGACGACGAAAGGATACTCAATTCGGTTATCTTCCACGGCGGCAAGGCCGTAATGACCTCCGTGAGCCACAGGTCTGGCACGGACAGGGTGGCTGAGGCGGCTCTGTCTGTCGACGCCGAAATAATCGTGAACCTTCAGGGCGACGAACCCCTCATCGAGCCGTGGCTCATAGACGCTGCCGTGAAGCCGCTCATCGACGACCCGTCCATCCAGGTATGCACCCTCAAGACAAGGATAACCGAAGAGGACGAGTATTATGACCCCAACGCGGTAAAGGTGGTGACCGGCAGGGACGGGAACGCGCTTTATTTCTCAAGAAGCCCGATTCCCTTCGCCCGCGTGCCATTCGGTGAGCTTGCGCCGCCGCCCTTCAAGCACATAGGGCTTTACGTCTACAGGCGCGACTTCCTCTTTGAGTTCACGAAGCTCAAGCCTGCGCCCCTTGAAGTCGCGGAGAGCCTTGAACAGCTCCGCGCCCTTGAAAACGGCCACAGGATAAAGGTCGTCGAGGTGGACTATAACCCGGTATCTGTAGATACCCCTGAAGACCTTGAAAAGGTGAGGCGGATAATAAAAGAGAGGGGGCTATAATCCCCCTCAGTCCCCCTTTAGAAAAGGGGGAGGTGATTATGCTGTCCCCGGAGGGAGGGGGAAAGAGACTGTGATGGTGATAATAAAAGAGAGGGGGCTTTAAAAAGTATTTCAAATCGATGGCGGTTTCAGGTTATATTAGAACCTTAATCAAAAATCCAAAACATTCCCGGCCTTCATATGAGCGAACCTAAAAAACAATCAAAGACAAAGTACATATTCGTAACCGGGGGTGTCGTCTCCTCCCTGGGCAAGGGGCTTGCGAGCGCCGCTATAGGCGCCCTGCTTGAATCAAGGGGGCTTTCGATAACCCTCCAGAAGCTCGACCCGTATATAAACGTTGACCCAGGCACCATGAGCCCCTTTCAGCACGGAGAGGTCTTCGTCACCGACGACGGGGCTGAGACCGACCTCGACCTCGGCCACTACGAGAGGTTTACTACCGCCCGGCTCACCAGGCGTAACAACTTCACCACGGGCCAGGTATACGACTCGATAATACAGAAGGAGAGGCGGGGAGACTACCTCGGATGCACGGTCCAGGTCGTTCCCCATGTGACCGACGAGATAAAGGGCAAGATACTCGCGATAGGCAACGGGGTAGATATCGCCATCATAGAGATAGGCGGCACCGTCGGCGACATAGAATCTCTCCCGTTCCTCGAGGCCATAAGGCAGCTCAGGTTCGACCTCGGCAGGGAGAACGTCCTCTATGTGCATCTTACCCTTCTTCCTTATATAGCCACCGCCCACGAGGTCAAGACAAAGCCCACTCAGCACAGCGTAAACAAATTGAGGGAGATCGGTATACAGCCCGACATACTCCTTTGCCGCTCGGACAGGGCCATAGCGCCGGAGCTTAAGGGGAAGATAGCCCTTTTCTGCAACGTCGACAAGGACGCCGTCATATCCGCCCAGGACGTGAAATGCATCTACGAAGTCCCGATGGTCTTCCACAACCAGGGGCTTGACGAGAAGATAGTGAAGCTCCTTAATATCTGGACCCGCTCGCCAAAGCTCGAAAACTGGGAAGCGCTCGCGAAGAGGGTCAACAGCCTCAAAAACGAGATAACCATCGGCATAGTGGGCAAGTACGTCAACCTGCAGGACTCGTACAAGAGCCTGCATGAGGCGCTCATCCACGCCGGCATCGCGAGCAACACCAGCGTGAACCTCCAGTACATAGACTCTGAGGATATAGAGAAGAAGGGGGCGCAGGCCTTGTTGAAAGGCATCGACGGCCTCCTCATACCCGGCGGCTTCGGCGGCAGGGGCGTGGAAGGCAAGATCGCGTCGATCAGGCACGCCAGAGAGAGCAGGATGCCTTTCTTCGGCATCTGCCTCGGCATGCAGGTGGCGATAATAGAGATAGCCCGCGACCTCTGCTCGATGAAGTTCGCCAACTCATCCGAATTCGACCCGGAGTCCCCGTACCCGGTCGTCCATATAATGGAATCCCAGAGGTCGGTCAACTCAAAGGGCGGCACGATGAGGCTCGGCGCTTACCCCTGCGTCCTCAAAAAAGGCACAAAGGCGCATTCTGTCTACGGGACAACCGAGATAAGCGAGAGGCACAGGCACCGCTTCGAGGTCAACAACGCCTACAGGGGAGAGCTTGAGAAGGCGGGGGTCGATTTCAGCGGCCTCTCGCCTGACGGCTCCCTTGTAGAGATAATGGAGTACAAGAACCACCCGTGGTTCGTGGCCTGCCAGTTCCACCCGGAGTTCAAGAGCAGGCCGATGGAGCCGCACCCGCTCTTCAAGGGCTTCGTAAGAGCGGTGCTTTCGCACAAGCTCAACGCCGTGAAGGGGCAAAAGAGCAAGCCCGGAAAAAAGAAGACGGCCACACGTGCCGCCGTACGCGCGAGGAAGCAGGTCCATCTGAATGAAGCGGATAGGTCTTAAGGACTTCTCCATAGGCTCCGGGCTCATCTTCATCCTCGGCCCATGCGTCATCGAAAGCGAGGGGGCGACCCTCTCAACCCTCGAGGCATTGAAGCGCGTCACGGCAGACCTCGGGGTCCCGTTCATATTCAAATCATCCTACGACAAGGCAAACAGGACCTCCGTATCCTCTTTCCGCGGCCCCGGCATGAAGGAGGGGCTCCGTATATTAAAGAAGGCGAAGGAGGCCTTCGGCGTGCCTGTTCTTACCGACATCCACTGTAAAGATGAGGTGGCATCCGTTGCCGAGGTCGCTGACATCATCCAGATACCGGCCTTCCTTTGCAGGCAGACCGACCTGATTGTTGAGGCCGCCAGGACGGGTCGCATCATCAATATAAAGAAGGGGCAGTTCATGGCCCCTCAAGACATGCTCAATTCGGTCAGGAAGGCCGGGAGCGCCGGGAACGAGAGCGTATTCTTGACCGAGAGGGGGTCGAGCTTCGGCTACAACAACCTCGTGGTCGACTTCAGGTCTATACCCATAATGAGGGGCTTCGGCTGCCCCGTGGTCTTTGACGCCACGCACAGCGTGCAGGCCCCAGGCGGCATGGGGAGTTGCTCTGGCGGCGACAGGGCTATGGCGAGGGTGCTTGCCCGGGCAGCGGCTGCTGTTGGCGTGGACGGCTTTTTCCTGGAGGTGCACCCTGACCCGGACAAGGCCCTTTGCGACGGGCCCAATTCGATCGCTCTCAAGGACCTCCCGTCGATACTGAAAGAGATAATCGATATAGACGGGGTAGTTAAAGCAGTTACCCCTCTTTTTTAAAGAGGGGAAGGGGAGATTATCTTATGGCATTTATTGTAATCCCCCTCAGTCCCCTTTTATAAAAGGGGGAAGTAAATACGGTCACCGCGAGCGAAGCGTGGCGTGCGGCGATCTCATCCCTGAAAAGATTCGGCTCATCATAAGTATGCAAACGGACTTGAACGATGATAACAAAAGACGCGATCGATACCGCTAAAAGGGTGCTTACGATAGAGGCCGAGGCAATAAAGGCCCTTGTCGAGAAGCTCGACGGAGGGTTTACCAGGGCCGTTGACATCATATGCGCGGCAACCGGCAAGGTGGTCGTCTGCGGCATGGGAAAATCAGGCATCATCGGGCAGAAGATAGCCTCAACGCTCGCCTCCACAGGCACGCCTGCGTTCTTTCTCCACCCGGCCGAGGGCGTACACGGCGATATCGGTATGCTCATGAAAAACGACGTGCTCTTAGCCATCTCGAACTCAGGGGAGACAGAGGAGCTTATAAAGATAATACCCATCGTAAAGAGGATGGGTATAAAGATGATAGCCATGACGGGGCGCAAGGACTCCTCGCTCGCGCGCTACGGCGACGTGCTCCTTGACGTAGGGGTCGCGGAAGAGGCATGCCCGCTTGGGCTCGCGCCTACCGCCTCTACTACCGCCACCCTTGCCATGGGAGACGCCCTCGCGGTGGCGCTCATCGAGAAGAAGGGCTTCATGGAAGCTGACTTTGCCGGGCTTCATCCGGCCGGGAGCCTGGGTAGGAGGCTCATGAAGGTCTCGGAGCTGATGCACTCCGGGGATTCGATACCGGGGATAGGGCCGGACACCTTGATGCGCGACGCGATACTCGTGATGACGGCGAAGAGGATGGGCTTGACCGGCGTATTCGATAAGGGCGCGCTCGTCGGCATCATAACCGACGGAGACTTGAGAAGGGCCCTTGAAAAGGGTGCCGACATATTCGGCAGAAGGGCCGCGGAGGTGATGACAAAAAATCCGTTGACCATTTCAGGCGAAGAGCTCGCGGAGAGCGCCTTGAGGATGATGGAAGAGCGCTCGATAACGTCTCTCTTTGTTACAGGCGAGGGGATGAAGGCCATAGGGGTGGTGCACATGCACGACCTGCTTAAGGCAGGAGTTGTTTGATGAACGCCTGCATTAGTTCTCTTTGTTACGTTTTGATTATTTTTTTAGTATATTTTAGCTAAAAAGCTTGACACCAAAATATATGTAAGGTATAAGGGTGCAAAATTAAGAAGTAAAAGTCAGACGAAGTACCTGTTGAATCCATCTCTTTATCCCGTACAAGAAAGGGTATCGACGCAAGAACGGTGATGACGCAAATTGTCTGAAGGTGTTTTGCAGATAGCATCCGAAGAGACCAAATTGTCCATCAATAGTTCCTGGCGCCATTCCCGACCTGAGTCTCAAGCGTAGTCAAAGAAGACTGCGCTTATTGCAGCAGTGCAGTACTAACTCACACAGAAAGAAGGAGGAAGAGACGGATGAAGAGAATCTTGTTATCGGTTTTTGCGGCAGCGGTGACCGCTGCGTGGGCGGTGCCCGCGAGCGCCACTGATGTGTCATTTAGCGGCCAGTACAGGGTCAGGGGCGAGTTCAGGGACAACGCCGATTATAACGATGACGCCAGCGACGCCAAGGCGTTCATCGGCCAGAGGGTCAGGCTCAACGTCAATGCCGAGGCCACTGACGACACCTCTGTAAAGCTCACGCTTCAGGATTCAAGGATACTCGGCGGCTCCGACTCTCTCATCACCGACACCACCGAGAGCCCGGACCTCCATGAGGCCTACCTCAACGTCAATGGCATCTTCGGCACCCCTGTGAACTTCAGGATAGGCCGCCAGGAGCTCAACTATGGCGATGAGAGGCTCATCGGCTCCTTCGGCTGGTCGAACTATGGCAGGGCCTTCGATGGCGTGAAGTTCGGCTATGTGCGTGACGGCATAAACGTCGACCTCTTCAGGATGACCGTCTCAGAGGCCACCGGCGTTGCGACCAGCTCCTCGACCGGCGCGACTACCCTGACCGGCACCACCCATGACACGACCCTGACCGGCGTTTACGCCACACTCGGCAAGGTCATCCCGAACAACAGCCTTGATGTATATGTCCTCCACCAGACCGACGCGGTTGACCTCACAAGGTACACCATCGGCGCGAGGGTGAAGGGCGCGGTCGCGGGCGTTGACTACACCGTTGAGCTCCCCTATCAGACCGGCGAGACCTCAGGTACCGTTGATATCAGCGCGTGGGCCTTTGCCGCCAAGGCCGGCTACACTCTCCCGACCCCGATGAAGATCAGGGTAGGCGCCGAGTATGACTTCGCCAGCGGCGATGAGGCCGATTCAGCCGATGAGAACGAGACGTTCAACAACCTCTATCCGACCAACCACAACCACTTCGGTATCGGCGACGTGGCTGTAGCCAACAGCTGGTCGAATATCCAGGCCTGGAGCCTCAACGTCTCCGCTGACGTAAACGAGAAGCTCAGGCTCTATGCGGCCTACTGGGATTACACGACGGACGAAGCCGCCTCAGGCGCAAGCGATGACATCGGCAATGAGATCGACCTAGTAGCCTCCTACAAGTACAGCAACAACGTTTCCATCGAAGCTGGCGCCGCGCGCTTCACCCCTGGTGAGGCGACAGCGACCACTCCTGATGATGCTCAGGACTGGGCCTATCTTCAGATCACCGCAAACTTCTAATCCTTCGGGACCGGAAGATCAGTCGGGGCAGGCTAAAAAGCCTGCCCCGATTTTTTTTGCCTGCGTCATTGCGAGCCGAAGGCGAAGGGAAGCCGAGAGTTACCCCTCTTTTCTAAAGAGGGGCATGTATTGTCATTGCGAGCGTAGCGAAGCAATCTCAGGTCTTTGGTAAAAGGATGAGATTGCTTCGCCGCTAAAGCTCCTCGCAATGACGACATTGGAGATGTAGGGTGCGCCGTGCGCACCAAAAAAATAATCCCCCACGTTCCCCCTTTATAAAAGGGGGAAGTAAGTATGGTCATTGGGAGCGATAGCGTAGCAATCTACGGTCTTTGTCAATAAGATGAGATTGCTTCGCCGCTACGCTCCTCGCAATGACCAGAGGAAATGGTGAAGGGGGCTTTGATTTTTAAACAAGCCGGGCATATTTATATGGACCAGGCCCTTCCATGTCCCGATTTTTTATGGGTTTTTTGCCGTTCCGTGGCAGGAGCCACACTTTTATTGACAAACCTACGGAATTGGTATAGATTTTCACTATCCAGCAAAAGCTTTTCGCCCTGTTCAAGGGTTTTTAGTCTCATCTAAATGCATCTCTCGCGCTTTCAGTGCAAGTAAATTAAATTAGAATCCGAAAATATTGATAAAAGTCATTTATCACTGGCGGAGTAGTTTATATTATTACCTTGCAAATCAACAAAATGGCACAAACGTACCTTCAGGGGAGACGTACAAATAAAAGGAGGCATAGTAATGGCTAACAGAGCGGAGGGGCCGCTGCCGGCCTGGCAGGTTTTTTTCGATAACATGTGGTTGCTGTTGATACTTGGCGTTGTCGTGCCTACACTGGTCTACACGGTCTGGGGGCTTATAGAGGTCATGAGCGTACCCCAGCTGCCCGTGGCCCCTTAAGGAGGGATAGAGATGGCAATATACGAACCCGAAAGAGTCTGGTGGAACCCATTATCCAAGGACGAAAGGATCTGGGTGGCGCTCGCCCTTATCTGGATGCTCGTCTCGTTCTTTTTCATGCCGATCTATCACCTCGTCGGCGCTCAGAACCCGCCGTCAGAGACGTATAAGGTAAGCGCTGAAGACTTCGACAAGCTCGTCGAGGGCATGGTTACAAAGTACAAGGTCGGCGAGGAGCAGGGCTTCCCTGTCGTCCATCCCAGCCCTGACGAGCCGGTCTACATCAGGGCTTCCATGTGGCAGTGGTACCCGATAGTCGAGCTTGAGAAGGGCAAGACCTACAAGGTGCACCTCTCGTCCATGGATATACAGCACGGCTTCTCGGTGCTGCCAATAAACATGAACTTCATGGTGCTGCCCGGCTATGACTACGTGCTTACGCTCACGCCGACGACCAGCGGCGAGTTCCATGTCGTCTGCAACGAGTTCTGCGGCGTAGGACATCATATGATGGTCGGCAAGATGTACGTCAAGGAAGCCATCTAAAGAAGCGAGAGGACCTGGAAGGAGGGTCAAAAAATGCCGAAGCTGGACCACAAGGATATTATAGAAGCGCCGGGCGTATTAGTGCTCGCCCTTATTTTCCTTGCTGTTTTCGTTGTTATCTGGTTCGCGCACCTCAAGTGGCTGATGGACGTCTGGGGAGTGAAGTAATCCCCGGGCTGGTGGACTCGAAGCTGTTGGTGAATTCATAACGGGAGGTGTTTACAATTCATGGCTATTTTCAGGACAGACCCCTTGTCAGGTCTAAAGATAGAGAAGTCCACAGAGAACCTTGTACGGTGGAACCTTATCGCGGCGTTCGCCACCCTGGCGGTCGGCGGACTGCTGGGCCTTCTGGTGGTCCTTACCAGGTGGCCGAGCGTGCATCTGCTGCCGCTCGACTACTATTACAGGTTCCTTACGCTCCACGGCATTGACGCGCTCCTCGCCTGGATAATCTTTTTCGAGATAGCGCTGGTGCACTTTACATCAGCCGCTATCCTCGGCGTGCGCTCATACGCGCCGTGGCTCGGGTGGCTCGCCTTCGCCCTTATGCTCGCGGGCGGAGCGGTCATAAACGTCATCGTCCTCATGGGCGGCGCCGACATAATGTTCACCTCGTACGTGCCCCTGAAGGGAAGCCCGATGTATTACCTCGGCGTCATACTCTTCGCCGTAGGCGCTCTACTGGGCTTCATCGTATTCTTCATAAACATAGCGATGGCCAAGAGGGACGGCGGCTTCAAGAGGACCCTGCCGCTCGGCTCATTCGGCATGCTGGCCGCGAGCATCATAGCCGTATTGACCCTCGCGCACGGCGCGGCCATAATGGTCCCGACCTGGCTCTGGTCGATGGACATCCTGGGCTCCATAGACCCGGCAGCCTACAGGCTCGTCTTCTGGGGGCTCGGACATCCGTCCCAGCAGATAAACGTCTCGGCGATGGTAGCCGTGTGGTACATGACCTCGGCCTTCGTGGTCGGCGGCAAGCCCGTTAACGAGAAGCTGTCGAGGACGGCCTTCGTACTTTATATCCTCTTCATAAACGTGGCCTCCGAGCACCATCTGCTCGTCGACCCGGTCCTTTCGACCTGGCACAAGATCGTGAACACCAGCTACATGATGCACCTCGCGGTGCTGGCCAGCATGATCCACGCCTTTGCCATACCGGCTTCCATCGAGGTCGCCCTGAGGAAGCAGGGGCATACCAGGGGCCTTTTCGAGTGGCTTAAAAAAGCGCCCTGGGGCAACCCCGCCTTCTCCGGCACCGCCATATCGATACTCCTCTTCGGCTTCCTCGGCGGCACCACAGGGGTCATATTCGGCACCGAGCAGTTCAACATCATCCGCCATAACACGATTGCCATAACCGGCCATTTCCACTCTACCGTCGTTGCCGGTACGACACTCGCCTTCATGGGCTTCACCTATCTCCTGATACCTTTTATCTTCAGGAGAGAGATCATCTGGAAGGGTTTCGCGACCATCCAGCCATGGATCTACGGCGTTGGTGTCGCGCTCCTGTCGATAGGCATGATGTCCGCAGGGTCTTTTGGCGTGCCAAGGAGGCACTACGACATAACCTTCTCAGGGGCGCCGTTCTCCTTCACCTTCGATCCTTCCATCGACCTCTTCCTGTCGATGATGGGCGTGGGCGGTCTTCTTGCCGTAGCCGGCGGCGTCCTCTATATCTGCCTTGCCTTCGGCTCGATAATCTGGGGCAAGAAGATAGAGCAGTAAAAGTTTTTCAGGACCTCACCTCAAGCCGGGCCGCCAAAAGGCGGCCCGGCTTTTTTTCAGCCTGCGCGAATATTCCCGCTACGCTCCCGGAATGAGGTTACCCATCTTTTTTAAAGAGGGGTAAGGGGAGCTTGTCTTGAGAACTCTATTTTAATCCACCTCAGTCCCCCTTTATGAAATGGGGAAGCAGATATGGCGGTTTGTATTCCCTATCCCTGAAATGTTATAATTAAAACTCAGCCCGGCCCTGGCCGGGCCTTCTTAGGACGGCATAGATTCAGGATTTCGAAACTATAGTAGTCTTTGATGATAAAAATCATACCGAGACCACTTCCGGGTTGATATCATTTTGATAATGAGGATAAAAAAGATGCCTGTAAATATCTTTAGAGCGTTGCTCCTCTCTTTTTCCTTCATCCTGGGCTACGCGCCGCTATCCGGCGCTGCCCAGGGCCTTGACCCTGTGGTGCTCAAGAACGCCGTGGACAATTCGATAGCGGCAGAGGGGAAAAAACCCGGCGACTACAAGCTCGTCGACCAGGACGGGGTCAGCTTCTCTTTAAGCGAGTATTTCAAGGACGGCAAGCCCCTTGTCCTGAGCTACATCTATACGAGCTGTCCCCAGGTCTGCCCGACGATAACGATGGAGCTTAAAAAGGCGGTCGACGGGGCGCGTTCGAAGTTCGGTGACAGGTTCGAGGTCTTGACCATCGGCTTTGACCCGGTAAACGACACGCCTGAGGCGATGAAGGAGTACGGCTTGAGGTTCACGAAGAGCTTCAAGGGATTCAGGTTCGCCGCCGGAGACATGGAGACTATCGAGAGGCTCTTGAGCGACACGGGTTTTTTCCACGTAAAGCAGGATGACGGGAGCTTCGACCATATGGACATGACGACCGTCGTGAGGCCCGACGGGACGATATACAGGCAGATATACAGCTTGCGGACCCAGCCGCAGAACCTCGGCTTGAGGCTCGATGAGCTTATAACAGGAAAGGCTGAAGGCGGCAATACCCTTTCCATGGTCGATAAGATCAAGTTCTTCTGCTACAGGTACGACCCATATACCGGAAAATATGTGCTCGATTATCCGGTCTTCGTAAGCATCTTCATACAGGCGCTTATCATAGGCATAATCGTCTACGCGGTCTGGGGCCGGAGGATAGGGAAACGGTTTTCAAAAAAAAGGAAGGTGTGAATGGCTGGTATTTCCCCTGTGGAAGGGGGCTTGAAAGAGCGTAGCGCCGGGCCAGCGCGCGGTTTTGCCGGGCCCGGTCTTCTTGAGGCTTCGTGGCTCAAGATGGAGGCCCTGGTCAACAGGCTCACCACCGCAGAGTACAACCCATTATATTTCCTCGGCGCAATCGGCATATTCCTCCTCTGGGTCATCCTGGTCTCTGGCATCTATCTCTTCCTCTTCTACAGCATCAGCGCCAAGGGCGCGTATTTTTCCGTCCAGAAGCTCACAGTGAACCAGTGGTATCTCGGCGGGGTGATGAGGAGCCTCCACAGGTACGCCTCTGACGGCCTGGTCGTAACGATGCTCTTCCATGCGATGCGCTGCTTCGCGCTCGGGCGGCACACCCACTGGAGGTGGCTGGCCTGGGTCTCCGGGATAGCCATAGCGTGGGCCATATGGGCCGGAGGCATCTTCGGGTACTGGATGGTATGGGATGAGCGGGCCAAGCTCATCGCGACGCTTTCGGCCCACATGCTCGAGAACCTGCCGATATTCGGCCTCCCGCTGAGCCTCAATTTCGCAAGGGTGGAGAACCTCACGGACCAGCTCTTCTACATCATCCTCTTTATCCATTTCTCCACCATATTCTTTATATTCTTACTCATACTCATCCACCTCGTCAGGGTGACGAAGGCCGTCATAAACCCGCCGAGGGTGCTTGCATACGCGCTTATGGTCGCTCTCCTCGCGCTCTCATTCATAAAGCCAGCCACAAGCGCGCCTCAGGCCGAGCTTGGAAGGCTTGCCGGGAGCGTGCCTTTCGACTGGTTCTACATGTTCATCTTCCCCCTGTTGAGGTTCATGAGCGCGCACCAGCTATGGGTCTTTATCGTTGCCATGACCCTGGCCGTTGCCGCGGCGCCATGGCTTACGAGGCGGAAGAGGAACCCACACGTACGCCTTACCCTCGAGAACTGCACCGGTTGCGAGCTATGTATGGAGGACTGCCCGTACCAGGCCATATCCATGAGGAAGAGGACGGATGATCTGCCGTACCCGGTGGAGGCGGTGATATCTCCGGCAAGATGCGCGAGCTGCGGCATATGCATGGGCTCTTGCGACTACAAGGCCCTTGACCTGCCTGATATTACCGAAGACGCCGTCAAGGGGATGATACGCTCGCACGCAAGCGCCTTGAGGGATTCCGGAGGCGTTATAAAGGTCATCGTCTTCGCCTGCGCCAAAGGGGCGCGCCTTCCCGGTGTGTTAGACGGGAATGGGGTGGTAGAGGGCATAGAGTGGGCGCGGGTCATAACGCTGCCTTGCATCGGTATGCTTCAGCCCTCGATGCTCTCCATACCTTTTGAGAAATCTCTTGGAATGGACGGTGTCTATGTGTCGGCCTGCCGCCATGGCGACTGCCATTACAGGAAGGGGAATGAGTGGTTCATGGGCAGGCTTCTCGGTTACAGGCCGCCTTTGGTGAGAAAGTCCCTGGACAGGTCGAGGATCAAGGCCGTATACCTCTCGTCCGCCGAGGGTAAAGAGTTCTTTAAAGGCCTTGAGGAGTTCGCAGAGGCGCTTAAACGGAGGCGCTAAGATATGGTCATAATACTGATAACGTTCCTCGCCTTCCTTATACCTGTCGCGATAGTATTGTGGATGGAATGGAAGAAAAAGAGGGAAAGTGAAGCGAGGGAAGGCAGGGCTCCTGGTAAGAAAGAGAGTGTCTCCGCGGCGCTGGTGGCAAGGGCCTCTTTGCTCCTCCTTGCAGTGGCCGTGCCGGTCTATCTCGGCTCTGAGGCCCCTTACTCGTTCTTCGCCCCGGATGACGCTCTTTTAAAGATAGCCTTCAAGCACACGGGCGCGAAGGTCTATGACTGCGACGAGGCAGGGCTTGTAAGGCAGGAAGGCGAAAGGTACAGGCAGGAGCTGAAGGAAACCAGGCAGGTCAAGATGAACATCGAAAGGATCGCGAACTGCCCCCGTGAGAGGCACCCCGTGGACGTTGAGCTATTCATCGACGGGCAGAAGGTATTGGACAGGTCCTATGCGCCTACGGGGATCAAGAAGGACATGGCTTCGTATGTCTACGACGAGGTATTCGTCAAGCCCGGCTCTCATCGCGTAAGGGTCCTTCTGTACGACGCCGGGGGCAGGGAGAAGGCCTCTTATGTCCTTGACGCGGCTTTCATCGTAAAGCCGGCAGACGTGAAGGCCGTCTGGTTCGATCAGAAGGCGGGTGGCCTCGTGCTGGGCTGAAATAAGTCTTGAGGCCGGTTTTATCAGGGAGGGGATCGACGCGATCCCCTCCCTGATTTATTTCAGGAAACCGGGTGTCTGTCCGATAAGTAGATGTTGAGAAAAACCTTGTAAAAGGGCACTTTAAGATTTAATATTCAGGTAGTTACGCAGCGGTCCGGGGCTTAAAACATAATCTGAAACCTGTCTAAAAGGGAACTAATGAGAATCGGTATCAGGGTCAAGCTCCTCATCTTCGCAGCCCTTGCCTGGGCCATGATCTTCGGCGCATACAGCGTATATATCTATAAGGAAAGGATCGCCCAGACCCGGAGGATGGCGCTTACGACGGCGAGCTTTCTCTCCAGGGAGATAAACGCCACCCGCCAGTATTATACGTCCACTGTCGTAAAAAGGGCGCTGGACGCCGGGCTTACCGTATCGAGCACCTACCATGACCAGGAACGGGCGATACCGCTCCATTTCACCTTTATAAAGGAGGCATCCCAGACCACCGGGGTAGAGGGCGCTATAAATATGGACCTCGTGAGCCTTTACCCGGTCAATACGGCAAACCTGCCCAAGGACGATTTCCAGAGAGAGGCCCTGAAGCAGTTTGTAAATGGAGCCGATACCGAGTTCTACAGGTTTGAGGAGTACAAGGGCAAGAAATCGGTCAGGTACATGATACCCGACATGGCTACGTCCCAGACCTGTGTGGACTGCCATAACTCGCAGCCGTCAAGCCCGAGGAGGGATTACAAGATCGGCGACGTAGCCGGAGGGCTTGAGATAATAATACCAATAGAGAGCGAATTGGCCGCGGCCATGGGCGATGTCTGGCGCTCTATCGCCTTCGGGTTCGCCGTGGTCCTGGCCATGGGCCTGGCGGGGCTC
Organism: Deltaproteobacteria bacterium GWC2_55_46; assembly: GCA_001595385.3. Lineage (NCBI taxonomy): Bacteria > Deltaproteobacteria > Deltaproteobacteria bacterium GWC2_55_46. The sequence continues at coordinate 676,608 of LVEI03000001.1, read as the reverse complement.
GCCTTCATAAGGAAGGTCGTCACAATGCCCATAATGGCCCTGGTCGATACGACCCGGCACCTCGCCTCAGGGGACTTGACCGGCAAGGCCGAGGTGACCTCGAATGACGAATTGGGAGACCTTGGGGCGCAGATGAACGATGTGGTAAAGAACCTCCACAGGATGATAGAGGACATCAGGAGGACCTCGGACGAGGCCGCCGGCATCTCACATCGTGTTCGCGAGATGAGCGCTCACGTGCTCGAAGGTTCCAACGTCCAGGGCTCTGCCCTGGACTCCATCGGGTCGAGCATGGAGGGCATAAACGCATCGGTTTCAGGCATAGCCAACTACACTGAGCTTTTGGCCAAGTCCCTGGAGAAGGGCTCGTTATCGGTTCTTGAGCTGGGGGCTGGCATAAACGAGGTCGTCGACAGCATGGAGTCCCTTTCGGTGAGCGTGGATGAGACGTCGACATCGACCAGGGACATGTCCTTCTCGATGAAAGAGATATCCGAGAACATCGAGAGCCTTTCTTCGGCAGCCACCCAGGTCTCTTCGTCGATGATGCATATAAACGCGAAGATAAAGGAGGTCGAGGCCAACGCGGCGGAGGCGTCAAAATTTGCCGAAGAGGTCATAAAAGACGCCAGGGCGGGGGCCGACACCGTTGACTCGACCATAGACGGGATATTGAAGACAAAGGAGATAACCCGGGAGTCCACGCAGATAATAAATAGCCTCTCTGAAAAGATTAAAGAAATCGGCAAAATACTCGATGTGATACAGGAGGTGGCCGAGGAGACGAACCTCCTGGCCATGAACGCGGCCATAATAGCCGCCCAGACGGGCGAGCACGGAAAGAGCTTCTCGGTCGTGGCAAACGAGATAAAGGACCTGGCCGAGAGGACCTCGACCTCGGCCAAGGAGGTCTCCGATATAATCGACTCGGTCGAGATAGAGTCCGAGAGGGCCGTAAAGTCGATGGAGAGGGGTTACCTGAGCGTCGAGGAAGGGGTGCGCCTTTCCATGAAGGCCGGCGAGGGCTTGAGAAAGATAACCGGGAGCGCGCAGAGGTCCACTACGAGCGTCCGGCAGATAGCGGCAGCCTCCGAGCTTCAGGCCAGGGAGAGCAGGATGGTGGCCGAAGCAACGGAAAAGGTCGCCGAGATGACAAGAAGGATCATGAACGCGACCCAGGAGCATACAAGGGGCAGCGAGCTTATAAATAAAGCGACCGAGCGCATGTCCGATATAACATACAGGGTCAAGGGCACGACAAAGTCTCAGGCCGAGGCCACGCGCCAGATAACATCCACCATTGAGGACGTCAACAGGATGGTGGTCTATATAAATGATGTGATAAAGGAGCAGATAAAGAACACGACAAAGGTCCTGGAGGCCCTCGAAGCGGTCAACAGGGTCTCTGTTGAGAATATCGAAAAGGCGGTCGAGACGGACAGGGCCGTCGAGGAGCTTACAAGGCTCGACAGGCAGATGACCGAGGGCGTTAAGAGGTTTAAGCTCAAATAGACTAGTTTTTTACGATTAAAGCGCGGTTTTGACGTTTAAAGGCATAAAAAGCCCCTGAAAACCTGTGAAATTCGCTTAAGGACGCTAAGCGGCCTTAAAAATCTTGCGCATGGGGGATTAATACCATATAATATTCTACGTTTGAGCAAAAACGCCGCTTTTGCGTTGACAAGCCTTCTTAAGGCGAGGATCCTCCGGCCTTGACAATACCCGCCTTGCTCAGTAGAAGCTCTTAAAAACTGGCGGAATTAGATTTTAAATCTGGAACCAGGGTAGTTCGTCCAGTTGTTCGCGGCTCGAAGGCCAGGACACCCTTGCGAGAGTGGCGGAACTGGCAGACGCGCCAGACTTAGGATCTGGTGGGCAACCGTGGGGGTTCAACTCCCCCCTCTCGCACCAATAAAAGCCGCAAAATACAGGTCTCAAAGAATATCATACAAGAATAGGGAAAAAAGCATGCAGAACATCAGAGTCGAACTTGAAGATCTAAGCGCGGTAAAGAAAAAGCTGGATATCTCGGTCCCTGCCGAGACGGTCAGGAAGGAGATAAGCGCGGCCTACCAGTCGCTCCGGTCCAACGCGTCCATTGCCGGCTTCAGGAAGGGCGCGGCGCCTCTTAATATCCTTAAGGCCAGATTCGGAAGCGATATCCAGGAGGACGTTACCAAAAGGCTTATAGAATCGACCTATCCGCAGGCACTCGGCGAAAAGAAGCTGATACCTGTAGAGGCCCCCAAGGTCGAGCTCAAGGCTGACAAGGCCCGCGAGGACCAGGACTTCTCCTATTCGGTCACTTTCGAGGTCCAGCCCAGGGTCGAGATCGACGGCTACATGGGGATGGAGCTTAAAAAGGAAGACGTAACCGTAACAGACCAGGACATAGACACCGGCATAGAGAACCTTCGCCAGGCCTCGGCCCAGTTTAAAGACGTTGAAAGGCCGGCAAAGGAAGGCGACCTGGTCGTGGTCGATTTTGAGGCGTTTATTGGCGGTGAGCCCATAAAGAACGGCAAGGGCGCCGATTATCCATGTATAATAGGCGAGAGGACTATGCTGCCCGGGTTTGACGAGGCGTTGAAGGGAGCCACAAAGGGCCCCAAGGAGATCGACCTCAACTTCCCTGAGAACTACAGCGAAGCCACTATCGCCGGCAAGACAGGCCATTTCAAGCTGACTGTCAAGGCCGTAAAGGAAAAGTCGGTCCCTGATCTCACTGAAGATTTCGCGAAGGACGTAGGTTGCGAAAACCTTGATGCCCTCCGGGCAAAGGTAAAGGAAGAGATAGAGAGGCACAAGAGCAACGAGGCGAAGGAGCGTCTTAAGAACGATATCCTCACAATGCTCATCGACAAGCACCAGTTTGAGGTGCCGCAGGCCCTGGTAAACAGGTACATGGGCATAATCCTCAACAGGATAATCGACAATATGAGGATGGGTAGCTTCGCTCCCGAGGACAAGGGGCTCAACGTGGACCAGCTCAAGGAGAAGTATACGCCTGCCGCCGTGAGGTCGGTGAAGGAGGATATAGTGCTCGACTATATCGCCGCCAAAGAAAAGGTCGACGCGAGCGAGCAGGACGTTGAGAGCGCCGTAAGGAACATAGCGGCCCAGAGGCAGGTATCATATGAGTCCCTCATGGCCAGGATAGAGAAGGAAGGCGCCCTTGAGGTCATCAAGGACGGACTTAAGCACGAGAAAGTATTTGATATCATTATAGGTTCAAGCAAGACAGCGGCCTGATGGCCCAAATAAAAACAGGGGAGGGGATATGAATCTGGTCCCTATGGTAGTTGAGCAGTCAGGCAGGGGAGAAAGGGCCTACGACATCTTCTCGAGGCTTCTGAAGGACAGGATCATATTCCTTGGCAGCGGTGTCGACGATGTTGTCGCCAACCTCATAGTAGCTCAGCTTCTGTTCCTTGAATCAGAGGACCATGACAAGGATATCTACCTTTACATCAACTCGCCGGGAGGCCTTGTCACCGCCGGGCTTGCCATCTACGACACCATGCAGTACGTGAAGCCTGACGTCTCCACCATCTGCATCGGCCAGGCCGCCTCCATGGGCGCGCTCCTTCTTTGCGGCGGGTCGCCTGGCAAAAGATACGCTCTTCCGCATTCAAGGGTACTGATACATCAGCCGCTCGGCGGCGCACAGGGGCAGGCAACCGACATAGATATCCAGGCAAAGGAGATCTTGAGGGTGCGCGAGGAGCTAACCGCCATCATGTCCAGGCATTCCGGCCAGACGCTCGAGAAGATCCACAAGGACACGGAGCGGGACTTTTTTATGACTGGGCAGCAGGCAGCCGAGTATGGTATAATTGACAAGGTTATTGAGAAAAGAATGGTCATCGAGGCGAAGCCGAAATAGTAATCCAAACGCATGGTTCGGCTGAAGTAACGGTCGGAGGACAAGATGTCGATTAATAAAAAGGGTGGTAGCTACCTTACGTGCTCGTTTTGCAGCAAGGGGCAAGACGAGGTCAAAAAGCTCGTCGCCGGGCCGATGGTCTATATCTGCGACGAGTGCATTGAGCTCTGCAACGATATCATCGCCGATGAGTACGAAAAGGAGGAGTTCAAGAAGCGGGAGCACGCCATCCCCAAGCCCTCCGAGATAAAGAAGACACTCGATGAGTATGTCATCGGGCAGGAGCACGCCAAGAAGGTCCTCTCGGTGGCGGTCCACAACCACTACAAGAGGATAGAGTCGAAGATCGCCCTCGGGAACGTCGAGCTGCAAAAATCCAATATCCTCCTCGTGGGACCGACCGGCTCCGGCAAGACGCTCCTTGCCCAGACGCTGGCCAGGATACTTAACGTGCCATTCACCATCGCCGACGCCACCACGCTTACGGAGGCCGGCTACGTCGGAGAGGACGTCGAGAACATCATCCTGAGCTTGCTTCAGAACGCCGAGTACGACATAGAGAGGTGCCAGAAGGGCATCGTCTATATCGACGAGATCGACAAGATATCAAGGAAGAGCGACAGCCCGTCCATCACAAGGGACGTATCCGGCGAAGGCGTGCAGCAGGCCCTTTTGAAGATAATCGAAGGGACCGTCGCGAACGTCCCCCCAAAGGGCGGCAGGAAGCACCCCCAGCAGGAGTTTTTGCAGGTGGACACCACCAACATACTCTTTGTCTGCGGCGGGGCCTTCTCCGGTCTTGAGTCGATCGTGGCCCAGAGGGTCGGAAAAAGGTCTGTCGGCTTCAGCACCGAGGACAGCAAGGTAAAGGATATAGACACGAGCTACACCAAGCTCATGCACCAGGTGGAGCCCGGGGACTTCCTGAGGTACGGGCTCATACCTGAGTTCATGGGAAGGCTCCCCGTGACGGCGGTCCTGGACGAGCTAAACGAGCATGACCTTGTCAGGATACTCATGGAGCCAAAGAACGCCATAATAAAGCAGTACCAGAAGCTCTTCGAGTTCGAGAGCGTGAAGCTCAAGTTCACGGACGGGGCGCTCGCGGCTGTGGCGAAGGAGTCGATGAGGAGGAAGGCCGGGGCAAGGGGACTTCGCGCGATCCTCGAGAACGTGATGCTCGACACCATGTACGAGCTGCCTTCTCAGACGAACATAAAAGAGTGCATAATCAACGAGGACGTCATCCTCGAGAACGCAAAGCCCATTATCGTGTACGGTAACAGGGCAGAGACAGCCTGATCCGCTCAAGCGGACAGATAATAGTTGCCTAATATTCCCCGCTTTTAAAGCGGGGTCTTCAGCGGGTGAGGAGATGCTGTCCTTTTTAAAGGGAGGAAGGGATTTGAAGAGAGACAGAATGGTAGTCCCGTTAATTCCGTTAAGAGACATAATCATATTTCCATACATGGTCGTGCCCCTTTTTGTGGGAAGGGAGAAGTCCATCAAGGCCCTTGAGCTCGCGATGGGCTCGGACAAGTCAATACTGCTTGCCGCCCAGAAAAAGGCGAAGACAGAGGAGCCTGACCAGGACGATATTTATGAGATAGGCACGCTCGGCACCATACTCCAGCTCCTGAGGCTTCCGGACGGTACCGTAAAGGTGCTTGTCGAGGGCAAGAAGAGGGCGAAGATAAAGGAGTACGTCTCAGAGGCCGATTGCTTCATGGTCGCGGTCGAGGAGGTCGAGGAGGCCATAGACGAGACGGTGGAGACAGAGGCCCTCACCAGGTCGGCTGTCAAGTCGTTCGAGACATACGTCAAGTTCAACAAGCGCGTCCCGCCCGAGATGATAATGAGCGTTTCCTCAATAGAGGATCCGGGCAGGCTTGCCGACACCATCTGCTCGCACCTGACCATCAAGATCGAGGACAAGCAGGCGCTCCTGGCGATAGCGAGCCCCACCAAGAGGCTCGAGAGGCTCTACTCCATAATGGAGAGCGAGATAGAGATACTCGAGGTAGAGCAGAAGATACGCCAGAGGGTCAAGCGCCAGATGGAGAAGACCCAGAAGGAGTACTATCTCTCCGAGCAGATGAAGGCCATCCAGAAGGAGCTTGGCGAGAAGGACGACTTCAAGAACGAGATACAGGAGTTCGAGGAAAAGCTCAAGACCAGGAAGCTCTCCAAGGAGGCGACAAAGAAGGCCAAGCAGGAGATAAAAAAGCTCCGCCTCATGTCGCCCATGTCCGCAGAGGCGACCGTATCGAGGAACTATATCGATTGGCTCGTGAACCTGCCATGGGACCAGTTAACCGACGAGAAGAAGGACATAACGGAGGCCGAGAAGGTCCTGGACGAGGACCACTACGGGCTCAAGGCCGTTAAAGAGAGGATAATAGAGTACCTCGCGGTAAGGGGGCTCGTTGAAGAGATGAAGGGGCCCATCCTCTGCCTGGTCGGCCCTCCGGGCGTAGGTAAGACCTCGCTTGCGAAATCGATCGCCAGGTCTACGGGAAGGAACTTCGTAAGGCTTTCGCTCGGCGGCGTAAAGGACGAGGCCGAGATAAGGGGGCACAGGAGGACCTATATAGGCTCCATGCCGGGCAAGATTATACAGTCGCTAAAGAAGGCCGGCTCCAATAACCCTGTCTTCCTCCTCGACGAGGTAGACAAGATGAGCCACGACTTCAGAGGCGACCCGGCTTCAGCCCTCCTCGAGGTCCTGGACCCTGAGCAGAACCATACCTTCAACGACCATTATCTCGACTGCGACTACGATCTCTCGAAGATAATGTTCCTGACAACCGCCAACTCGCTGCAGGGCATACCTTATCCGCTGCTGGACAGGATGGAGCTTATAAGGATACCCGGCTATACAGAGCTCGAAAAGCTGCATATAGCGGAGAGGTTCCTGCTGCCCAAGCAGCTCAAGATGCACGGCCTGACCGAAGCGAACCTCGATATGGGCAAGTCGACGATCCTTATGCTCATCAGGAAGTATACCAAAGAGGCCGGCGTAAGGAACCTTGAGCGCCAGTTGGCCGCCATCTGCAGGAAGACCGCAAAGGAGATACTCAAGAAGGGTATCGAGACAAAGGTGGCCGTAACCGCCAGGTCGCTCTCCAAGTACCTTGGCGTGCCGCCTTATCGCTACGGCACTGTAGACAAGACCAATGAGATCGGGGTCGCAACCGGACTTGCCTGGACAGAGGTGGGAGGAGAGCTCCTCGAGATAGAGGTGGCCCTCGTCCCCGGCAAGGGCAAGCTCATCATAACCGGAAAGCTCGGCGAGGTGATGCAGGAGTCGGCGCAGGCGGCAATGACCTACATCAGGAGCCGCGCTACCGAGCTCGGTCTTGAGAAAGACTTCTATCAGAAGCTCGACATACATATTCACGTCCCCGAGGGGGCCATACCAAAGGACGGCCCTTCGGCAGGCATCACCATAGCGACCGCTATCGCCTCGGCCCTCTCCAGGATCCCGGTGCGAAAAGATGTCGCCATGACAGGCGAGATTACGCTACGTGGCAAGGTCCTGCCCATTGGGGGCTTGAAGGAAAAGCTCCTCGCGGCGCACAGGGCCGGCATCCCCAAGGTGCTCGTCCCGAAAGAGAACGAGAAGGACCTGAAGGAGATACCTCAGCAGATAACGAAGAAGGTGAAGACCGTGCTCGTGGAGCATATGGACGATGTCCTCACCCAGGCACTTGACGCGAAGACGAGGGAAGAGATATTCAAGGCCAAGGCTGAAGAAAAAGAGCTTGGGCCGGTGCCTGCAAGCCCCGCGCCGCAGGCGGTGCCTGGAGATCTCATCAGGCACTGAGCCTGGTCTTCAAACTTCGCTTGACACCGGAAAGTAAAACTGGTACATAATTAAATCCCCCGTCGTACTCGGCGGGGGATTCATCTTCAAGCGGGCGGATAGCTCAGTTGGTAGAGCACAGCCCTTACAAGGCTGGGGTCACAGGTTCGATCCCTGTTCCGCCTACCATTATTCAAAAATGTAAGGCGGTCTCTAAAAATAACAATTTTTAGAGACCGCCACAAAACGGGGCCGTAGTTAAGTCGGTTATAACGCTGGCCTGTCAAGCCAGAGGGCGCGGGTTCGAGTCCCGTCGGCCCCGCCAGACACGAAGGGCTGATTTCATTATGAAATCAGCCCTTTTTATTTTATGATATTCAGATGTTCCTGCCGACTACAAAAAAAGAGATGGACTCCCTTGGCTGGGACCGTCTTGACGTTATCCTCGTAACAGGCGATAGCTATATAGACTCTCCCTTTGTCGGAGTAGCCATTGTCGGCAAGCTTCTTCTTGCGGAAGGTTTTAGGGTCGGCGTCATAGGCCAGCCTGATATCTCAGGCGCTGATATAACCCGCCTCGGCGAGCCAAGGCTCTTCTGGGGCGTCTCCGGCGGCTGTATCGACTCGATGGTGGCCAACCGGACCGCAACGGGCCGCCCGCGTAAGAGCGACGACTATACCCCCGGCGGTGTAAATAACCGGCGCCCCGACCGGGCCTCTCTCGCGTACGCCAACCTCATTAGACGTTTTTTCAAGAATACCCGCCCGATAGTACTCGGTGGCGTAGAAGCGAGCCTCCGCCGTGTCGCCCATTACGATTTCTGGACCAATAGCGTTAGAAGGTCTATCCTCTTTGACGCCAAGGCCGACTACCTCCTTTACGGCATGGCTGAGCGTTCAATAGTCGAGCTTGCCGGATGCCTTAAGGATGGAGGCGACCCACGGGGCATCCGCGGACTCTGCTACATATCAAAAGAGCTTCCAGATGATTGTATCGAGCTTCCGTCTTATGAGGACTCGGCTAAAGACAAGGATGCTTTTACGAGGGCGTTCCAGATATTCTACAACAACAACGATCCCGCCACAGCCAGGAGGCTCTCACAGAGGCACGACGTCCGCTATCTCGTCCAGAACCCCCCGGCCCTGTACCTGTCCCGGGAAGAGCTTGACCGGGTATACGGCCTCAGGTACGAGCGCGACCTCCACCCGTACCACCGCAAAGACGGCGAGGTAAAGGCCCTGGAGACTATCCGTTTCTCCATTTCCACTCACCGGGGATGCTACGGCGAATGCTCCTTTTGCGCCATCGCCGTGCATGAAGGGAGAAGGGTGAGGAGCAGGAGCAGGGCATCTGTCATCGCCGAGGCGAAGGAGATCGTCAGGCACCCGTTGTTCAAGGGCAGGATACATGACGTGGGCGGGCCGTCTGCGAATATGTACGCCTCCGGCTGCGAGAGGATGGAAAAACAGGGCTGCTGCCCGAAGAAGAGCTGTATCTCGCCAAAGGTCTGCCCGCTCCTTCATCCCGGCCACGCGGAGCAGGTGTCGCTTTTGAGGGAGCTTCGCTCGATCGACGGTGTCAAGAAGGTGGTCGTGGCATCTGGCATCAGGCACGATATGGTGCTCGCTGATAAAAAAGACGGCGAGAGATATTTGAAGGAGCTTGTATGCAACCACGTCTCCGGGCAGATGAAGATAGCTCCGGAGCATTCGGAGGCGGGAGTACTTCAAAAGATGGGGAAGCAGGGCTCTAATAGCGCCGCCCTTATAAAGTTCAAGGAGCTTTTTTACAGGTTTACGAAAGAGGCCGGGATGAAGCAGTTCCTTTCATACTACCTTATGGCAGCCCACCCAGGCTGCACCGACGGCGATATGAAAAAATTGAGGGAGTTCGCGTTGAAAGAGCTTGGTACGGTCCCTGAGCAGGTACAGGTGTTTACGCCCACACCGTCGACCTATTCGACCCTTATGTACTGGACAGGGCGCGACCCGTCTACAGGCGATACCTGTTTTGTGGAAAAGAGCGACAAGGGCAGGGAGAGGCAGAAGTCGATACTTACAGGCCCGGATATAATGAAACGGAACGATAAGCGACATACACAAAAGAGATGGCGTTAAAGGGGTATGGCATCCGGCGGCGATAAAATGAAAGCCCCAAACCCTGCCTGCTTTGTAGACCCTCCATTGACTATGGCACTACCTCGATAGTGCCTTCCATTCCGTGTTCCCTGTGGCTTTTAAGCAAGAAGAATTTCTTGTCGCAGTAGAAGGTGAGCTGTCCGCTTTTGGCGGGGGTGAAGCGCAAAGTCGTGGGCTCCCTTTCAAGCCTCACCGATATATCTATTCCAGCTTCAGGCGACTTTAAGACGAAGTTGTGCGGTATGATGGCCGATTCGCTCTTTAAGACAAGCTCAACAGGCACGCCTGCTTTCACTACTATGCGGCCGGGCCTGAAAAAATAGCTTCCGCCGGTTATCTCCACCCGTTGTACGCCGGTAGCCCCAATCCTGGAGATGTATGTCTCGACCTCCTTTGAGAGGAGCAGGGCCGGCAGGCCTATGAAGAGCAGCAAGAAAGGAAGCGCGCGCCGCATGGGTCCCTCCCCCTGTACTTAGACATTATTCCAAGTATAGCAGAAGGGAGCGGAGGCTATTTTTTAAAAGCCGATATTACCCTTAGTAGCGCCTCTTCGAGGACCTTCCTCGGGCATGCGAGGTTCATCCTGTAGAAGCCCTCTCCGCCAGGGCCGAATATGCGGCCAGGGGTCATGGCGACCCTGGCCTTTGCAAGAAGCGTATCTTCGAGCATGGCGTCTGTAAGTTCTAATCCGTTGAAGTCGAGCCAGCCGAGATAGGTGCCCTCCATATCAGCTGCCTTCACCGCTGGGAGCTTCTCAGTAACGAGTTCCCGCATCAATAGATAGTTGCCGTGCAGGTACGGGATAAGCTCCTCGACCCATTCGTCGCCATTTGTGTATGCGGCCTCCGCGGCTACCATGCCCAGGATATTGGGCTTGTTTATTCCCGCCTTCGTAAGGGCAAGGTCAAATCTTGAATAGAGCTCCTCGTTCTGGATTATCACGTTCGCCACATGAAGCTCCGCGATGTTGAAGGTCTTGCTCGGGGAGGTGCATGTTATAGTTATCTTCGCAAGCTCATCCGAGATGCTCGCGGTAGGCGTGTGTGTGAAGCCGGGCATGATGAGGTCCGAATGGATCTCATCTGATACGATGAGGATATCGTTTTCAAGGCAGATATTGCCAAGGGCCTCAAGCTCTTCTTTTCTCCAGACCCTGCCAACAGGGTTATGCGGGCTGGAAAGTATCAGCATCCTTGTCTGCCTGTCTATGAGTTTTTTGAGCCCTTCAAGGTCCATGGCGTATTGGCCGTCAACGCATTTCAAGAGGTTGTTCGCGACCACTCGAGCGTTGTTGGCCACGACAGCCCTGAAAGGGTGATAGACGGGGGGCTGTATGACGACCTTATCCCCCGGCTCGGTGAAGGCCTGGACCGCGAAGTTAAGGGCAGGTATGACGCCGGGGGAAAACCTCATCCACTCCCTTTTGACCTGCCAGCCGAACCTCCTGCCGAGCCATCCGGCAAGGCAAGCGTAATAGCTTTCAGGCACGACAGTATAGCCGAAGATGCCGTGTCCTGCCCTTTTGATTATGGCATCCGTTATGAACCCCGGGGCCATGAAGTCCATGTCGGCTATCGACATGGACTTCATGGCCCTGACTTCATCCTTCATGTCATAGTGGTCCCACTTGACGCAGTCGGTGCCTGTACGGACTATCAATTTGTCGAAATCGTATCTCACTTCTTTCTCCTGACCCCTTTGGTCGCCTCGGCCTGAGTGGGGTCGTCAGGCCAGTAGTGTTTGGGGTATCGCCCCTTAAGCTCTTTTTTTACCATTTGGTAGCTCCTGGCCCAGAAGCCGGCGAGGTCGTTCGTTACCTGCACAGGCCTCCCGGCTGGCGACAGGAGGTGCAGGAGAACCGGATGCCCGGCAACAGCCGGGGTCCTGTCCAGCCCGAATAGCTCCTGCAGCTTGACCTTCAGCACGGGGCGCTCGCCTGAATAGTCTATCGCGATCCGCGACCCGCTCGGGACGATGATATGCATAGGTGCAAGCCTCTCAATCGTTTCGCGCTCTTCCCATGTGAGGATGCTCAGGATAATCGCCTTCATGTCGAGTTTTTTAAGGTGCTCAAGGCGCGTCATCCCGTCTATCCAGGGCCCAAGCCATTCTTTTATATCGGCTAAAAGACGCCCCTCCGAGAGGTCCGGGAATTTTTTGCCCGTTTCACCGCTTATCCGGTTTAAGAAACCAACCCTTTCCCGGAGCGCCTGTGAAGCCCTCTCCCACGGGAGCGCGTTAAGTCCATTAAGCTTGACCCCGTTGATAAAGGCGTCGAGCACCTTTCCCGTGTCAGGGGCTTGAAGTTGACTGTCTGATAACAGAAGCTCCCAGAAGTGTTTCTGCCTTCGCGCGCTAACGCACCTCTGGGCCTGGTCCCATTCGACGATATCCCGCTCCTCGATATCTTCTTTGAAGTATTCTTCGAGGTCTGACAATGACAGAGGCGCGGCAAGGTAGACGCGGGATTCCCTTTCACCTCCGTCAAGGCTCGCGGCAACTATGTACTCTTGACGGAGTGCGGAGGCAGGAAGCAGCGCGCCCCTGCCGTTGGCAAGCAGATAGCGACCCTCAGTCTCTCCTCGTCTTTTGGCTATCCTGTCCGGATAGGCGAATGCGAGGAGAAGCCCCGCCTTGTCGGAGTCCTCATCTTTTTCTCTGATGCCAAGCTGTCTTCTTATCTGAGCTGCCGCTGCCCGCACCCTTTTTAACGCTGACCTGTCTATGTCGACTCTACCTTGACTGTCATCGCCAGACAGCACTTCCAGCCGGTGCCGTATATCCTGGTTACGGTCAGCTAACCCTGTCTTTACGAAGTCACGCTCGGTCAGGAAGGCGGCGATGGAAGAGGCGATGCTTCCAAGGCCAAGCTCGCGCCCCTTTATGACCATGTGGGCCAGCCGGGGATGGAGCGCAAGGCGCGCAAGCTCCCTTCCGTGCGCTGTGGCAGCGCCTGTCTTATCGATAGCGCCAAGATGATAGAGAAGTTCTTTAGCCTGCGACATGGCCCCCGCCGGGGGAGGGTCAAGCCAATTTAGTTTTTCAGGGGCCGCCCCCCAGACAGAGAGCTCAAGGGCGAGTGGGGCAAGGTCGGCCTCCATTATCTCCGGCGTGCTCTTGTCCTTGAGGCCGGAGTTTTCAGTCTCCTGCCAGAGGCGTACGCATAGGCCGGGCCCAAGCCTTCCGGCCCTGCCGCACCGCTGTTCAGCCGAGTCTTTAGTTACGCGCACCGTCTCAAGGCTGCTCATCCCGATAGAGGGGGAGAAGCGGGGCACGCGCTTTAATCCGCCGTCTATTACAACCCTTACGCCGTCAATGGTTATGCTCGTCTCGGCTATCGATGTAGCAAGGACCACCTTCCTTTTACCTTCGGGCGAGGGCCTTATGGCCTGGTCCTGCGCCTCCTTTGACAGCTCGCCGTAAAGCGGGATTATAACGGTATCGGCGGGGATCTCTCTTTCCATCAAGGCCGCGGCTACGCGTTTTATCTCGCCGCTTCCGGGAAGGAAGACGAGGATGCTTCCCGTTCCTTCCATCAAGGCCTTCCATACGGCCCCAGCCACCCTTGATATGAAATCCGGGCCTGTCGATGTGTACGCTCGTCCGCTCCCCACAGTTTTAGACATGTAACGCACCTCGACCGGGTATGCCTTGCCCATGCTCTTTACCACAGGCGCGCCGCCGAGCAGAGCCGAGACCTCTTCCCCGTCGAGTGTGGCGGACATGATGAGGATGCGAATGTCATCCCTCAGGAGCGACTGCGACTCAAGGGAGAGGGCCAGGCCAAGATCGGCGTTGATGCTCCTTTCATGAAACTCGTCGAATATCAGGAGCCCTATGCCTTCAAGGGCCTGGTCGCTCTGCAAAAACCTCGTGAGTATGCCTTCGGTGACGACCTCTATCCTTGTCGATGGCCCGATAGAGCTATCGAGCCTTGTGCGGTATCCGATGGTCGCGCCGACATCTTCTCCGATGAGCTCTGCCATCCTTATTGCCGCCGCCCTTGCCGCCAGCCTCCTCGGCTCAAGCATGATGATGCGCCTGCCGTCGAGCCACGGCTCATCAAGGAGCGTCAGGGGGATTAGCGTTGTCTTGCCGGCGCCAGGCGCGGCCTCTACTACCGCGTTCCTCCCTTTACAGAGCGCCATGCGTATATCAGCTATCGACCCTTTTATCGGGAGGTCGATGCTATCAAGGATCGATTTCAGTCCGTTCATATGAAATTTTTATCACAAAAGCGGGACGGCCAGAATTGAAATTTAAAAAGACGGGTTTTAATCCATTCCGGCATATTGGGGGAGCAAGGGTGTGTTGTGTCGCGTAGTAACGTACAAGATAAGAACCTTTTTTCCCGCTGCCAGGCCAAAACCCTTGACAGGAGCGAGGCCGAATTGGGATAATATCCAGGGCTTTTTCTACTAAATACTTTATAAATCAAGCTTTTTCAGGGATTCCAGCCCTCAGAGGGTCTTTATTATGATACAGATGTTCCATGTGTCGAAGAGTTATGAAGGCTCTACCCCAGCGCTCTCCGATGTTACCCTTAAGATAGGCAAAGGCGAGTTCCTCTTTATAACCGGGCCGAGCGGCGCCGGCAAATCAACACTGCTTAAGTTGATGTGCGGCTCGGAGGCGCCCACCCAGGGGCAGATAATCCTGGACGGCAGGAACTACGTTAGAATACCTCAGGCCGAGCTCCCTTCTTTAAGGAGGAGGATCGGTTTCGTATTCCAGGACTTCAAGCTCCTCCCAAACAAGACCGTATTTGATAACGTAGCGCTGGCGTTGAAGGTCATGGGTGTGGCCCCAGCGGATGTAAGGAGGCGGGTGGCGAGGATGCTTACCTATGTGAAGCTCCAGCACAGGGCGAACTTCAAGCCCCTGCAGCTCTCCGGCGGGGAACAGCAGAGGGTCGCCATCGCGAGGGCGTTGGTAAAGGACCCGGCCATAATACTCGCTGACGAGCCCACTGGAAACCTTGACCCTGAGCTATCGGTACAGATAATAGAGCTCTTCAAGGAAGTCAACAGCCGCGGCACTACGGTTGTCGTGGCTACTCATGACAAGGGGCTCATCGAGAGGTACGCGAGGCGCACCGTCGCCCTTGAATCCGGGAGGCTGGTATAATGTCCAAGGCAGGCTCCGCGGATATCCTCTATATCGTGACCGACGCCATAGGCTCCTTGAAAGAGAACAAGGTCACGACAGCCCTTACATCTCTGACCCTTGCTTTTTCTCTCGCCATATTCTCGCTCTTCGTCTTCATCATCACTAACCTGAACGGCGTCATAGAGGGCTGGGGAGAGAAGACCCAGGTCATCGCCTATGTAAAGGACGCCGGGACCGTTGCTCCCGATGTCCTTCGGAACAGGATACTCGAGATACCCGGCGTAAGCGTGGTCGAGTTCGTATCGAAGGAAAAGGCGCTCGACGAGATAAGGGCGGAGCTAAAAGGATATGAGGGTATCCTTGAAGGCGTTGACTCCAATCCGCTGCCCGCTTCTTTCGAAATAAAAGTAAAGGACGAGTTCAACGACCCCGCCAGGCTCGCCTCGGTGGTAGGCGTTTTGAAGGCCCAGGAATGGGTAGACGAGGTCCAGTACAGCAGTGAATGGGTCGAGAAGCTCGCGTCGCTGGTCAGGTTTGTAAAGATGGCGGCGGTCATAATCGGGGCCTTCATAGCCCTGGCTACCCTCTTTATCATCTCCAATACGATAAGGCTTGCCGTATACGCGCGGAGCGCCGAAATAGAGATAATGAAACTCGTTGGCGCGTCCGATATGTATGTGAAGGCGCCTTTTGTCATAGAAGGCATGCTGCAGGGCCTTTTGGGGGGTCTGCTGGCCATGGGCGCGCTCGCGGCCGGCAGGGCGGTGCTTATAGGCCACGTCCCTGCCTACCTGAGGTTCGCTCTCGAGATGCCATTCCCGGCCCCTCTTTTTCTCCTTGCCCTCGTCCTCTCGGGCATGGCCATGGGGGTGGCTGGAAGCCTCGTCTCCATGAACAGGTTCCTCAAGGTATGAAGCTGCTCGTCGCCTCCTGCCTCGCGTTCTTATTTCTTCTCACCCCGGCCTTCGCCGAAAAGAGCCCGAGACAGGAGCTTTTAAAGAAAGAGAAGAGCCTCGAGGACGTAAAACGCCAGATACGGGAAGAAAAAAAGAGCATAAAGGAGATAGCTGCCAGGGAGACAGGCATCCTCGACGACCTTGAGGGGCTCAACCGGGAACTGACGATAAAACGGGAAGAGCTCAAGGGCGTGAAGGAGACCCTCAGCGGGATAAAAAAGGAATTCGACCGGGTGAGCGTCGAGATATCAAGGCTCGAGGCGAGGAAAAAAAAGCTCGCCGAGAGGCTTTCCGCGCGCTTAAGGGCCATGTACAAGGTCAACAGGGGCGAGGCGATGGAAGTGCTCTTCTCCTCTGACGCGTCGAATCTCGGCAGGAGGCATAAGTACCTGACCATGTTAATGGACATGGACGCAGAACTTATAGAGGGGTATTCGAATACCATCACGAGCCTCGCTGGTGAGAAAGAGAAGAAGACGTCGCTTGTAGCGGGGCTTGAGTCAGCCAGGGCCGAGGCCGCCTCCAGGGAGAAGGAGACGGAGGCTGTTCAAAAGAAAAAACTCGCCATCCTCAACGATGTAAAGCAGGAGAAGAGCAGGAGGGAGCGGGTAGTAAAAGAGCTTGAGCAGGCCGCTGCCGACCTTTCCAGGCTGGTCGACAAGCTCCGGTCCGCCGGGGAAGAGGCCCCGCCTCCCGCAGGGACCGGCTTCGCCTCGATGAAAGGCAGGCTCCCCATGCCGGTCGCAGGCAAGGTCGTCTCTTTCTACGGAAAGGTAAGACACCCCAAGTTCCAGACAGTGACCTTCAATAACGGAATAACCATAGAGGCGCCGCTGGGAGAGACGATAAAGAGCGTCTACGACGGCAAGGTCATCTATGTCGGGTGGCTCAAGGGGTACGGCCAGGTGATGATAATAGACCACAAGGGCGGCTATTATACCCTTTTCGCCCACCTCGGAAGGGCGCTCATGGAAACCGGCCAGGAGGCGGCAAAGGGGGCGGATGTCGGCCTCGTCGGGGACTCTGGCCCGGAGGGCAAGGCCGGGCTTTACTTCGAGATACGCCAGAAGGGGGTCCCCAGGGACCCTATGGGCTGGCTTTCCGCAAGATGATTATTTTTTGTTTTAAGACCCGATTAATTTGATATAATTAAAAAGCTGCGTCTCAGAACGTCTTTTTTTATCTGCGGCAAAAAAAAGGAGGGCTTTAATGACGAAGATCTTCAACCCCAAGCTCCTTGGAGGGGCTTTAGCCATAATAGCAGTCCTTTCGTTCTCTTCATGGGGCATATCCCAAAAGGCTGTCCCGGTCCCTGGCAACACCTACGAAAGCTTGAAGATTTATACCGACGTGCTGGGGATAGTGCAGGATAACTATACCGAGGAGGTAGACTCCAAGGAGGTCATCTACAATTCTCTCAAGGGCATGGTCAAGAGCCTCGACCCGCATTCAAGCTTCCTTACCCCCGATGAGTACAAGGAGATGCAGGTAGACACAAAGGGCGTCTTCGGAGGGATCGGCATAGAGCTGGGGTTGAAGGAGAACGTCCTTACGGTCGTCGCCCCCATCGAGGATACCCCTGCCCACAAGGCGGGCCTGCTCGCCGGGGACAGGATAGTTAAGATAGGGGACAAGAGCACCAGGGACATGCCCCTTTCCGAGGCCGTGAACCTCATGAGGGGGCCAAAGGACACCCCCATTACCATATCTATCATGAGGGAAGATTTCGATTCCCCAAGGCCCTTCACCCTGACGAGGGCGATAATCAAGGTCAAGAGCATCAAGTCCAAGATGCTCGACGAAGGATTCGGGTATGTGAAGATAACCCAGTTCCAGGAGCGCACCACCGAGGAGCTCGACAAGGCATTAAGGGAGCTCGCTTCCAAGACCGACGGCGGAAGGCTCAAGGGATTGATACTCGACCTGCGGAACAACCCTGGCGGACTCCTGCAGGAGGCGGTATCGGTGTCGAACGAGTTCCTCGACTCCGGGCTCATCGTCTATACGAAGGGCAGGGTGGCGGGGCAGAACATGACCTTTAGCGCCGACACATCGAAGACGCAGCCAGATTACCCGATGATAGTGCTCGTGAACAACGGAAGCGCTTCAGCCTCTGAGATAGTCGCGGGCGCCCTCCAGGACCAGAAGAGGGCGATGATACTCGGCGTTACGACCTTCGGCAAGGGCTCTGTCCAGACCATAATACCGCTTGCCGACGGCTCGGCGGTGCGCCTGACCACCTCCAAGTACTACACCCCTTCCGGCAGGTCCATCCAGGCGAAGGGCATAGAGCCGGACATAGTGGTCGGGCAGGCGCCAAAGGGACACCTCAAGGAGGCGGACCTTGAAGGCCACCTGGCCGCAGAGGGGCCTGAGGTAAAGACAGAGGTAAAGAAGGACGAGAAGAAGGAAGTGGAAAAGATAAACGCGGCACCCACGGATACCCCCAAGTCCGGCGCAGTTGAAGACATCCAGCTTAACAGGGCCGTAGAGTACCTCAAGAGCTGGTACATATTCAGGGGCACCATGCAGAAGGTAAGCTGAGGAAACGTAAAAAAATAAACAAGAGCGAGGCCCCGGAAGGGGCCTTTGCTTATGAGGGATAGAATATCTTTATGGGAAAGAAGAGGAAGAAGGTAAAAGGCTGGTGGATGCTCGCAGCGGGCTTTGTGGCAGGAGCGGCCCTCGTTCTTGTCGCGCTCAAGTTCATGGGCGGCCTTGAAAGCCCGGAGCCTGAGGCTCCCAGGGTAAGCCTTCCCAAGCCGGTTGAGGTTGCCCCTCCAGAGATAGTAACCGTGCCTCCGGCCGAGGCGCCTCCTGAGATGCCTGTCCCGTCCATAGTCGCGCCAAAGCCAAAGCTTGCCATCGTCATAGACGACATGGGGCCTGATATGAAGAAGCTCAGGGATATTATCGCTGTCGGAGAACCGATCTCCATAGCCGTTATGCCGGATACCAGGTTCTCGAAGGAGGTCTCGAACGAGGCCGGTTCAAAAGGCCTCGACGTCCTTGTCCATATGCCAATGGAGCCAAAGGACCCGGCAGGCCACGACCCTGGGGTAGCCGCGCTTCTTGTCGAGATGACCCCCGAGGAGATAGCCATAAGGGTTGAGGCCGGCCTTAAGGCCGTGCCTGGAGCCATAGGCCTCAATAACCACATGGGCTCCAGGTTCACCGAGGACGAAGTGAAGATGAGGGCTGTCCTCAAACTGATGAAGCAGAAGGGGCTCATATTCCTCGACAGCCGCACCACCTCCGCTACCGTCGGCGGCAGGCTTGCGAGGGAGCTTAAGGTAAAAAGCGCCGAGAGGAACATATTCCTTGATAATAAAAGGGAGGTGGCCTATATCAAGGGGCAGCTCATGAAAGCGGCCCGGATAGCCAGGAAGCGCGGAAAGGCAGTGGCGATAGGCCACCCTTACCCGGAGACCATCGAGGCGCTGAAGGAGGCTCTCCCTGGGCTTCAAGGGGTCGAGATAGTGAGGGTATCAGAGGTGGCCGAGTAGGAGCTACTTACAAGCCATGGATAGTATTTTCCTGGCGAAATAGCGGAAAACGGCCCTGGAAATTAAAAGAATTGTTTCTTATAAAAAAGCTTGACACGTATTATTTAAGCTGGTAGTATGGCGGCAAATTCTACAAAGGGATTCTTATTTGCAGTATGTGGGCTGTGTTATTGTCAGTCAGGGCCGTGGAGAGTGACGCAGTAACTCGCCACGGCTTTTTATATGCTGCAAGAGAGTACCAGAAAACAAGGAGGCACGGTAAAAAATGGCAAGAGGCAGAGTGAAGTGGTTCAATGACACCAAGGGTTTCGGGTTCATCCAGCAGGAGTCGGGTGAGGACGTATTCGTCCATTACACGGCCATCGGCGGAGAGGGTTTCAAGACCCTCAAGGAAGGCGAGGAAGTCGAGTTCGAGATAACCCAGGGCCCCAAGGGGCCTCAGGCCTCAAACGTGGTGAAGGTGGCCTAAGCCACCTTTCCCAGAGGCCTGGAGAAATCCAGGGCTTTGTTCCTGAATACCCCCTCCTGCCATGTGCAGGAGGGGGTTTTTAAACGCCCGGAATACCCTATGGCATCCTTGTATTTAAAATTTTGTTCTGATAATATATTATATTAGCTTTGTATTCTTGATCGGCTGTCTCAGGGCTTAAATACCGGCCCGGGAGCCGGTAGCGAGGCCTATTTGAACCTAAACAGGTATCTTTCAGAGAAGGTAGAGGTCATAAACAGAGGTCTCAAGGAGCTTTTGCCGAGGGAGGATGACTACCCTCAGACGCTCCACAGGGCCATGCACTACAGCCTCTTCGCCGGAGGCAAAAGGATAAGGCCGGTCCTGGTGCTCGCCGCCTCTGAGGCTGTTGGCGCCGACCCGGCTGCCGCGCTTAATTGCGCCTGCGCCTTCGAGTGCATACACACCTATTCGCTTATTCATGACGACCTGCCAGCCATAGACAATGACGACCTCCGAAGGGGCAGGCCCACCTGCCATCGCGCCTTCGGCGAGGCGGCTGCGATCCTTGCCGGAGATGCCCTCCTTACGGTGGCCTTCGATATGATCGCGAGGACCGAGACCAGGAATAGGGGCGCTATCGTAAAGGTCATCCAGGAGCTCGCCAAGGCCGCGGGGTCGACCGGCATGATAGGCGGGCAGATGGTAGACATCGAGTCAGAGGACAGTGATATACCTTTCCCTGTCCTCGAGTACATACATATACATAAGACAGGGGAGCTCATACTCGCGGCCATAAGGTGCGGGGCGATACTCGGAGGCGCGTCCAAAAAAGAACTTGGCGCGCTCTCCAGGTTCGGGAAATCCATAGGCCTTGCCTTTCAGATAGCCGACGACATCCTCGATGTCGAGGGGTCGTCAGATGAGATGGGCAAAAATACCGGCGGGGACGAGAAAAAGGGCAAGGCCACTTACCCCTCCCTCATAGGGCTTGACGAGTCCAGGAAAAGGGCCTCTGAGCTGGTCGAGATGGCCCTTGGTTCGCTTGCCGATTTCGACGGGAAGGCCGACCCTCTAAGGGCCATAGCACGCTACATCATAGCGAGAAGAAAGTAGGTAGACAGGGTGAAAAAACTCCTGGACAGGATAGAGGCGCCCAAGGACATGAAGGCCCTGGCCCCCGAGGAGCTCGTAGAGCTCGCCGCGGAACTTAGAGAGCTTATAATAGAGACCGTATCGGACAAGGGCGGCCATCTGGCTTCAAGCCTGGGGGCCGTGGAGATAGCAATCGCCCTTCATTACGCCCTCGATACGCCTGAGGACAAGATAATATGGGACGTAGGCCACCAGGCATATGCCCATAAGATATTGACAGGCAGGAAGCGCGAGTTCACTACACTCAGGCAGTACGGAGGCATAAGCGGCTTCCCCAAGCCATCTGAAAGCCCCTTCGACGCCTTTATAGCCGGACATTCCTCTACATCCATTTCCGCCGCTCTCGGCATTGCCTCGGCCCGCGACCTCGGCGGCGCGGACTATAAGGTAGTCGCCGTAATAGGCGACGGCTCTCTTACGGCCGGGCTCGCCTTCGAGGGGCTCAACCAGGCCGGACATCTCAAGAAGAACCTCATCGTCATCTTGAACGACAACGAGATGTCGATATCCAAGAACGTCGGCGCCCTCTCCCAGTTCCTGAGCCGCAAGCTCACGGGCAGGTTCGCCACAAACCTCAAGAAAGACGTGGAGAGGTTCATAAAGTCGATCCCCCGGATAGGCGGCAGGCTCTTTGAGATAGCAAGGAGAGCGGATGACTCGATCATAACGCTCCTTACCCCTGGCATGCTCTTCGAGGGGCTCGGCTTCCATTACATAGGCCCCATCGACGGACATGATATAAACGCCCTCGTCGCCTCGCTGAACGACGTATCGACTATCCAGGGACCGGTGCTCCTGCATGTGCTTACACGGAAGGGAAAGGGCTATCTCCCGGCTGAGGCCGACCCGGCCGCCTTCCACGGCGTCGGGCCGTTTGTAAGGGAGACCGGAAAGTCGAAGAAGGCCTCGAAGCCTTCCTATACCAATGTCTTCAGCTCCGCATTGCTTGAGATCGCCGAAAAGGACAGGCGCGTTGTTGCGATAACCGCGGCGATGCCTGAGGGCACGGGCCTTTCGACCTTTGCAGAGAGGCACCCTGAGAGGTTCTTCGACGTAGGGATCGCCGAGCAGCACGCGCTCACCTTCGCGGGGGGTCTTGCCAAGGAAGGGTTTGTACCTGTGACGGCCATATACTCCACCTTCCTGCAGAGGGCCTATGACGAGGTCGTCCATGACGTCTGCATTCAGAAGTTGCCGGTGGTGATAGCCATTGACAGGGCCGGTATAGTAGGGCAGGACGGGCCGACGCACCACGGCATCTTCGATATCTCGTACCTGAGGCACATCCCGAATATGACAGTATCGGCCCCAAAGGACGAGGACGAACTCAGGCACCTTCTTTATTCTTCGGTCCAGTACGGCACTCCGGCGTCGATAAGATACCCGAGGGGCGCGTGCCTGGGGGTCGATACCTCCGGCCCCATGAGGCTGATACCTGCCGGAGAGGCCGAGGTATTAAGGACGGGCAAGGACGCCACCATCATCGCGCTTGGCACGATGGTCGGGCCCGCCATGGAGGCAGCGCTCAGCCTTGAGAAGGCAGGGATTCATGCAGGCGTAATAAACGCGCGCTTCGTGAAGCCGCTTGACGCGGGTTGCATATTGAAGGCGGCCGCTTCTACAGGCTGCCTCGTAACGGTCGAAGAAGGCGCGCTCCAGGGCGGCTTCGGGGCCGCGGTGCTTGAACTGCTTGAAGAGCGCATGGTCACCATACCGGTCAAGAGGCTGGGCGTGCCGGATGAGTTCATAGAGCACGGCACTCAGGAAGAGCTCCGGGAAAGGCTGGGGCTTACCGCCGGGGGCATCGAGGCCGCGGTACGTATCTTTGCCGCAGGTAAAAAGAGCGTAAAGATGGCTTTTTGAGGTGGAGATAAAGACAGGGAAAAAAAATAAAAAGCTCAGGATAGACAGCCTGCTTGTTGAAAAGGGGCTGGTCTCAAGCCGCGAGAGGGCGCAGGCACTCATAATGGCCGGCAAGGTCCTTGTAGCCGGTCTGATTGTCGATAAACCGGGCAAGGAGGTCGACCCGGAAGCTCTATTGTCATTGAAAGAGGACCTTCCGTTCGTAGGGAGAGGCGGGGTAAAACTCGAAGGCTTTTTGAAGAGCACAGGCATTGATGTCACTGGCCTGGTCGCAATCGATGTCGGGGCCTCGACCGGCGGCTTCACCGACTGCCTCCTTAAGCGAGGGGCCAAAAAGGTCTACGCGATAGATGTTGGGAAGGGCCTCATAGACTCCAGGCTCAGGGCAGACCCAAGGGTCACGGTCCTTGAGGAGAAGAACTTCAGATATCTCGATCCCTCCGAGGTCGGCGAACCGGTTGACCTGGCTGTAATAGACGTCTCGTTCATATCCCTTGAAAAGATATTGCCCAAGACTATTGAATTCCTGAAGGAAAAAGCTACTGTGCTCGCCCTCATCAAGCCTCAGTTCGAGGTCGGCAAAGGGCAGGTCGGCAAGGGTGGGATAGTGAGGGACACGGCAAAGCACGCCGAGGTGATTGAAAAGATAGCGAGGTTCTCGGAGGACCTTGGTTTCAAGGTTGTCGAAATAGGGGATTCGCCCATCTCAGGCACAAAGGGCAACAAGGAGTTCTGGATAAGGCTTGAGACCTCGACCGACTGAAATTATCGCAAGACACTCCTCTGGTATCATCCTCCTGCTCAAACCTGAGAACCCCTGAAACTCCAAGGAGTCAAATCATGTTCGTTATAATGGAAAAGAAAGAGCTGGCGCACACGGTCTACCAGTTCAAGATAAAGGCCCCTTCCATAGCCAGAAAAAGGAAGGCCGGGCAGTTCGTCATCTTGAGGCTCAATGAGACTGGCGAGAGGTTCCCTCTTACCATACTCGATTCCGACACTAATAGCGGCACCATCGACATCATAATCCAGGAGGTCGGCAAGTCTTCAGCCATGCTCGGCAACATGGGCGTGGGCGATTCCATCCTTGACGTGGTCGGCCCGCTCGGCAAGCCAACCCGCATAGAGAACTTCGGTATAGCGGTCTGCGTTGGCGGAGGCATAGGGACCGCCCCGGTCTACCCGATAGCGAAGGCCATGAGAGAGGCCGGGAACAGGGTGGTCTCGATCATCGGCGCGAGGAATAAATCGCTACTCATACTCGAAAAGGAGATGAGGGAGGTGAGCGACGAGCTTCATGTCGCCACAGACGACGGCAGCTACGGCCACCATGGCTTTGTCACCCAGGTGCTACAGAACCTCATAGACGGCGGCATGAAGATGGGCTGCGTAGTTGGCATAGGCCCGGTGCCCATGATGAGGGCCGTTAGCAACGTTACCAGGCCGTACAATATACCGACGGTCGTGAGCCTCAATCCCATAATGGTCGACGGCACCGGCATGTGCGGCTCCTGCAGGGTGACCGTCGGCGGCAAGACACAGTTCGTCTGCGTCGACGGCCCGGAGTTCGATGGCCACCAGGTCGATTACGCCGAGCTTATCCTTCGTAACAGGAGCTATCTTAAAGAGGAAAAGCTCGCTATGGAAGAATTGACCTGCCACGAAGGCGTAAAGTGTTACGATAGGAAGTAGGCTGGGAGCATTGCGGGGGTCTGGGGAAAACCTCTTGTAACCCTTTCAGTATGCTTCTTCTACGATGATAAAAGGTGAGTTTCAGATGGATATGGACCCGAAAGAGATCAAAGAACGGATGAAGATCCCAAGGCAGCCCATGGCTGAGCAGGACCCGGCCGTGAGGGTGACCAATTTCCATGAGGTGCCGTTCGGCTACACCCCTGAGCAGGCGATGGAAGAGGCCAGGAGGTGCATCCAGTGCAAGAAGCCTCTTTGCGTCGGCGGCTGTCCGGTGAATATAGACATACCGTGGTTCTTAAGGCTCATCGCCGAGGGCAAGTTCCTGGAGGCGGCGAGGAAGATAAAGGAGACTAACGGGTTGCCGGCGGTCTGCGGCAGGGTCTGTCCGCAGGAGGACCAGTGCGAGAAGGTCTGCGTCATCGGCAAGAAGAACGACCCGGTTTCAATAGGCAGGCTTGAGAGGTTTGTGGCGGACTATGAAAGGGAGCATAGTGAAGTCTCGATTCCTGAGATCCCAAGGTGGACCGGCAAGAAGGTGGCTGTTGTCGGCGCAGGCCCCGCCGGGTTGACTGTCGCAGGCGACCTCGTAAAGAAGGGGCACAAGGTCACTATCTTCGAGGCGTTGCATATCGCCGGCGGGGTGCTCATGTATGGCATACCCGAGTTCAGGCTCCCCAAGAAGATAGTCCAGTCAGAGGTAGAGTACCTGAAGCGCATGGGCGTTGAGATCGTCCTCAATGCCGTAGTTGGAAAGCTCGATACCGTGGACGAGCTATTTTCCTCGGGATATGACGCCGTATTCATCGGCTCCGGCGCGGGACTACCAAACTTCATGAACATCCCCGGAGAGAACCTCATAGGGGTATATTCCGCGAACGAATTCCTTACAAGGGTGAACCTCATGAAGGCGTACCTGTTCCCCGAATATGACACGCCGATCATCCGCGGAAAGAGGGTGGTCGTCATAGGCGCGGGCAATACCGCTATGGACGCGGCGAGGACAGCCCTGAGGCTCCGTCCGGATGAGGTATCTATCGTCTACAGGCGTTCGAGGGAGGAGATGCCGGCCAGGATCGAGGAGATACACCACGGCGAGGAGGAAGGGCTTGAATTGAAGCTCCTTACCCATCCCAGGAGGTTCATAGGCGACGACGACGGCAGGCTCAAGGCAATAGAGTGCGTGAGGATGGAGCTTGGCCCTCCGGACGAATCGGGCAGGAGGCGCCCTGTCGAGGTCCCTGGCTCAGAGTTCACAATAGAGGCCGATGTAGCGATAATATCGATCGGCAACGGCGCGAACCCGCTTATACCCCAGACTACGCCCGATATAAAGGTGAACAGGTGGGGCAATATTTCGGCTGACGCTGATACCGGAAGGACGAGCAAGAAGGGCGTTTTCTCCGGCGGAGACATCGTAAGGGGAGGCGCCACAGTCATCCTCGCCATGGGGGACGCCAGGAGGGCGGCAAACTCCATAGACGAGTACCTTACGACAGGCGTCTGGTAACAGTGATGTGTCTTATGGAGGAGCGGCAAGAACGCCTTCCCCCTTGCCTTACGGTATGCCTCCCTGATTGTTATTGCCTCTGCAATCTTTCATGTGTTAAGAATGACTGATATACAGATCAAGGACGTGTGATGGCAACGAAGATACTTTTTGTCTGCGTCGGGAATACGTGCAGGAGCCAGATGGCCGAAGGCTTCGCCAGGCGCTACGGCCAGGGCAGTGTCGAGGTGCGTAGCGCAGGCACATCCGCGGCGGGGTACGTGAACAGGAGCACCATCGAGGCGATGAACGAGGTGGGCATAGACATCTCCGGGCAGGCCTCGACCCAGGTCACGGACGAGCTTATCGAGTGGGCTGACGTGGTAGTAACGATGGGCTGCTGTCCGGCAGCGGAGTTGTGCCCCAAGGGCTGCAGCGCAAAGAAGTACGACTGGAAGATAGAGGACCCGCTCGGCAGGCCATGGGAAGTGATGCGGCGAGTAAGGGATGAAATAGAAAAGAAGGTCAGGGAGCTTATACTTGCAGAAGGCGAACCAGTCCAGGATCCTCGTCGTTGACGACGAGCACGACATTCTGAACCTTCTTGAGTACAACCTGAAGAAGGCAGGGTTTCAGGTCCTCCTGGCCAGGGACGGCCCGGAGGCGATAGAGTCGGCCAGGGCCAACATGCCGGAGCTTGTGCTCCTCGACATAATGCTCCCTGACATGGAGGGGACCGAGGTCCTCAAAAGGCTCAAGTCCAACGATACCACCCGTTCCATCCCCGTAATAATGCTCACAGCCAAGGGCGAGGAGATCGACAAGATAATCGGATTCGAGCTCGGAGCTGAGGACTATATCACAAAGCCCTTCAGCCCCAGGGAGCTTATCCTGAGGGTCAAGGCGGTCTTGAAGCGCACATCTGAAAGACCTCAGGACGAAGAAGGAAATCGTCTCATATCATTCAAGGACATTTCCATTGACCTCTCAAGGCACAAGGTGCACTCGGGAGGCAAGTTGATAGAGCTATCCTCTACAGAGTTCAATCTATTGAGAGAGCTTATGCAGGCCAGGGGCAGGGTCTTGAGCAGGGACGCCATCCTGGACAGGGCATGGGGGCAGGACTGCTACGTGATACCCAGGACGGTCGACACGCATGTAAGAAGGCTACGCTCGAAGCTCGGCAAGGCCGGAGATTATATCGAGACCGTAAGGGGCGTGGGCTACAGGTTCAGGGAGGAATAGGAGAGCGGTATATGGCAAAGACCCTGATACTCGAGACCATAGCCCGTGAGATGCGCACAGGCATCATCGTCCTTGGCAAAAAAGGCGCCGCGCTTTACGCGAACCCGTCTTTTACCAAGTTCTTTCCCGTAGAGGGCGGCGTAGAAGGCAGAGCTGTTGCGGAGATCATCAGGAACGAGCCGCTCCTCAAGGCGATAGGCGGCTTTCTTGAGAGGCGCCGCGGAAGCACCGAGAATATCGAGATAACCGAAGGGCAGAGGTTCTTCAGCGTCCGTCTTGTCCCCTTGAAGGAGAGGGCCGCGTTCAGCCTGCTCATCTTCCTCCAGGATATAACCGAAGAAAAAAGGGTAGAGACGATAAAAAAGGACTTCGTCGCGAACGTCTCGCATGAGCTCCGCACCCCGTTGGCCTCTATCAAGGGCTATTCCGAGACCCTCCTTGACGGTGGCATGGACGACAGGGAGACGCTCCGCGAGTTCCTCCGCATAATAGACAGGCACGCAACGAGGATGTCGAGGCTCATAGACGACCTGCTGACGCTCTCCAGGCTCGAATCCCATCAGATGACCATAGTCTCCGCCCCTGTCGACATGAAGGAGCTTGTGCATACCATAATACCCGGTTTTGAGAAGCAGGCCAGGGACAAGGGCATTGCGATCTCTTCGGCCATCCCTGAAAAGCTCCCCAAGGCCCTCGGCGACCACGACAGGATCGAGCAGGTGCTCGTGAACCTCCTTGATAACGCGATAAAGTACACACATTCGGGCGGAGCAGTAAGCGTTTCCGCCGAGAGCGACAACGGCAGTGTCAGGATCGAAGTCAAGGATACCGGCATAGGCATCCCTGCGGCGGATATCCCGCGGATATTCGAGCGTTTTTACAGGGTGGACAAGGCCCGGAGCAGGGAGCTTGGCGGCACCGGCCTCGGTCTTGCCATCGTAAAGCACATCATACAGGGGCATAACGGCAAGCTCCATGTCGAGAGCAGGCCAGGCAAGGGTTCCACCTTCAGCTTCTCCATCAAGGCCTGCAAGTAAGCCACTTTCAGCAACCTGCTAATTATCCGGAATATACCCTTTTCCTTGAATTATGTTATAATCCGCCGGTTACCTTTTTCTTTATCAGGCTGTTGAAAAACAGCCTGATAAAGCAATCCATGGATGGATTGCCAAATTGCGAGACTTGAAAAGCCGGGCAATTTGTAAGATTTGGACTGATTCACTCAGGCCAAATCGTAGTTGAAAAAGTCCTGGATGGACTTTTTCAACATCCTGTTAGACTATGGCGATAATACAAGTAGAAGACCTCGTCAAGAGATATAACGGCACCGAAGCGGTCAAGGGTGTTTCCTTCAATGTGAAGGAGGGGGAGACCTTCGGCTTTCTGGGGCCCAACGGCGCCGGGAAGACCACGACCATCAATATCCTCTGCACCCTCCTTGGCTTCGATTCAGGGTCGGCCATCGTAAACGGCTACGACTGCAGGCGGCAGGCCCATCAGGTGCGCTCATCGATCGGGCTGGTCTTTCAGGAGGTAACCCTCGACAACGAGCTTACGGCCTACGAGAACCTCAAGTTCCACTGCTACATGTACAACATGGAGACGAGGCTCACCGAGGAGAGGATAGGCGAGATACTTGAGGTCGTTGGCCTCGCCGACAGGCGCGACGACCTGGTGAAGAAGTTCTCGGGCGGCATGAAAAGGCGCCTTGAGATAGCAAGGGGGCTTCTCCACAGGCCCAGGGTTTTATTTCTGGACGAGCCGACCCTCGGCCTCGACCCCCAGACAAGGGTAAACGTATGGGAGTTCATAAGGAGCCTTAAGAAGGCCGAGGGCAATACCGTCTTCATGACGACCCATTACATGGACGAGGCAGACGTCTGCGACAGGATAGCCATCATAGACAGGGGGCAGATAATCGCCTGCGACAGCCCGGACGGTCTTAAAAGCGCCCTGCGGGGCGATACCATCTACCTTAAGACCATCGATAACGACCGGGCGGCATCAGAGATAGAGGTTAAGCTCGGTTTAAAGCCCAAGAGGATAGAGGGGGGGCTCGCCTTAATGGTAGAGGCCGGAGAAAAGTTCATCCCCAGGCTCTTCGAGAGGCTCGAGGTGGGGATAATCTCCGTGAACCTCAAACGCCCCAGCCTCGAGGACGTCTTCATCAACCTTACGGGCAGGGAGATCAGGGAGTATGCCCCCCAGCAGAGGTTCAGGGGCTAGGGCTTAGGGCGATAGAGAAGACAAGGTTGAAATTTTTAAGGACTATGCAAGCGGAATGAAAATACTATCATATAAAGCTATTTACGTAATAACCTTAAGGGAGTTTAAGAGGTTTTTCAGGCAGAAGGGAAGGCTCGTCGTCACTGCCGCGCGCCCCCTTATCTGGCTCTTTATCGTTGGTTCCGGCTTTACCAGATTGATAGATACGACCGACGGGGTCCAGTATATCCAGTTCATACTCCCCGGCATCGTGGGGATGACCATACTCTTCAGCTCCATCTTTTCGACCATCTCTGTCGTCTGGGACCGCGAGTTCGGATTTCTGCGCGAGATGCTCGTCGCCCCGGTATCAAGGGTCACGATAGTATTCGGCAAGCTCCTCTCAGGCACCGCGCTTTCGGTATTCCAGGGGGCGGTCCTCCTCATCGTGGCGCCGTTTCTGAGCCTGGACGTCGGCGCCCTTGATTTCATCCTGATGCTGCTCCTTATGTCGCTGGTCGCTTTCGCCATAACGGCCTTCGGCTTGTTCATTGCCTCTTTCCTCGCTTCCCTCGAGGGCTTCAACGTGATAATGAACTTCATAGTGCTTCCGATGTTCTTCTTGAGCGGCGCCCTTTACCCGGTCGGGTCGCTGCCGGAGTATATAAAGGTATTCGCCTTCATAAACCCGCTCTGCTATGGGGTCGATTCCTTCAAGCACATACTCCTGCCTGGGCAGGGGAGGCTTATGGCAGAGTTCCCCATAGCCATCGACATAGCCTTCGTGGCGGTCTTCGCTCTTATCTTTACCTTTGCCTCGGCTTTCATGTTCGAGAGGAGGAAATGAGCAAAGGAAAGCTTTTCGTTGTCGCTACTCCCATCGGGAACCTTGAGGACGTTACACTGCGCGCCCTGAGGGTCCTGAAAGAGGCGGGGCTCATAGCGGCTGAGGACACAAGGCACACCAGGCGGCTCCTGGACCATTACGGGATAGATACCCCTCTTACGAGCTACCATGAGCACAACGAGAGGGAAAAATCCGGTTATCTTGTCGGGAAGCTCATGGAGGGCACGGATATAGCGCTTGTTTCGGACGCGGGCACGCCGGGGATATCAGACCCTGGCTACAGGCTTATTAAGTCGGCTGCCGAAAGCTCGGTAGATGTAGTAGCCATACCCGGCCCTTCGGCTATCATCTCGCTTGTGAGTGTGGCTGGCCTCCCGACGGACGAGTTCACCTTCGCCGGCTTCCTCCCGGAGAAGGAAGCCGCGCTAAAGGAGTATCTGTCCGGCATTTCCGGACGGGCCCGCACATTTGTCTTTTATGAATCCCCAAGGAGGCTCAAGGCAACTCTTGAGGCCATGCTGGCAATACTGGGAGATATCCAGGCGGCCGTTGGGCGGGAGCTTACGAAGGTGCACGAAGAGGTGCTGAGGGGGAGGATAAGCGAGATACTGGCAGAGCTTGGAGATAAAGAGGTAAGGGGAGAGATAACGCTCGCCGTCCGTACGGAGGATGCGGCAAAGGGGGACTTCAGGCCCGCGCTTGAATCGCTTCTCGCGACGGGAGCAAAATTGAACGACGCGGTAAAGGCGATAGCAAAGGACTTCAGCGCTCCAAGGGCAGAGGTCTATAAAGAGGCTCTATCAATCAGGGAGAAGACAAGAAAAGGATAAGGCGATGATGAGATTCCTGTTTGGTTTGATAATCGGGGTGCTGGCGCTCGCGGCCTTCCTCTACTTCGGCGGCCCAGAGTATCTTAAGGCCTTCGGCAGCAAGACCGAGCAGGCCGGTACGAAACTTGAGAAGTACGAGAAAGAGATAAAGAGCACCGCTAAAGAGGCCAAAGAGGTCGTTGGCGATACAGCCGAGACTGTGAAGGAAAAGGCCGGAGACGCCAAGGAGTCTATCGGCGCCGCCATAAACAAGGCCAAAAAGGCGGTGGCAGGCGCGAACGAGAATACGGATGAAAAGCAGAGGGAAGCGGAAAAGGATTAGCATCAGTGAAAAAATATTTTGCGGTCATTGCGAGCAAAGCGAAGCGATCTTGTCTCTGTAATGGCTTAGTGATTGCTTCGCAAAAAATGCTCATCGCTATGACAGTCACGGACTTTTTGCGGCAGCCTGTCAGGCCTCAGGCTTGAAGTAGAACGGGAATGTAAGCCTTATCGGCTCTGTGCCGACATAGAGGTCGTCTATCTGCAGATTGATCTTCTTAACGTTCTTTGAAAGGGCCCTGAATATAAGCAGCTTCGCTGTCCGCTGGCCGGGCCTGAGCGTCACATCAAGGTCGTAGAACCTGCCCTTTATCTCTTCCAGCCCTTCCATGTCATCGAGTGAGTACAGGTCGGTATAGTCGAGAGGCCTCAGGAAATCAAAGGCGTCATTGGTGAGTACCGTCAGGTTCGGCTTGTATATTACCGTCTTGCCGGAAGTGTTCTCTATCGAGAGGGCTATGAGTATGTAGCCCTTCTCAACGAGCGCAGAGAGGAGCTTCGAGGTCTCTTCCCCTTTTTTCACCTGCCGCGCTGACATCCTTATGAAGCTCGTGTCTATAACGCCGGATCCCGCGTCGACCTGATAGCCCTTCGGCCCGATGGCCTCAGGCGCAAGGTAGCCTACCCTGGGTTTTGGCTGGCAACCAGCTGCCATAATGACGGCAAGGAGCATGATTAAAAATCTCAGTCTCATAAGCCTCAATATATGCTGTACCGCGTGAGGGCGGTAAAGTCGTCAAATTCGTTCTTGAAGGGCTCCCAGCTGACGTTCACCCTTTCGACACGCGCGAGCGGCGGCCCTTTTCTGCACCAGTCTATGAGCTTCTCGACCATGGCCTTGTCCCCCTCTATAATCGCCTCGACGTTGCCGTCCGGGTTGTTCTTTACCCATCCCGAAACACCGTGCTGCCTCGCCGTCTCTACCGTCGCAGCGCGGTAGGAGACACCCTGCACAAGACCTTCGATTATAAGGTGCGCGCGCACTGGCCCATCCATTCTCAAAACCTATCATAAAAAGGGCTGTGGCGCAAGGAGAGGGCGGGCGCATTTATGGTTGAAGCTTTATGCTTGAAGCGCGGGGCCCCTGAGTTTAAAATGTCCGTTGGAGAAGAGCATGAGCGAAAAGAAGATAATCATAGTGGGCGGCGGGCTTGCCGGGGCTGAAGCGGCCTGGCAGGCAGTAAGGCGCGGCGGCAGGGCGGTAGTATTCGAGATGAAGCCGGAGAGCTACTCTCCGGCGCACAGTCTCGCTACCCTTGCGGAGCTTGTCTGCAGCAACTCTCTTAAGTCCGAAAGCATCGAGAACGCCTCCGGCATATTAAAGGAAGAGATGCGCCTCCTTGATTCTATAATCATAAAGGCCGCGGACCAGACCAGGGTGCCTGCCGGGAAGACGCTCGCTGTGGACAGGAGCGCGTTTTCCGCCTTTGTGACAGGGGAGCTTGAGCGCGCGGGTGTCGAGATAAGAAGGGGAGAGGTGCAGGCGTTGCCTGCTGAGCGCCCTGTTATTGTCGCCACAGGGCCTTTGACCTCTGACGGTCTTGCCAATGCGATAGAAGGGCTTGTCGGGAAGAATCTGAATTTCTATGACGCTGTAGCGCCTATCGTCTATGCCGAATCTATCGACATGCGAAGCGCCTTCAGCGCCTCCCGCTACGGGAAGGGCGGGGATGATTACATAAACTGCCCGCTCTCGAAAGACGAGTACGATGCCTTCTACGCCGAGCTTATAAAAGCCGACACCGCCCGGAAGCACGAGTTCGAGGATATGGCGAGCTTCGAGGGCTGCATGCCGATAGAGGTAATGGCCCAGCGCGGCGCACAGACCCTGCTCTTCGGCCCCATGCGCCCTGTCGGCCTTACCGACCCCGCCACAGGCAAGCGCCCCTTTGCCGTTGTACAGTTGAGAAGAGAAAATCTGGAAGGGACTTTATATAACCTCGTAGGATTTCAGACGAGGCTCAAGTTCCCTGAGCAGAAAAGGATTTTCAGGATGATCCCGGCGTTGGCGAATGCCGAGTTCGCCAGACTTGGAAAGCTCCACAGGAACAGCTACATCAACTCTCCCCGCCTTCTCACCGAGGCGCAGGAGCTTAAGTCCTCTCCTGGCATATTCTTTGCCGGGCAGATAACCGGGGTCGAGGGCTACTGCGAATCTGCCATGTCAGGGGCGCTCGCCGGGATAAACGCGTTAAGGGCCGCATTGGGGCTTGAAGCCGTCTGCCCGCCTGAGACTACGATATCCGGGGCTTTGATGAGGTACATTTCTGGCAAGGATGGAGAGTTCTCACCGATGAACGCGAACATGGGCCTTCTGCCTCCGCTTACCGGAAAGGACAGGCGCGAGAAGCAGGCGAGAAGGGCGATAGACGAGTTCGCGAAATGGAGGGACGTTGCCCTTGCAACTTGAGCCCTCTTCTGATATAGATTATCGCATGGACAAGAGGAAAGAAGCACTGCTCGCGGCGTTGAAGGACGCGGACGAAGATGTCAGGAAGGCGGCAGCCGAAGCCCTTGAAAAGCTTGAGGCGCGCGACAGGCTTGAGATGCTCTCCAGGAAGGTAGGGTCCGGCGAGATGCTCGAGAAGGTGCGGGTCATCTACGCGCTCTCCGAGCTTAAGGGGGCGAAGATAGCCGAGCTCTTGTCGGCTGCGCTAAATGACCAGGCCGAAGACGTGAGGGCCGCCGCCGCGAGGGCGCTTGGCGCCCTCGGCGACCCGTCGACCTTACCCGCCCTTGTCGAGGCGTTGAAAGACCAGAGCCCGATAGTGGTGAGGGCGGTGGTAGAATCCATGACATTATTCAAGGACTCGAGGCTTCTGGGACCGCTGGTGCAGGCGATGAAGCACCAGGACAGCGGCGTGGTCGAGCGCGCCCTTGAGGCGGTTTCAAAGATAGGTGACAAGCGGGCGGAAGAGGCCTTGCTCTATTTCGCCACAAAGGGCAACCCCAGGATGAGGAGCTTAGCCTTGAGGGGCCTTGGAGTGATGGACCGCTGAGGAGAAGATGGGTGGATGTGTTGAGGGGATGGGATAAAAATCGAAAGGCAAGCCGGATGGCTTGCCTTTTTCAATTCAGGGAGCAATTGGACAGAATAAGGTAGAGTGAGAATGGGCGCGCAGCGCACCCGGCATCCTGGCTAATAATTGTTTGGCCACTAAAGAAGAGGAATACAGACGCATGAAACATGATGTCGTTATCAGGAGCGAGACAAACGCCGACATCGGCGCCATAACCGATGTGACAGTTGCCGCATTCGAGACCATGGAGATCAGCAATCATACGGAACAGTTTATCATTACGGCGCTGCGCGCAGCCAAAGCCCTCACGGTATCGCTCGTCGCGGAAGTGGATGGCCGGGTGATAGGGCATATTGCCTTCTCTCCCGTCAGCATCTCCGACGGCACCCGGAACTGGTACGGCCTTGGGCCTGTTTCGGTTTTGCCGGCGTACCAGCGGCATGGCATCGGCAAAGCCCTGATACGGGAAGGATTGTCACGACTGAAAGATCTTGATGCGCAAGGTTGCTGCCTCGTGGGGTATCCGGATTATTACAGAAAGTTCGGGTTCAAGAACATGCCGGGACTTGTGCATGATGGAGTGCCTCAGGAATTCTTCCTCGCTCTGTCTTTTGCTGGACAGGCTCCGCAGGGTACCGTCACCTTCCACGAAGGCTTCAAGGCGAGCGGCTGACAAGAGGTGTACGCGAAGCTTTATCGTCATTCAAGGTGCGCTCTGCACGCCTTGAATAGTCTCTTCGGATCTTTCTGACATCCCTCCGTCCTTCATACCTGAAATCCTGGTATAAAATTAATGTCTCACAATGGGACCTGAAATCCCTCGCCTTCCAGGCGAAGACTTCCAGTCCTGTAGGGTGCGCCGTGCGCACCAAAAATAATCCCCCTCTCTCCCCCTTTGGAAAAGGGGGAGATTTCAGCCGACTGTTTTTTGAACCTGCCGCCTTCCAGGCGGTAGTGGTTCAGTTTTAGCCACAACAGGTTCAGTCAGGAGGTGAAAGTCATGCCCGCGAGGGTAAGGAAGATAACGAAGGGAAAAAAGTAGAAAGGAAGTAAAAAAAAGGCAGGCCAATCGGCCTGCCTTTTTGCTATTGATAAACTCTTTTTACTCAGCCGCCTCTTTTTCGAAGAACGCGGCCAGGTCTGTAGAGGTCGTGGCCGGGTTTACGTTCGTGACGATCTCCCTTGTCGCGTCGTTTGAAAGGTCGACCTCTAAAAAGGTATCCAGCTCTATCCCGTCAGCGCCGTAAATAACCTTCACCACGGGCCTCGCGGGTATTTCGCTATTGAGCTTCGTGACCACCCCGACCTCGTTAGTCGAAAGCCTGACCATCGTGCCCACCGGGTACATGCCCATCATGTTCGTGAAGGCCTTGAGGATATCGGGGCTGAAGTGCCTGCCAGAGAAGCTGTTCAATACCTTGACCGCGTCGACAGGGTCGTGTGGCTTCTGGTATACCCTTAAAGTAGTGAGCGCGTCATAGGCGTCGCTGACCGTGACTATCTGGCTCAAGGGATGGAGTTTTGACGTCGTCTGCGGGTAGCCGGTGTGGTCGTACTTTATATGGTGCTCGAAGATGACCCTGCCGACCGCGTCGCTCATCCCGTCCATCCTCTTTATTATATTCGACCCAAGAAGAGGGTGCTCCTTTATCTTCTCCCACTCCTCGGAGCTTAATCCCCCCGGCTTCCTTATTATCTGCTCGGATACCCCGGTCTTGCCTATGTCGTGGAGGAGCGCGCCGACGCCCACGTCGTGTATTTCTTCGTCGGAAAGGCCCATGGACTTGGCAAGCGAAAGCGAAAGTATCGAGACGTTCACCGAATGGTTGTAGAGGTAGTTGTCGTAGTTCTTTATCATCGTGAGGCCTATGATGGCGTTCGGGTCGGAGAAGACCGTCTCCGCCATCTCGTTTACGATGTTGTCGATGGGCTCGGATTCGGGTATCTTCCCCATCCTTATCTCGCCCATTACGTTCTTTACGACCTCTACCGCGCCATTGTATACCTCAAGGATGTTCTTCCTGCCCATGGGCACGGACTTGAGGGTGATGTGGGTTATGCCCTTCGAGTGCATCTCCTTTTGCAATTGCTGCCCCTGGAGGCTGGAACCGGAGAGCACGTCGAAAAGAGATGATATCTCCTTTTGCGAGAGGCCCTTCTCGAAGATGATGGCGTCCACATTCCTCGCGCCCATGTTCTGGATGATGTCGGCGTAGAGCTTCTCGGCGTCAGGCACGAGGTCGTCCTCGTAGATGAGCGCATCGTTCACGATGGCCACGGCTATGTTGTTGTTCATCTTGAGCTCGTCCATGAGAAGCGCGTAGACCTTGTTCACCGGGGCCGCTATGGACGGGTGGCCCGGCGGGTAGAGCTTCTTGCTCTTGAGCCCGGCGTTTATGTTCTTGAGTATGCCGTCCCTGTTATCTCCGTTCATGAGGTCCTTTCTCTCCCGTCGAGCACCCTCTTGCAGGCCATGTGCAGCTCGCCGGTCGATTCCGCGTAAACGGCGTCTACCGCGTCCAGGGCCTCAGTGGTGCCGATCAACCCAAGGGAATATGCCGCGAGCGACCTTACTTCATCGTTGGCCTTCTTCCCGAACCAGACCGTCCTGAAAAGTATCTTCTCAAGATGCGGGACGGCCCTTGTGTCGCCTATTATGCCGAGGGCCTTTACAGCTTCCTTGCTGGTCTCGGAGGCATCTGAGAAGGCCTCTCTTTTGAAGGCAAGCTCGGCGAGCGGTTCGACCGCCGACGGGTCTTTGATTATGCCAAGCGATATTATGGCCTGCGCAACGAGCGACTGGTTTTCCTCACCAAGCGCTTTCAGAAGGAACTCGGTCACCCTCGGGGTGCGTATCTTTACCATGCTCTTCAGTACCTCTTTTTTGACCCTCAGCTCCGGGTTTTTATAAGCGGTCTCAAGGGCGTCCATGGCCTCCGGGCCGCCTATGGCCCCCAAAAGGGCGGCCATCTGACGGACCACGTACCATTCAGGATGATCGAGCCGTGCCTCGATAAGCGGCCTGATACGACCGCCAAAGATGACAAGGGCGTTAAAGATGTATCTGCGCGCCATGGCATCCTGAGCTTCGATGATGGCGTCGAGGAGCGCCTGCGCCCCTTCGTCTCCGGCGTATACGAGGATGTTCTGCGCCGCGGCGCGGTTGTGCTCCTGTTTAGCGCCTATTCTTGACGCGAGGAATTTAAGCATCTCCCTCGTAAGCAGGCCTTTAATACCTTCAAGGGCGGTCTTCTTTATGAAGTCGCTCCGCCCGGAGGCCGGGAGTGTATGCTCGTAGAAGACGATGAGACATGGATAGACGCTTTCCGCCTTCCCCTGGGTAAGCAGCTCTGTTATCCTGGCGGAGAGGTCTTTGTACCTCAAGTCGTCTTTTTCTCCGCGTATCTTGCTTATAAGCGTCTCAAGAGAGTCTTGTTTTACCTCTTCTTTCGGCTTTTCTTCCTGCTCCTCCTGGGCCTTTTCAGACTCTCCGGCTGGCTGCTCCTGTTTTTCTTCAGCGGCTGCCTTCTCCGCTTCTTTTTTTGCCTCGAGCTCGTTTTTGAGCTTCTTTATGTCCTCGTAGCGCTGCTCGTTCAGGAGGATGCCGTTTATGTCAAGAGAGGCGAAGAACGCCTCTACGCCGCCTTTAGCCTGTATCTCCTCGGGCTCGGCGTTTACCGCCGATAGGAATACCTTTATGTCGTTCATGTCCAGTTGAGCAAGGAAGGTGATCTCTTTTATGCGCCTGAAGAAGAGTTTTTTGGCAAGCCCGGCTATCTCGGCGTTCCCCGGCGCAAGCGGCAACTTCTCGAAGTAGAAGCCGCGCTGGTCTATGCGCCACTTGAACTCCCCGGCTGTGTCGATGCTTTTTTTGAGGGCGAGATAAGATTTTTCGATGATGGACTCGAGCTGCGGATGCCCCTGCGGGTAGAAATTGTGCATCTTGACAGCCTTAACGAGTTCAATTAGTATGGTGGCGTAATTTGAAATTTCTACAGACATTTCCTTGGTTTCCGTGTTTAATTGGAAATATGATAACAAAACTGCCATCTTTGTCAATCAGTAAGCCTCTTGTAGTTTTATCGGATTTCATGCTCCGCGGTTGAGAAGAAAACATGGCCAAGACAAAGACGATATATTCCTGCCAGGGGTGCGGCAATAGCTCTTACAAGTGGCTCGGCAAATGCCCTGACTGCGGCGGATGGAACACATTCCTCGAAGAGAAGGCAGCGCCGGAAAAAAAGGCTCTTTCTCACCGCTCAGACTTCTCCGGGACGCCCCAGCCTATAACCTCCCTCGTCATAACCGAAGAGGACAGGACAAGGACCGGCATAACCGAGTTTGACAGGGTCCTT
Organism: Deltaproteobacteria bacterium GWC2_55_46; assembly: GCA_001595385.3. Classification (NCBI taxonomy): domain Bacteria; class Deltaproteobacteria; species Deltaproteobacteria bacterium GWC2_55_46. Next base: position 637,737 of record LVEI03000001.1, on the reverse strand, counting down.
GGCGGAGGCATCGTGCCGGGCTCGGCGATACTCATAGGCGGCGATCCCGGCATAGGAAAATCGACCCTCCTTCTGCAGGCGATGGGCGCCCTTGCCTCCGTTGGGCACAAGGTCCTCTATGTTACAGGCGAAGAGTCCTCAAGGCAGATAAGGCTCCGTGGCGAGCGACTCGGCGCGGTAAGCGAAAACCTGCTGGTCTATCCGGAGACCTCCCTTGAAAGCATCCTCCAGTCTGTAAAGGAATTGAAGCCCGGCATCATAGTAATAGACTCCGTGCAGACGATCTTCTCGGAGGCGCTTGAGTCCTCTCCCGGGAGCGTAAGCCAGGTAAGGGAGACCGCCTCCCGGCTCACGGGCCTTGCGAAGTCGATGGAGGTCCCGGTCTTCCTTGTGGGGCACGTTACAAAGGAAGGGGCGATAGCAGGGCCAAAGGTACTGGAGCACATGGTGGATACCGTCCTTTATTTCGAGGGCGAGCGCTCCCATGCCTTCAGGATACTCCGGGCAGTCAAGAACAGGTTCGGCTCTATCATGGAGATAGGGGTATTCGAGATGCAGGAGGGTGGGCTCCGCGAAGTAGCAAACCCCTCTGAGGTATTCCTCGCCGAAAGACCGGAGGGGGCCTCAGGGTCGGCGGTGGTCTCAAGTCTCGAGGGCACAAGGACGATACTGGTAGAAGTGCAATCGCTCGTATGCCCGACCCTTTTCGGCGTGCCGAGGAGGACTGTCGTAGGGGTAGACTACAACAAGGTAATGCTCCTTGCCGCCGTACTCGAGAAAAAGGCCGGGATGCAGCTCGCGAACCACGATATCTTTATAAAGGTCGCCGGTGGGCTAAAGCTCGAAGAGCCAGCGGTGGACCTTGGTGTGCTGGCGGCGATAACATCGAACTATCTTGACAGGCCCATAGAGCCAAGCACGGTGATATTCGGCGAGGTAGGCCTTGCCGGTGAGGTGAGGGCGATAAGCCAGGTCGAGCCAAGGATAAGGGAGGCGGCGAAGCTTGGCTTCAAAAGGTGCATAATGCCAAAGGACAATCTTAAAGGGCTGAAGGGGGCTGGCGGCATCTCTACCGTCGGTATCTCTACCGTCAAAGAGGCGATAGAGAAGTTCTTCTGAGTTAGCTGTAGCCCGGTTTAAGCCGTTTTGATATAATAGTTTTCTATCTTAGGAGCTTTTTCTTGAAAGATATCAAACGCGCTCAGATAAGGCCGGCAGCAGTTGCCTTGCTGATCCTTTTGCTCCTTGCATGGACGAGGGTGGCTGGCGCCGCAACAAGGGCCCCGTATTTCACGGACCTCGGCCAGTTCAATTACGCCAGGTTCCTGATGGACGAGGGGGACTATCAGACCGCCGCGCGTGAGTTCGGCAGGTTCATCGATTGCTTTCCCGGAAGCCCGCTCATCTCTGAAGCCCAGTTCAGGATGGCCGAGGCCTATCTGTACTCTGGCAGGTACAGCGAGGCAGAGGGGCAGTTCCGCCTTTTCATATCAAACTTCGTCGACAGCCCCTTCGCCATAGTGGCCGAGATAAAGATGCAGGAGGCCAGGGACAAGCTTAAGAAGGCCGCCCCTCAGCCGCTGCCTGAAATATACAGGGAGAAGCGGCCGTATCTAAGGGCGGTGCAGGTGATGCTCTTTGAGGGCAGGACCTATGCCGAGGTCGAAAGCGAACTTGAAAGCCTTGCCGGCGCCGGTGTCGATACCATAATAGTCAGGGCCTTCCACAACCAGGGCGATAGGTTCTATCCGGCGGCAAAGCCCTCAAATAAGCGCGGGGTCTACTTCAAAACGTCATACGCCCCTGTCGTAGACGACTTTCTCCCCAGGGTCATAGAGATGGCCCATTCAAAAGGGCTTAAGGTCTTCGCGTGGATGACCACCCGGTACGCCGATTATGGGGCAGAGGACGACGAAGGGCTTGCCTGCGTATCTTATGATATTCAGAAGATGGGTTACGGCAGGTGCAAGGGGCTCGACCTCTTCAATGAAAGGGCGGTCCAGAGGCTTGAGGGCATATACTCGGATCTCGCTTCCCACGAAATAGACGGCGTCCTTTTTCAGGACGACCTTGTGATGAGGCACAACGAGGGGTTTGGCGAGGCGGCTGCCGCCCTTTTTGAGAAAGAGACCGGGACAGGGCTTGACCCAGAGGCGCTTTACATACGGGAGCCGGAAGGCGGCCCGGTGCATTATACCGGGCTTTTCTGGAGGTGGGCCTCCTGGAAGAACAGGCACCTGGTGCGGGTGGCCGACAGGCTCAAGGCCGTTGTAAAGTACAAGCGCCCACAGGCCATGTTCGCGATCAACCTCATGTACGAGAGCATAGTAAACCCTCCATACGCCCTTGCCTGGCTTTCACAGGACCTGAACGAAGCCCTTATGTCGGACTTCGACTATTTTTCCATCATGGCCTACCACAGGCAGATGGGGGAGGAGCTTGAGAAGAGCGCCCCGGAGATCAGGGACATGATAGTTAAGATGGTCGGGGACGCGTCGAGGGCCGTAGGAGACCCGGCGAGGGTCCTAATAAAGGTCCAGACCGTTGACTGGAGGACAGGGAAGCCGCTTGCGGACCAGGAGGTAGTCGATCTTATAAGGGAGATAAAGGGCGCGCGCGGCGTAAGCCTCGCCGTCGTGCCGTACAGGGGCGGCTTTCCGTTCGGCGAGCTTTCGGGCGGAGGGCTCGCGAGCATAGAGGGGATGAGATGACGACAGAAGTAGACAAAGAGTCGGTCTGTTCGCTTTGCAGGTGCCACATAAAGGAGAATGCCCTTTTTACCGGACTGAATATCGCGCAGCTCGAGGCTTTCAAGGAGGCGGTGATAATAAACCGCTACAAGAAGCGCGAGGTGGTCTTCATGGAAGGGGACGACTGCAACGGCATCTATATAGTCAGGGCCGGAAGGATCAAGGTGGTGAGGTCTTCCTCGACCGGTAAGGAGCAGATAATAAGCATACTGGACCCAGGGGACCTCCTGGGCTTCGAGGTCTTCTATAACGCGCGCACCTACAAGAATACCGCCGTGGCCATGGATGAGTGCGACCTCTGCTACATAGACAGGCACGCTTTCTTCAAGATACTCGAGGAGGAGCCGTCTATCGCCAAGAAGCTCATCATCTCGATGGGCAAGGAGCTGAATGCCGCCTACGAGAGGATAGGCCACCTTGGGCTCCTTAACGCCAGGGAGAAGCTCGCCCATCTCCTTTACACGCTCGCCGGGGAGTACGGCGTCAAGTCCGACGGCGCGGTAAAGCTCAACCTTACCCTCTCCAGGCTTGAGATAGCGGAGCTCCTTGGGATAACCCAGGAGACTTCCATAAGGCTCCTTAAGAGCTTCAAGGAAGACGGGATCCTTGATATAAAGAGGAAGGAGATCATCATAAAGTCCCTTTCGAAGCTCAAGGAGATAAGCCAGTAACTGCGCGGCCCCCCATGAGCTTAAAAACGGACCCCTCCCTTGAACCGGGACGGATGGGAAGACCCTCATGAACTTTTCAATACGCACAAGGCTTACCTTCTGGTACACCTCCCTTCTCTTCGTAAGCCTCATCGCCTTCGGAGCCGCCTTTTCTTATTCGCTTTCCAAGATAATCATCTACCGGACGGACAACCAGATAAGCTCGGTCGCCAACATGATGGTCCATACCATCATAAGGCCTTCGGGAGAGCTCTTCCTGCCCAGGAACTTTGACATAATACTTGAGCGGTTTTTTGGGATCAGGACAGCCGGCAATTACATACAGGTCCTTGACGCGCACGGGCAGATAGTCGCAAGGTCGTCCAACCTCCAGGGCTTCGGGATGTCTCTCACCAAGGGGACATATCACGCGGCAATCGGCGGGGCTACCACCTTCGAGATAGTAAAGAACATGGGCAGGTATCCCGTGCGGGTCGTGACAAAGCCCATAGCCTTCAAGGACAAGGGGTTGGTCGCGATCGTCCAGGTCGGCTCGTCTCTCGAGGGCATGGACGAGATATTGCATTCTCTCGCGTATATACTCGTCTCGGCCATACTCGCCTCTGTCTTCGTGGCTGGCGCTCTCGGGTGGTTCCTGGCCAAAAAGGCGTTGAAGCCGGTTGCCGACATAACCGAGGCCGCCAGGAGGATAGAGGCCGAAAACCTCAACGAGCGCATACAGATAACAGGGCCGCAGGACGAGATCGGCAGGCTCGCATCCACTATAAATGAGATGATAGAAAGGCTCGAGAAGTCTTTCAAACAGATAAGCCAGTTCACGGCCGACGCCTCCCATGAGCTTAAGACCCCGCTTACGATATTGAAAGGCGAGATGGAGATAGCCCTCAGGTCCAAGAGCGACCCTGAGTACATGAAAGAGGTCCTCTCATCAGGGCTCGAAGAGATAGACAGGATGAGCTACATAGTAAGGAACCTCCTCGACCTCGCGAAGATGGACGTTGAAAAGGGGGCCACTGCCCGGGAGCGGGTCGACCTCGACAGGGTGGTGCAGGAGAGGATCGATCAGCTCAGGAGGCGGGCCCTTGACAGCGCTGTTCAGTTGGATATCCTTGAGAATAAGCCCGCCGTCGTGAACGGGGACCTTGTGAGGATAGGACAGCTCGTCTTTAACCTCATCGATAACGCCATTAAATACACGCCCAGTGGCGGGCGGGTGGAGCTTCGTCTGGGTGAAGAGGCGGGAAAGGCGGTCCTGAGCGTCCGCGACACCGGGGCTGGCATATCGGCTGAGGACCTTCCATATATATTCGACAGGTTCTACAGGGTGGACAAGGCCCGCACAAGCACGGTCGGCGGGGCTGGGCTGGGGCTATCTATCTGCAAGGAGATAGCCCAGGCCCATGGGGGCACGATAAATGTTGAAAGCGTCCTTGGCAAGGGTTCTGTCTTTACGGTACGCCTGCCCATGGCCGCCGCGCACTTGAGCGCGCCGGCGGGAAAGGCTACAGTCCAGTAGATGTCATTGTGATATTTTCCATATCCTGACAAGAGGGGGGAGTAGATGAATATCGGGATATTGACCGGCGGCGGAGACTGCCCGGGGCTCAACGCGGTAATAAGGGCGGTAGTGAAAAGAGGGCTTCAGCTCGGCCACGAGTTCACCGGCATACGGGAGGGCTGGCGGGGGCTCGTCGAGGCAAAGACCGTCAAGCTCACAAGGCAGTCGGTCTCAGGGCTGCTGCCTCTCGGAGGCACGGTCCTCGGCACCTCGCGCACCAACCCGCTTAAGAAGCCCGAGGACGCCGAGAAGCTTTTCAGGAACCTCAACGAGCTCAAGATAGACGCCCTCGTATGCATAGGCGGGGACGATACCTTGAGTGTTGCGGCAAAGCTCCACGAAAAGGGCATAAAGACCGTTGGCGTTCCGAAGACGATAGATAACGACCTCTCCGGAACCGACTTCACCTTCGGTTTCGACACGGCCGTGAGCATAGTCACCTGGGCCCTTGACAGGCTCCATTCGACTACGGAGGCGCACCAGAGGGTCATGGTGGTCGAGGTCATGGGCAGGCACGCCGGCTGGATAGCCGTCTACGGCGGGCTTGCCGGAGGGGCGGACGTAATACTCATCCCCGAAGAGCCTTTTGACGTCGAAAAGGTATGCGACCTCATAAAGAAGCGCAGGGAGGCAGGCAAGTACTTCAGCCTCGTCGTCACCGCAGAGGGGGCCTATCCAAAGGAAGCCGGCGGCATGATAACGAAGGACAAGACCCTTGACTCGTTCGGCCACGTGAAGCTTGGGGGGGTAGGCGAGTTCCTCGCCACCGAAATCGAAAAGAGGCTTGGAGTTGAGTCCAGGTTTGTCGTGCTGGGCCATCTTCAAAGGGGCGGCACGCCTACTGCCTATGACAGGGTGCTCGCTACCCGTTTCGGCGTAAAGGCAATTGAAATGCTGAACGAGGGCAAGTACGGCAGGATGGTGGCGCTCAAGGGTAACAACATAGTGGACGTATCCCTTCAGGAGGCGACGGAAAAGCTCAAGACGGTAGACCCTGAGATGCTGAGGACGGCGCAGATTTTTTTTGGTTAGCCGTCATTGCGAGGAGCCGAAGGCGACGAAGCAATCTCATTATTGCGCTAAAATGACTGAGATTGCTTCGCTCCGCTCGCAATGACATTTTTTTTAAGGCCGTCGTAATGACGGCCTTTTTTATGGCCAGATATGATGGAGGGGAGCGTAACGAAATTCTTCGCCGACGCCATGCTTGGCAAGCTTGCCAGGTGGATGAGGACGCTCGGCTATGATGTGGAGTACGACACGCATATAGAGGACACCGAGCTTATAAAGAGGGCTACGGCAGAACAGAGGCTCATACTTACGAGGGACACGCGGCTCATCGAGAGGAGAGGCGCGCGCAAAAGGGTTTTTTTTATAAAAAGCGATCTTGTCGGGGAGCAGCTCAGGCAGGTCGCAGGAGAGTTTCCCCCAGACGACAGCCTCCTCCTTACAAGGTGCCTCCGCTGCAACGCCCTGTTGAAAGATGTCCCGAAGGAGTCGGTTAAAGCCAAGGTCCCGCCCTACGTATTCCAGACCCAGGCAGAGTTCTCCGTATGCCCTGTCTGCCAGAGGACTTACTGGGGGGCAACCCACAGGGAGAGAATGTTAGAGGATTTGAGGAAGTTCCTTGAATAAAGAATGTAAGCGCTAATCATTTTCGCGCATTGATTTATCCTACCAAAGATGTTAGTTTCTTCTTACCTTTTGGGCTTTAAAGGAGACCTTCCGTGGACGGGTATATAGTCGTTTTCATGACAGCCCCCAACCCTGACGCCGCCGTACAGATAGCTGACGCTATAGTAGGTGAAGAGCTTGCTGCCTGCTGCAGCATACTCCCCGGGCTCCGGTCTATCTACATGTGGAAAGGCGAGATGTACGATGAGCATGAGGTGCTCTGTATCATCAAGACCAGGGCAGAGCTTTTTGAGGGGCTTAAAAAACGCATACTTGAGATGCACAGCTACGAGGTGCCGGAAATAATAGCTGTCGACATAAAGGCCGGCCACGGCGATTATCTCAAGTGGATAGACCAGGTCACGGGACGCTGAAAGAGATTTTTGGCAGCCTGAGCGTGATCTTGATTTTTTCAACGGCTGACAGGGCCCCCGGAAAACGCGCCGGGGGTTTTCTTTTGACAAAGAAGCCGCTATTATTTACAATATTATGTTACCGCGCTTCTTTATAAAAAGGACAAGGGTGTCGATTTGACTAATATCGCAACCATACGCAACTTCTCCATAATCGCGCATATAGACCATGGCAAGTCGACCCTCTCGGACAGGCTCCTGGAGTATACCGGGACCATAACGAAGAGGGAGATGGTCGACCAGTTCCTCGACAAGATGGAACTTGAGCGCGAGCGTGGCATCACCATAAAGGCCCAGACCGCGAGGCTTTCCTACAAGGCCGATGACGGGCAGACTTACATACTTAACCTCATTGACACGCCTGGGCACGTGGACTTCAGCTACGAGGTATCGAGGTCGCTATCGGCCTGCGAGGGCGCGATACTCATCGTTGACGCCTCTCAGGGGGTTGAGGCTCAGACCGTCGCCCACCTCTACACCGCCGTCGACGTCGGCCTTGAGATATTCCCGGTATTGAACAAGATTGACCTCCCCTCCGCCGAGCCCGAGAGGATCAAGGCTGAGATAGAAGAGGTATGCGGCATCGACGCCTCTGAAGCGGTCCTCACGAGCGCCAAGGAGGGAGTCGGCATAAAGGACGTCCTTGAGGCCATCGTAAAGCGGATACCGCCCCCTGGCGGGGACGCGGCTAAGCCGCTAAAGGCCCTTGTCTTTGACAGCTGGTACGATATCTACCAGGGGGTCGTAGTACAGGTCAGGGTATTTGAGGGGACCGTAAAGAGGGGCACCAGGATCCGCTTCATGGCCAACGGCAAGGAGTTCGATGTCGACAAGGTCGGTGTATTCTCGCCCACCCCGAAAGAGATTGGCGAGCTCGGCCCCGGAGAGGTCGGCTTTGTGATAGCAGGCATAAAAGAGGTGAGGGACACCAGCGTCGGCGACACCATCACCGATGCCGCCAACCCTACGCCAGAGGCTCTCGCCGGGTACAAGCCCGCCAAGTCCATGGTCTTCAGCGGCCTCTACCCGGTAGATTCAGTACAGTACGAGGAGCTTAAGGAAGCGGTCATGAAGCTCCGGCTCAACGACTCGTCCTTTACATTCGAGCCTGAGACCTCCCTTGCCCTTGGCTTCGGCTTCAGGTGCGGGTTCCTGGGCCTCTTTCATATGGAAATAATACAGGAGAGGCTTGAAAGGGAGTACGGCCTTGAGCTCATAACAACCGCTCCGACGGTCGTCTACAGGGTCACCAAGACCGACGGGAGCGTGATGATGGTGGAAAACCCATCGAACCTGCCCCAGCCGCAGCACATCGAGATGATAGAGGAGCCCTATATACTCGCTACCATCCACCTGCCTTCAGAGTTCCTCGGCGCCATACTGGGCCTTTGCGAGGCTAAAAGGGGGATGCAGAAGGAGATAAGGTATTTAAGCACCTCCAGGGTGGTCGTCGTATACGAGATACCCCTTAACGAGATAGTCCTCGATTTCTACGACAAGCTCAAGACCCTTACCAAGGGCTACGCGTCGATGGACTACGAGTACCTCGATTTCAGGAGATCCGACCTCGTGAAGCTCGACATACTCATAAATGGCGAGCCGGTGGACGCGCTTTCTCTTATCGTGCCGAGAGAAAGGTCTTATCAGAGGGGCAAGGAACTGACGGAGAAGATGAGGGAGCTCATCCCCAGGCAGATGTTCGAGATAGCCATACAGGCATCTATCGGGAACAAGGTGATAGCGAGAGAGACGGTCAAGGCCATGAGGAAGAACGTAACCGCCAAGTGCTACGGCGGAGACATATCAAGAAAAAGGAAGCTCCTCGAGAAGCAGAAGGAAGGAAAGAAGAGGATGAAGCAGGTGGGCCGCGTGGAACTGCCGCAGGAGGCCTTCCTCGCCGTTCTCAAGGTGAGCTGATGGGAGTAGAGATGGCTGAAAAGGAAAAAGAGCGGACCGGGACCGCGGAGAAGCGCAAAAAGGGGCATGCAAGGGAGATAGCCGAGGCCGTAGTAATAGCCCTTATACTGGCGCTCATCATAAGGACCTTTCTCATACAGGCCTTCAAGATACCATCCGGGTCGATGGAGGATACCCTCCTTGTCGGCGACCATATAATAGTGAGCAAGCTCTCCTACGGGCTGCAGGTGCCAAAGCCCGCGATGATCAAGATACTCGGCACTACTGTGCCGTTTTTCGAGACCAGGCTCTCGCGGACATGGGGCGGGGTTGAAAGGGGAGACGTGGTGGTCTTCCGTTTCCCCGGCGACAGGTCAAAGGACTATATAAAGAGGGTAGTCGGCCTGCCGGGCGACAGGGTAGAGCTCCGCGACAGGAAGATATACATAAACGGCGAGAGGTGGGATGAGCGCTTCGGGGTCAACAAGGGCGGGGCATACGGCGAGGAGGCTGAAAAAAGCGTCTCGTTCGGGCCGTACACCGTGCCGGATGGGGCGGTCTTTGCCATGGGAGACAACCGGGACAGGAGCTATGATTCGAGGTACTGGGGGCCGGTGCCCATAGAGGACATCAAGGGCAAGGCGCTCATCATATACTGGTCCTGGGACAGGGACAGCCGTTGGGTGCGCTTTGGGAGGATCGGGGATATAATAAAATAACCGCGAGGCTTCCGCGGTAACGCTTCAAAAATGATTGCAGCTTTCAGGTTTTGGTGCTATAAGCATTTTTTGATAACCCGGTCTGGTTTTACGGCTTTCTGCCGTGATCATCCCTGAGGCGCTTGAGACTTTCAAGCGGCTCGGACAGGACAAGAGATGCCCGGGAATACAGAGACTGGACCGCAGGGCCTACGGCGGCTTATCGACGAATTCGTAAGCTATCTGGCCGTTGAGAGGAACTCATCCCCTCATACCCGACTGGGGTATCTGAGGGACTTAACGCAGTTTCACCGCTTTCTTGCAGGGGAGGGCGGGCTGGAGCCTCAAGTTTCCGGTATCGACGAGAGGGCGGTGACCTCTTACGTCTACAGCCTCCACCGGGGGTGCAGGAAGGTAACTGTTGCCAGGAAGCTGTCTTCAATAAGGTCTTTTTTCAGATTCCTGATAAGGAAGGGGCTGGCGGCGGCTAACCCGGCTGAGAACGTGCCTACCCCGAAGATAGAGAAGTATCTCCCGGCAGTTCTCACGGTCGAAGAGGCCAGTTGCCTTGTAGAGGCCCCGGCAAATTCAAAGGATAATAAGACCGCGTTAAGGGACCTTGCCATACTGGAGGTCCTTTATTCGTCCGGCATAAGGGTAAGCGAGCTTACGGGCCTTGATCTTAAGGACGTAGACCTCTCATCAGGGACTGTAAGGGTCCTTGGCAAAGGCTCCAAGGAGCGCATAGCCTATATCGGGTCGAGCGCAAAGGCCTCTATTGAGGCATACTTGTTGGTAAGTGGGGCGTCCGCAGGAGCGCTTTTCACCGGAAAGGGCGGCGCGAGGCTCACCCCGAGGACGGTCCAGAGGCTTGTTAAAAGGTACGTCCTTGAAAGCGGCATCTCAAAAGACCCGACCCCGCACGCGCTGAGGCATTCTTTCGCCACCCATCTCCTTGACGCGGGGGTCGACTTGAGGGCGATCCAGGAGATGCTGGGGCATGCGAAACTATCGACCACCCAGAGGTATACGAAGGTCGGTATGTCTACCCTCATGGAGGCCTATGACAAGGCCCACCCGAGGGCCAGAAAGACAGGTTAGGAGGCTCGGTTGTCAGGCACGACTTTTCACGGCACTACGATAATAGCGATAAGGCAGAACGGCAAGGTGGCAATAGCCGGCGACGGCCAGGTCACGCTCGGGAGCACGGTCATGAAAAAAGGGGCCGTCAAGGTGAGGCGCATGCTCGAAGGCAAGGTGATAGCCGGGTTCGCCGGGTCTACCGCCGACGCCATGACGCTCTTTGACAAGTTCGAGAGCAAGCTCGAAAGCACCAGGGGCAATATCACCAAGGCGGTCATAGAGCTTGCCAAGGACTGGCGCACAGACAGGATACTCCGTAAACTGGAGGCGCTCCTTATCGTGGCCGACAGGGAGCATACCTTTATCATCTCCGGGACAGGTGACGTCATAGAGCCGGAGGAGGGCATAGCTGCCATAGGCTCCGGCGGAGCGTACGCGCTGGCGGCGGCGAAGATGCTGGTGAGGCACACCTCTTTAGACGCCAGGACCATAGCGGAAGAGGCCTTGAAGGCCGCCGCAGAGATATGCATATACACCAATAACAATATAACAGTGGAAGAGCTTTCATTATGAAAAGCTTTACGCCAAGGGAAATAGTATCCGAGCTGGATAAGTATATCATCGGACAGAAGCAGGCCAAGAGGGCCGTGGCCATAGCTCTTCGCAACAGATGGAGGCGCCAGCAGGTGGAGGCGGAGCTTCGCGAGGAGATATACCCGAAGAACATAATCATGATAGGGCCGACGGGGGTCGGCAAGACCGAGATATCGAGGAGGCTCGCGAAGCTCGCGCAGGCGCCGTTCATCAAGGTGGAGGCCAGCAAATTCACTGAAGTCGGCTACGTGGGCCGCGACGTCGAGAGCATTATCCGCGACCTTACGGAGCTATCGGTCAAGATGGTAAAGGACGAGGAGCGGGTAAAGGTCAGGGTAAGAGCAAAGGACCTCGCTGAAGAGCGTGTACTCGATCTCCTTCTCCCGCCTGTCACATCCGCGCCCTATCAGGCGGCTGACCAGGAGAGGATCGCCAAGGAACGGGAGCTTCAGAAGTCGACCCGTGATAAGCTCAGGGCCCTTTTCAGGGAAGGCAAGCTCGACGACAAGGAGATAGAGGTAGAGACGAGCGAGCAGCAGAAGATGCCTTCTATCGAGATACTCACCTCCTCCGGCGGCATGGAGGAGATGGACATGAACTTCAAGGACATGTTCTCGAACCTCTTCCCCAAAAAGACCAGGCGTCGGAAGGTCAAGGTCCCGGAGGCTTACAGCCTCCTTATACTGGAAGAGAGCCAGCGCCTCATAGACATGGAAAAGGTGCAGAAAGAGGCGGTCGAAAGAGTAGAGCAGTCGGGCATAGTCTTCATAGACGAGATAGACAAGATCGCGGGACGCCAGACCGCACAGACCCCGGACGTATCCAGGGAAGGCGTACAGAGGGACCTCCTGCCGATAGTCGAGGGCTCTACCGTCAGCACGAAGTACGGCATGGTAAAGACCGACCATATACTCTTCATAGCCTCAGGCGCTTTTCATGTGGCGAAGCCGTCTGATCTGATACCGGAGTTCCAGGGCAGGTTCCCGATAAGGGTCGAGCTGGGCCCGCTGGGAGAAGATGACTTCATAAGGATACTTACCGAGCCTGAGAACGCCCTCCTGAAGCAGTATAAGGCCCTCCTTGCCACCGAGGGCATGGAGGTTACTTACACGGACGACGGCGTGCGCGAGATCGCTTCCATTGCCACCATCGTGAACGAGAGGATGGAGAATATCGGCGCCCGCAGGCTCCATACGGTAATGGAGAGGGTCTTCGACGAGATATCCTTCGACGCGCCGGACATGGCGGACAAGCAGGTCACGATCGACATGGAGTACGTCCGGAAGAGGCTTGCGGACATAGTAAAAGACGAGGATCTTTCAAGGTATATCCTTTAGTACTTTAGACCGTGATAGCGGGGTACGGCGGGACGTTTCTGCCCCGGCATCACGGTTATTTTTTTTATGGAGCGCGCCGGTGCAGAAGAATATTGAGAAGATAAGGACGCTATTCGAATCTCTCCCGTACATCCGGAAGTTCTTCGACAAGACGATCGTCATAAAGTACGGCGGCCACGCGATGGTCGACGAGGGGCTCAAGAAGAGTTTCGCCAGGGACGTCGTCCTCATGAAGTATGTCGGGATAAACCCCGTTATAGTCCACGGCGGGGGGCCGCAGATAGGCGGACTTCTCACCAGGCTCGGCAAGGAATCGAGGTTCGTAAAGGGCATACGTGTAACCGACGACGAGACCATGGACGTGGTAGAGATGGTCCTCATGGGCAAGATTAATAAAGAGATAGTCGGCCTCATAAACCACTTCGGCGGAAAGGCCGTGGGCCTCGGCGGCAAGGACGGCGGGTTGATCAAGGCCAAGAGGCTCAAGATAAAGGGCGAGGAGATGGGCTTTGTGGGTGACGTGGAGTCGATAGATGCAAGCGTCATAAGCGTCCTCGAGGAGAGCGATTTTATCCCCGTCATCGCCCCTGTCGGCGGTGACGAGGAGGGCGAGAGCTTCAATATAAACGCCGACACGGTAGCAGGGAAGATCGCAGCCGCTCTTAAGGCCGAAAAGCTCATACTCCTCACAGACGTCGCGGGTGTACTCGATAAGGAGAAGAAGCTCATCTCGGCGCTAACGCTCTCAGAGGCCCGTTCGCTAATCACGAAGAAGGTCGCGGTAGGAGGCATGATACCCAAGCTCCGGTGTTGCATGGACGCTGTCGCCTCCGGCGTCGGGAGGGCCCATATAATCGATGGCAGGGTCGAGCACGCGGTCCTTCTTGAGGTCTTTACCGACGCTGGTGTCGGAACTGCAATAGGGCTTAAGAAATAGAAAAGAGAGGTCTAAGTTGTCGAACGCTCAAATAATCGGCCTTACCGCAAAGCACGTCGCCAATACCTATGGCAGATTTCCGATATCAATCGTCAGGGGCAAGGGCACCAGGGTCTGGGACGCTGACGGGAAAGAGTACCTCGACTTCGTATCAGGCCTCGCCGTCTGTAACCTCGGCCATTGCCATCCGAACGTCGTCGCGGCCATAAAGGCGCAGGCCGAGAAGCTCATACACGTATCAAACCTCTATCACATAGAGACACAGTCAGAGCTTGCGAAGATACTCACGGAGAATTCGTTCGCTGACAGGGTCTTTTTCTGCAACTCGGGGGCAGAGGCCAACGAGGCGGCCCTGAAGCTCGCGAGAAAGTACTTTAGCGACAAGGGGCAGAGGAGGCACCAGATACTCACCATGGAGCAGTCCTTCCACGGCCGCACCTTCGCGGCGCTCGCGGCGACCGGGCAGAAGAAGTATCAGGCAGGCTTCGAGCCCCTCCTTGAGAGGTTCATTTACGTGCCATTTAACGACATAGAGGCCGCGAAGAGGGCCATAAATGACACGACCGCCGCTATTATGGTCGAGCCGATACAGGGCGAGGGCGGGGTGAACGTGCCCTCTGATAATTACTTCAGGGAATTGAAAGAGCTCTGCAAAAGGGCTGGGGCGCTCCTCATATTCGACGAGGTGCAGGTGGGCGTTGGCCGCACAGGGACGTTATTTGCCTATGAGAACTATGGGGCCTCCCCCGATATCATGACTCTTGCCAAGGGGCTTGCGGGCGGAGTAGCCATAGGCGCGATGCTCGCTATAGATGATGTCATGTCTGCGTTCGTCCCAGGCACCCACGCCTCGACCTTCGGAGGAAACCCGCTGGCGACGGCGGCTGGGATCGCGGCCTTAAGGACTACCATCAACGATGGCGTCCTCGATAACTGCAAAAGGGTGGGTGCGTATCTGACCGGCAAGTTAAATGGCCTCAAGGACAAGTACGGCTTCATAAAAGAGGTCAGGGGCAAGGGGCTCATAATAGGCATGGAACTGGCCGAGGGCATAAAGGGCGGCGATATAGTGAAGGAATGCCTTGCCAAGGGCCTTCTCATAAACTGCGTGGGCGATAAAGTGCTCCGCTTCATCCCGGCCCTCATCGTGACCGAGAAGGAAGTCGACGAGATGCTCGGAATACTGGAGCCGTTGCTCGCTCAGGCTGGAGGGCAGGCAAAGGTTTAAGGGAGATTCCACCCTCCCCTCAGTCCCCTCCCATCAAGGGAGGGGAGGAAAAGCAGGGGCGAGAAATAAGCTTTGTAGCTTGGGAATGGGTTCTAAACACCCTCTCCCTTGACGGGAGAGGGCAGGGGTGAGGGTGAAAGAGGGAATTTTAACCGCACTCGCCAGGAATCTGAGAAAAAAAGCGACAGATGCTGAAACCATGTTATGGAGGCATCTAAGGTCTAAGCAGATTAATGGACTGAAATTCAGAAGACAGGCGCGGATTGGAAGTTATATCGTTGATCTTGTCTGTTTCGAGAGAAAGCTTGTCATTGAAATAGACGGCGGGCAGCACGCCTCGAATTCAAAAGATAAGGAAAGAGAACGCTGGCTTGCAAGCAGAGGCTTCAAGGTTATCCGTTTCTGGAATAACGAGGTCCTTAAAGATACCGAGAATGTTTTGAGATCTATCTGGGAGGAAATATCCAGGTCACCCTCCCCTCAGTCCCCTCCCGTCAAGGGAGGGGAGAAATAAACGAAAAGGAATTAGAATGCACCTCCTTAACATATCCGACCTCAAGAAAGAGGACATAGACCATCTCCTTGATATGGCCGCGACCCTTAAGGCGCGTCATAAGAAGGGGATACCGCACAATCCGCTGCGCGGCAGGACGCTCGGCCTCATATTCGAGAAGTCTTCTACCCGGACGCGCGTCTCATTCGAGACCGCGATGTGCCAGCTTGGCGGCAACGCCATATTCATTAGCCAACGGGATTCGCAGATAGGGCGCGGGGAGCCTATTAAGGACACGGCGCGCGTCATGTCAAGGTACGTCGACGCCGTAGTCATAAGGACCTTCGGCCACGATGTAATAGAGGAGTTCGCGCGGTACTCGACTATCCCTGTCATAAACGGCCTTACTGATCTGAGCCATCCATGCCAGGTGCTCGCCGACATACTCACGGTGGTCGAGAAGAAGGGCGGCTATAAAGGCATAAAGGCCTGCTGGATAGGCGACGGCAACAACATGGCAAACTCATGGATAGAGGCTGCCATGAGGCTCGGTTTCGAGCTTACGCTTGCCTGCCCGAAGGGATACCAGCCGGATGATGGGATATTCAAGAAGGCGGTAGCTCTGAACCCGAAGATAAGATTCACTGAAAGCGTCCTTGAGGCCGCCAAAGGCGCGGATGTTCTCAACACCGACGTCTGGGCGAGCATGGGGCAGGAAGAAGAAGCCGAGAAGAGAAGGAAGGCATTTAAAGGCTTTCAGATAAACTCAGAGGTATTGGGTGTTGCGAAGAAGGACGCCATGGTATTGCACTGTCTCCCCGCGCACAGGGAGGAAGAGATAACCGAAGAGGTCCTTGAAGGGCCTAACTCCGCTGTCTGGGACCAGGCTGAGAACAGGCTTCACATCCAGAAGGCCATCCTCGAATGGCTTCTGGTTGAGGGCGCGAGATAAGTGAATAAGGAGAAGAAGATGGCAAAAGGTGTAAAAAGGGTAGTTCTCGCCTATTCCGGGGGGCTTGATACCTCGGTCATAATGAAATGGCTCATCGAAACCTATGGGTGCGAGGTCATCGCCTTCTCCGCCGATATCGGACAGGGAGAGGTCGAGATAGACGGCATAAGGAAAAAGGCCTTTGCCACTGGAGCGAAGAAGGTCCATATAAAAGACCTCCGCGAGGAGTTCGTATCCGACTTCGTATTCCCGATGCTCAGGGCATCATCTGTCTATGAGGGGACCTACTTGCTCGGCACATCTATAGCGAGGCCCCTTATAGCCAAGGTGCAGATGGAGATAGCGGCAAAGGAGAAGGCCGACGCGGTCTCACACGGCGCTACCGGCAAGGGCAACGACCAGGTCAGGTTCGAGCTGACTTATTATTCGATGAACCCTCATATCAAGGTCGTCGCCCCGTGGAGGGAGTGGGATATGAAGGGCAGGGCCGACCTCATCGCCTACGCCAGGAAGCACGGCATCCCTGTCCCTGTCACCAAGAAGAAGCCGTACAGCTCTGACAGGAACCTCTTCCATATAAGCTTTGAGGGCGGCATACTCGAAGACCCATGGGCAGAGCCTCCGGAGAACATGTATACTTTAAGCGTTTCGCCTGAGAAGGCGCCCGGCAGGGCTACCTACGTCGAGATAGGCTTCCAGAACGGCAACCCTGTATCCGTCAACGCCAAAAAGCTCTCGCCAGCGCGCCTCCTTGCGCTTTTAAACGAGATGGGCGGGGCGAATGGCGTCGGCAGGATGGACATGGTCGAGAACCGCTACGTGGGCATGAAGTCCAGGGGCGTCTACGAGACCCCCGGCGGCACGATACTCCACGGCGCGAGAAGAGCGGTAGAATCTGTCGCCATGGACAGGGAACTGCTGCACCTTCGCGACAGCCTTTCGCAGAAGTACGCCTCTTTGGTCTATAACGGCTATTGGTTCTCGCCGGAGAGGAAGGCCCTGCAGTCTCTTATAGATGAAGCGACTTCAGGGGTTACAGGGGTAGCGAGGATGAAGCTGTACAAGGGTAATGCCATAGTGGTCGGCAGGAAGGCGGAGAGGTCGCTCTATCACCCCGACTTCGCTACCTTCGAGGAGGACACCGTCTATAACCAGAAGGACGCCGAAGGGTTCATCAAGATAAACGCCTTGAGGCTCAAGATAAAGTCGATGGTCGACAGGGCCGCTGTAAGCCCTAAACAGGCGAAAAAGGCCAAAAAAACGGTTAAGGCGGCCCGTGTAGCCAAGGCCGCGGCAATATCCTCCAAAGGAGCGAGGCGTTGAAGCTTTGCAGGTTCCAGGCATCTGAAAGGATCGGGTTTGGCGTTATCGAGGGCGACTCTTTATTTGAGATCGACAAAGACCCTGTTTCAGCGGGTTTAAGCGGGTCTGTAAACAAGATCAGGCAGATGGACCTCAAGGATGTAAAACTCATTGCCCCTGTCGCGCCTTCGAAGATAATCGCCATAGGGCTAAACTACAAGGCCCATGCCGCGGAGTTCGGCAAACCCCTGCCTGAAGAGCCGATGATCTTCATGAAGCCCTCTACCGCGGTCATCGGCCATGAGGATAAGGTCATCTACCCTGTCCACATGTCGCACAGGGTAGACTACGAGGGCGAGCTTGGGGTCGTCATCGGAAAAGTCGCGAAAGAGGTCTCGTCCAGGGACGCCAGAGATTATATCCTCGGTTACACCTGCGTGAATGACGTGACCGCCAGGGACCTCCAGGGCAAGGATATTCAGTACACGAGGGCAAAGGGCTTCGATACATTCGCCCCCATGGGGCCGTGCGTTTCTACAGACATAGACCCGCTGGACCTTACCATACAGACCTATCTTAACGGCGAACTGAGGCAGAATACCTCCACAAAGGACATGATATTCAATGTCTATGAGCTGGTAAGCTTCGTCTCCCACGTCATGACGCTCCTTCCGGGGGATGTCATAACTACCGGGACCCCTTCAGGGGTGGGGAAGATGAGGCCGGGGGACGTGGTAGAGGTAAAAATAGATGGTATAGGCACCCTGAGGAACGTAATTTCAGAGGGAAAGGCCTTCAGGAAGGTCTGGTCAGATTCTTGAGCCTTGCGCCGGACGGCGTTTTGTTTTAATATACGAATTCTGTTCAGTCAGGAGCAAGGAGGATGCAAGTAAAGATGTCTGAGGATTTTATACAGGGACTTTTCGCGGAGCGCATAGGCGGCAAGCTCTTTGGAAAGAGCCAGAAGACCTACAAATTCGAGAAGATAAAGAGGGCAAAGGCCGAGGCCAGGAAAAATAGCCCCAATACCGAGCTTCTTGATTTTGGCGTTGGAGAGCCGGATGAGATGGCATTCCCGCCTGTCGTCGAGGCGCTGAAGCTCGAGTGCGCCAAGCCGGAGAACAGGGGGTACTCGGATAACGGCATAGCCGAGCTTAAAGAGGCCGCCGCGAGGTACCTTGAGAAGGTATACGGTGTCGCGGGCATAGACCCGGTAAAGGAGATAATCCATTCGATTGGCTCCAAGCCCGCGCTCGCCATGCTGCCGGACGCCTTCATAAACACGGGCGACGGCGTGCTCATGACCGTTCCCGGCTACCCGATACTCGCGACACACACCGAGTGGAACGGCGGCAAGGTAACAAAGCTCCCTCTTAAAGAGGAGAACGGCTATCTGCCCGACCTTGGCGCCCTGTCGGAGGCCGACCTTAAGGGTGTAAAGCTCCTTTACCTCAACTACCCCAACAACCCCACCGGGGCGGCCGCAACCCCGGAGTTCTTCGCCAGGGTAGTCGAGTTCGCAAAGCAGCACAGGATCATCGTGGTGCACGACGCCGCGTACGCAGCCCTCTCGTTCGATTCCAAGCCCCTGAGCTTCCTTTCGGTCGAAGGGGCAAAGGACGTGGGCGTGGAGATACACTCCTTCTCAAAGGCCTTCAACATGACAGGCTGGAGGCTCGCCTTTGTCGCAGGCAATGAAAAGGTCGTGGCGGCTTACGGGCACGTAAAGGACAACTATGACTCCGGCCAGTTCATAGCGATACAGAAGGCCGGTATCTACGCACTCGACCACCCGGAGATAACCGAGAAGATATCGGACAAGTACAAAAGAAGGCTCAAGCTCATGGTCGACGCCTTAAGCTCATGCGGCTTCTCTGCCGTAATGCCAAAGGGCTCCTTCTACCTGTACGTTGGCGCGCCGAAGATGGCCAAGAAGACGAATACCGCCTTTTCATCGGCAGAGGACGTCTCCGAGTACCTCATAAAAGAGGCGCATATCTCGACCGTGCCATGGGACGACGTGGGCCAGTACTTGAGGTTCTCCGCGACCTTCATCGCCAAGAACAAGGATGACGAGTACAGGGTAATAGAAGAGATGAAAAAAAGGCTCAAAGGCCTGGAATTGGTCTTTTAGCCGCTGAAGCCCCCTTCCGGGGGAACCTTTCTGTAGAAAGTTCCTCTTAAATAATTTCACCCGCTTAAACGGGTATAGAGGCTTACCGGGCCTGAATACGCGAAGAGCGGTTCAGGCCTTTTTTATTTATGGAAGAGAGGATATTCATAGCCATAGGCACCAACCTTGGGGACAGGGCAGCTAACGTCCGCGAGGCGCTTCGGATCGCTGAAGCGGACGGGGGGCTTAAGGTCGTCAAGGCAAGCTCCCTGTACGAGTCCGAGCCATGGGGTGTGGCAGACCAGCCCATGTTCGTGAACGCTGTCGTCGAGGCGCGTACCAATCTTTCTCCAAAAGAGCTTCTTCTATTCCTTAAGGGTATAGAGTCCAGGATGGGCAGAAGGCCGTCAGAGCGCTGGGGGCCGCGTTTAATAGACCTGGATATCGTATTTTACGGGGAGCGTCTCCTGGAGGGTGAGGGGCTTGTGGTGCCGCACCCGGACGCCCATGAGCGGGCCTTTGTGATGACGCCTTTGGCTGAGATAGCGCCAGAGTTCGTCCACCCGGTATTTAAGTTGACGGTGCGAGCCCTGGCGGATAAGCTCGGGGGCAAGGGGCTGCGGAGGATAGAGGGTTGAAAAGCGTACTGATATTACTGGTCGTCTTTTTCCTTGTAAGGGCGTTGAAGAAAAGCCTGGAGGCTAAAAGCGCTCGGGTAAATATGCCAGGGCAGCCAGGGACGGAGAGGACGACCGTATCTACCGTTCATAGGGAGAGCGAGGAGATGGTCCTCGACCAGATATGCGGAAGCTATGTGCCTGTGAGCGCGGCCATAATGTCGGATGCTGGCGGAAAGAGGTCATATTACTGCTCTGAGGAGTGCAGGTCGAAGGCAGAACAGGGAAGATAGCAATTTTTAAAGGCAGCCTAAATTCAGTTGACGCAGACGAAGTTGCTTGTTATGCTGACTTTTTGAAAACCTTCTGATAGATTTCCAGAACTACTTGTTTTAAAAAGGTTTTTGGGGTTGCCGTAAACGTTCGATAAAATCCTTTTTTTGAGGAGGGCAGATATGGATTGGGGTATGAAAAACCGTCTCATGAGGATAATACGCCCGGAGACCGGAAGGACAGTGATGCTTGCCGTTGACCACGGCTATTTTCTCGGGCCTACAAGCGGCCTTGAGGAGCCTGCCAAGACAATAGCCCCACTCGTAGAGCACGCCGACTGCCTGATGCTCACCAGGGGAGTGCTGAGGAACTGCGTGACAGCCGACGTTAACGTGCCGATAATGTTAAGGGTCTCCGGGGGCGCGAGCATACTCGGGAACCTCGCTGACGAGGGCACGACGGTTTCCATGAGGGACGCGCTCAGGATGAACGTCTCTGGCGTGGCGCTCTCCATATTTGTCGGCTCCGAGCTTGAAAGAAAGACGCTCCTTGCCCTCGCCGACCTCATAAACGAGGCCGAGGAATACGGGGTGCCGGTGCTCGCGGTCACTGCCGTCGGCAAGGAGATGACCAGGGACGCGAGATACCTGGGGCTGGCCTGCAGGATAGCAGCCGAGCTCGGGGCGCACATAGTCAAGACCTACTACTGCGACGATTTCGAGAAGGTCGTAAGCTCCTGTCCGGTGCCCGTAGTAATAGCCGGGGGCAAGAAGATCCCGGAGAGGGAGGCCATCGACCTCGCGTATAACGCGATCACAAGGGGCGCCGCCGGGGTTGACATGGGGAGGAACATCTTCCAGTCAGAGCACCCGGTGCCGATGATAAAGACCGTGAGGGAGATAGTCCACAGGGACCTGACTCCTTCCAAGGCATGGGACCTTTTCAATACGCTAGCCAACGAAAAAAAGCCCGCCTACGCGAAGCAGTCCTGAGGAGGGCGTTTTTTTGAGGGCGGCTGTTTACTACAATAACAGGGACGTAAGGATCGAAGAGAGGCCCGTGCCAACGGTGCTTGCCGGGGAGGCGCTCGTCAGGATAGAGGCGAGCGGCATCTGCGGAAGCGACGTCATGGAGTGGTACAGGATAAAGAAGGCCCCGCTGGTCCTCGGCCACGAGATAGCAGGCACGATAGTAGAGACAGGCGCGGGGGTAGAAAGGTTCAAGGCAGGTGACAGGGTGACGGTAGCGCACCATGTGCCATGCAACAGCTGCAGGTACTGCCTTGCCGGGAACCATTCGGTCTGCGATACTTTACGTTCTACAAACTTCGACCCGGGCGGCTTCTGCGAGTTCGTGAGGGTCCCGGCGATAAACCTGGACAGGGGCACATTCATCCTGCCAGACTCGGTGAGTTTCGGCGAGGGCACGTTCGCAGAACCACTGGGATGCGTGGTGCGGGCGTTCAGGATGGCGAGGTTTACCCCCGGCATGAACGTGCTCGTAATAGGGAGCGGCATGTCGGGCCTTCTTCATATAAAGCTCGCGAAGGCCCTCGGCGCGGGTAAGATAATATCGACCGACATAAACGATTTCAGGCTCAAGGCCGCAAGGGGCGCAGGGGCCGACCTCGCCTTACGGGCTGATGCGGACGTGCCAGGGGCGGTAAGGGGGGCGCTCGGCACACTTGCCGATCTCGTCATAATCTGCGCGGCGAGCGATCCCGCCATAACGCAGGGGCTCGGAAGCGTTGACCGTGGCGGCACCGTCATCTTTTTTGCCCCCAAGGAGCCGGGTGGCACCTATCCGCTCCCCCTTTTCGATCTCTGGAGGGACAACATAACGATAATCAATTCCTACGCCTCTCCGCCGTATGACACCGAGGTCGCGCTCGGGCTCATAGCCGCCAAAAGGGTGGATGTAAGCGACATGATAACCCACAGGCTCGGCCTTGCGGAAGCCCCCGACGGCTTCAGGCTCGCGGCAGAGGCCAGGGAATCGATAAAGGTCATCATAGAGCCGCAGAGGTGAAGCGCAAATCATAATTCCCCGGAGGTTTTTTGAAGAGGATAGGCCTCATAGTAAAGGTCAGTAACCCCGAGGCGGTAAGGCTCGCCGGCAGCATAGCCGACTGGGCCGCCGAAAGGGGAGGCAAGGTCATAACCGATGACGGCCTTGCCCTGATGATAAAGAACGCCCAGCCCACGAAGATAAAGGATATTCCTGAAAATATAGATATCATGGTAGTCCTCGGCGGGGACGGGACCATGCTCCACGCCGCCAGGCTCTTGAACGGCAGGGACATACCCATACTCGGGGTAAACCTCGGAAGCCTTGGCTTCCTCACGGCCATAACGGTGAAAGAGGTCTTTCCGTTACTGGAAAAGATAAGCAAAGGCGACTTCGTAAAGGAAGAGCGCATGCTCCTCCAGGTCGAGCACACAAGGGGCGGGGAGAGCCTTGCCGTCAATAACGTCCTGAACGACGCGGTCATCAAGGGCGCGAGCGCAAGGCTTGTGAGGCTGGAAACACGCATCAACAAAGAGTACGTCAATACATACAGGGCCGACGGCCTCATCATAGCCACACCCACAGGCTCTACGGCCTATTCGCTCTCCGCGAACGGCCCGATACTCTACCCGACCATACACTCCATAATCGTCGCGCCTATCTGCCCCTTTAACCTTACCAACAGGCCGGTAGTCATACCTGACTGGATGACCGTGGACATAACGGTCGCCCCTGAGCAGGAGAATAGCGAGCTCATCCTCGACGGCCAGGTCAATATACCGCTCGTAAGAGGCGACGTCATCAAGGTAAAGAGGGCGGAGGTGAGCGTTTATCTGATAAAATACGAGGGCAAGAGCTATTTCGATATATTGAGGGAGAGGCTCATGTGGGAGGTAAAGGCGGTAAGGAATTGAGCGCCTTGCGGTAAAAACTGTATATGCTTTTAGAGCTGCGCATAAAGGACTTCGCGATAATCGAGTCTCTGGCTATTCACTTCGGGCCGGGCCTCAATATATTTACGGGTGAGACCGGCGCCGGTAAAAGCATTATCCTTGACGCCCTGGCCCTCATATTGGGCGACAGGGCATCTAACGACCTTATAAGGGAGGGGCGTGAAGAGGCGCAGGTCGAGGCCCTGTTTGATATATCCGCGTTGAAAGGCAGGGGCATCGACTCCTTCCTGGCCGAGGCCGGAATAGAGGCGGCGCCCGAGCTTATCATAAAAAGGGTCGTACAGAGGGCAGGGAGGAACAGGATATACATAAATGGCAGCCTCGCGACCCTTGTAACCCTTACAGAGATTGGCCGCAGGCTCATAGACATATACGGGCAGAGCGAGCATACCTCCCTTACCCGGCCTGAGGAGCACGTTGAGGTGCTTGACGCCTTCGGCGGCTTCCAGAAGATGCGCTCGCAGATGGCTGCCGCTTACAGGGAGTACGGGGCTGCAAAAAAAGAGCTCGACACCCTCGTCCATGCCGCGAAGGGGGCTGGCGAGAAGAAAGATTTTCTCTCGTTTCAGATAAACGAGCTTGCTGCCGCCAACTTGAGGCCCGGCGAGGAAGACGAGCTTAAAAGAGATAAGGAGAGGCTCCAGAGCGCCGGGAAGCTTAAGTCCGTTGCTGAACAGGCTCAGGCGGCCATATACTCCGAGGCCGGGTCCATAACCGAAAAACTCGGCTCTATCGCAAGGTCCCTTAAAGACCTCTCCGCCATAGACACGAGGCTTAAAGAGGTGGCCGGGAGGATAGAGGCGAGCCTTTTTGAGCTGGAGGACGCCGGCGGCTTTCTCCGGGATTATGCGTCGTCGATCGAGTCAGACCCTGCCGCGCTGGAAGATGCTGACGACAGGCTTGACCTCATAGGCAGGCTCAAGAAGAAGTACGGGTGCGGCGTAGAGGATATACTCGCCAAAAAGGAAGCGATGGAAGATGAGCTTCGGCTTGCCGAGGGGCTCGATTTCAAGTTGGGCGAGCTTACCGCCAGGCTCAAGGGCGCGGCAGAGAAGGCCTCCGGGGCTGCCGCCTCTTTAAGCGAGGCGCGAAAGAAGGCCACCGGAGAGCTTGAGGCAAAGATCGCTGGCGAGCTTGCCGCCCTCGGTATGAAGGGGGCGGCCTTCGAGGTCGCGATAGAGGCTGAATCGACTCCGGAGCACGGCGTAAGGCTCACGGAGAAGGGCTCTGACAGGGTAAGCTTCCTTATAGCCACGAACAAGGGCGAGGGCTTGAAGCCTCTGGCCCGCATAGCCTCAGGCGGGGAGCTTTCGAGGGTCATGCTCGCCATGAAAAGCGTCATAGCCTCGGGCAGGGTCCCGACCATGATATTCGACGAGATAGACACCGGCGTAAGCGGGGCCATCGCGCAGGCCGTGGGCCTCAAGCTCAAGGAGGTCTCGAAGACGAACCAGGTGCTCTGCATAACCCACCTGCCGCAGGTCGCCGCTTTCGCCGACAGCCATTATTCGGTCTCTAAGGAACCGGCTGGCGGCAGGACGGTCACCAGGGTCGCCGAGGTAACCGGAGAAGAAAGGGTAGAGCGTATATCGGCGATGCTCGGAGGGCTTAAGGTCACGGAGACTACAAGGAAGCACGCCAGCGAACTTATAGAGGCGGCTGGAAGCCTCTCAAGAAAGAAAGCGCCGTTAAAAAAGCAGGGCGCCCAGGAGGGCAAAGGGTAGAGTTGGTAAGGAAGGCACATCTGACGGATGTTCAGGCGATCCATGAAATAGTGGAGGCGTTTGCAAAAAGAGGCGAGATGCTTCACAGGTCAGCCTCTGATATCTGCGACACGTTGAGGGACTTTTTTGTATACGAGGATAACGGGAAGATAGTCGGGACCTGCGCCATGCACATCTGCTCCCCTGAGATGGGCGAGGTGAGGTCGCTCGCGGTAAGGAGCGGGCACACCGGGCGGGGCATAGGGACAGAGCTCGTGACAGCATGCCTCGAAGAGGCCGTATCCATCGGGTTGAAAAGGGTCTTTGCCCTTACGTACAAGCCGGGTTTTTTCAAGAAGCTCAACTTCAAGGTAATAAGCAAGGAAGTCCTGCCGCACAAGATCTGGGGCGACTGCATAAAATGCGTCAAGTTCCCCAACTGCGACGAGAACGCCGTTATAATAGAATTTTCAGGAGCGGGGCAATCGAAAGGGGGGCGGCATGAAAGGGCTATTTGAGCGCGCTGGCGCGGACGAGGCGGTACAGAGGCTTAGGAAGCTTCTTGCCGGCAAGGCCGATTCGTACGAGATATATTTTTCCATGCAGAAAGGCTTCGGTGCCGAGGCAAAGGACGGCGCGGTAGATTCACTGAAGGCGCGCTCGAGCGCGGGGGTGGGCCTCCGGACGGTTAAGGGTAAAAGGCTCGGCTTCGCCTACTCGAGCGTCCTTGCGGCAGATGCCCTCGCCGAGCTTGTGGATAAGGCAATAGCCGGGAGCAGGGAAGCGGCGGTAGATGAGTTTCTGGGCCTTCCGGGCCCGCAGCAGGGCATACCTGAAGGCAGCCTCGATATATTCGATAAGTCCTTCGGCACTGTGGCTGAGGAGAAGATGATAAACGCCGCCATAGAGATAGAGGCGGCGGCCCGGTCGTTCGACCCCAGGGTCAAGAGGGTCAGGAAGGCCTCTTATTCTGAATCACTCGCCGCTGACAGGGTCGTAAACTCCAACGGTGTGGATATCGTCCACTCCGCCACATACTATAGCGGAAGCGTCACTGCCGTAGCTGAATCGGACGGGGAGTCCCAGATGGGCTGGGAGATTGGCATGGGCCACAGAAGGGGGTCCGTAGAGAGCGCGGCAATCGGCAGGAAGGCCGCCGGGAACGCGGTCAGGCAGCTTGGGGCGAGGACCATTAAAACAGTCAAGTGCGGGGCGCTCATCGAGAATATAGTCGCCTGCGAACTACTTGAGGCGCTCGCGGGCTCTTTCCTTGGCGACAACGTCTTGAAGGGCAAGTCGATGCTCATCGGCAAGAAAGGCGTGAAGATCGCGTCCCCGGTGCTTAATATCCGGGATGATGGTATAATGAAGGCCGGCTGGGCGACCTCTTCCTACGACGCCGAGGGCACGGCATCGAGGAGGACGCCGCTTGTGCTCGGAGGCGTCTGCCAGGGCTATCTGTACGACAGCTACTGGTCGGCAAGGGCCGGTGGCGAATCCACCGGGAACGCCTCGAGGGGCGGGTTCAAGTCTACCCCGGGCGTAGGCATAACGAACCTCTATATCGACAAGGGCGCAAAGGGGTTCGACGAACTGCTTAAGGAGCTTGGAAGCGGGCTATTTATAACCGAGCTCCTGGGCGTACATACAATAAATACAGTGAGCGGTGACTTCTCACTCGGGGCCGCGGGCTTCAGGGTGGAAGCGGGCGAGATAGCCTACCCGGTAAGGGGCATGGCGATCGCCGGGAACCTGCTCGGGCTTTTCTCCGGGGTGGCTGAGTGCGGGGCAGACCTGAGGTTCATCGGGTCTATTGGGGCGCCGAGCCTCCTCGTCAATGAAATCGAGGCGAGCGGAACATGAAGGAGACTGCAAAGGAAGATACCATGAAGATAGAGGAGGGGCTTGCCAAAAACCCCCTCTTCAACGGGCTTGACGATTTCTACCTCAAGGACATCATCGCGAGGGCGGAGGTCAGGTCCTGGCCAGACGGCATTCATATAATCACCGAGGGCGAGGCCGGGGACGCCGTTTACTTCATCCTCTCAGGCAGGGTAAAGGTGACGCTTTACGGGGAGGAAGGGCGGGAGATTGTGCTGGCGGTCCTTAACGAAGGGGACATGTTCGGCGAGATGTCCATCATGGACGACAAGCCGAGGTCGGCCAACGTAGAGGCCGTTTCTGCACTTCAGTGCCTGGTCGTGAGCAAGACGGCCTTTCTGGAGTACCTTTCAAGGCACCACAAGGTATACATGAGGTTTTTCGCCTATCTTACCGGAAGGCTCAGGGAGGCTACCCGGAAGATCGGGGGGCTCGCGCTCCTCGATGTATGCGGGCGCATCGCCCATACCCTCATCGGCATGGCCAGGGCGGATGAGGGCTCTAAAGAGAAGGTCATCGCCATAGAGCGCCCGACACATGAGGAATTGGCGGCCATGATAGGCTCTTCCAGGGAGGTCGTGAGCAGGGCTTTGAAGAAGATGACCCAGGAAGGTTACATCAAGATAGAGAAGAACAGGATACTGCTTTATCTCTCCGAGTGACTCCTGTCACTGTCTTAAACACACCCATGCAATATACTCCTGCCATGGTCGCGACGGCTGGCTAATTAACTTGACATGGGGCCGATTGGTATGCTAATCAATCAGAACCCAGAAAAAAGCCTGTCGCAGGCTGTTCTCCCGAAAGAACGACCTTTTTTTCAAGTTTTCCCCTGCCGCTCCGATAATATGGGACGGCGAAAAACCCAGCGTCAAGAAGTCTCACCATGAACGGCCTGTGATGGCCGAAGCGTCGAAGGGGCAGGCAAGCAAAAAGGCCCGGACGCGGCCGATACGCGTTACAGCTCAAGCAGAATCTCTGAAGGGAGGGACTTCATTTTGGATAAGCGATTTCTTACCCTTTTTGTCCTTACGAACGACGTTTCAAAACCGAGGCAGCTCAAGGTCCCATTCAAGATCCTTAAGATCGCTGGCGCGGTCTCGGTAGTATTCGCGCTGGTATTCGGTTTCATAATCTTCGATTACGCCCGCATGAAGATGGGCCATTCATCTCTGGCCGGCAGCGACCAGCTTGCGTTGCAGGGCTTCGCCTCGAAGATAAAGGAGCTTGAAGGACAGATCGCCAAGCTCAATCTTTTCGACAAGAAGCTGAGGATCATATCCAACATAGAAAAGGACCCCAAGCCCGCAGGCGGGCATGAGCAGGTGCTCGGCATGGGCGGTGATTCGGTCGTGGACGAGGAGGCCCTTGCCACCCCAGGCGCCAAGGTCGACGAGCTTGTGGAGAAGATGAAGAGCGACCTTGTGAACCTCGAGCACCAGGCCACGACCCAGGAGTCGAGCTTCGAGGCCCTTAGCGAATACCTGGTAAACAAATCCGTGATGCTCGCCTCCACGCCCTCGATATGGCCCGCGAAGGGCTGGGTGACCTCGGACTTCGGGAGCAGGATATCCCCGTTTACCGGAAGGCCGCAGCAGCATTCCGGGATGGACATCGCGAACCGCGTAGGCACGCCGGTCTCTGCCTCAGCAGACGGGATAGTTGTAAAGGTTGGCAGGGATACGAGCCTCGGCAAGTTCGTGGAGATATCCCACGGCTACGGCATAAAGACGGTCTATGGACATCTTTCCGAGACCTTCGTGAGGGTGGGGCAGAGGACGAAAAGGGGTGAGAAGATCGCTGCCATGGGCAACACAGGGCGCTCTACAGGGCCGCACGTCCATTATGCGGTCTCTGTGAACGGACTGAACGTAGACCCTGAAAGATACATACTTGACTGAGAAGCCCTGATTCCCAAAAGATGGACCGGGCCCCCCGGAAAGTTCCGAGGGGCCCTTTTTATTTTGTCAGGTTGCTGAAAAAGGCCGATCTGCTGTGTCGTCTTCAAAGCGGCAAGAGCGGCGAACCATCCAAGTACGCCGCATTCCTCATTTTTGAAGATTCCCCGCGGAAGACCCATGGAATCTTCTATATGTAATGGAAAAGACAACCATTGCATTTCGCTCGCTTGACCTCGCGGTAAACTGCGAGGATTGCTCGCGGGCATGTTCGACTCCTTGCGTCTTGACCTCATTTGAATCCTGAATGTGTGTTTGAGTTCTTCGGCGACTATCAAAAAGTTTAAACAGCGGCAGGTTTTTAAAAAGCTTTGCCCGGCATGGAAATATCTGTATAATTGTGCTAATATAAAAGTTTGCAATCCATGGCATAGTTGCGCCATCGGGCCTATAAACCCCATGAAAGGACTTCTTTTTCGAGACAGTCGAATATGATAAATAGCCTGCTTAAAAAGGTCTTCGGCTCAAAGAACGACCGCGAAGTAAAGCGGATAATGCCGGTAGTAGAAGAGATAAACTCTTTTGAGCCCCAGATGAAGGCCCTCTCTGACGAGGACTTTCTGGGGCTTACGCTTAAGCTCAAAGAGGAGCTTGCCGGGGGCAAAACGCTCGACGACATACTGCCAAGGGCCTTCGCCGCCGCAAGGGAGGTCGCCTGGAGGCGCCTTAAGATGCGCCACTTCGACGTCCAGCTCATAGGTGGATACGTCCTTAACGCGGGCACGATCTCCGAGATGAAGACCGGCGAGGGCAAAACGCTTGTCGCCACCCTCCCGCTTTACCTAAACGCCCTCACAGGCAAGGGCGCCCATCTTGTCACCGTAAACGATTACCTGGCGAGAAGGGACGGCCATTGGATGGGCGCGGTCTACCACGCCCTGGGCCTTACCCTGAGCGTCATCCAGCACGAGGCGAGCTTTCTTTACGACCCATCCTACACGGAAGGTTCCGGCAGCTTCATACACTTCCGCCCCATCAGCAGGAAAGAGGCCTACAACGCCGATATAACCTACGGCACCAATAACGAGTACGGCTTCGATTACCTCAGAGACAACATGAAGTTCTCCCTCGAGGAGTACGTCCAGAGGGAGCACCACTTCGCCATAGTGGACGAGGTCGACTCCATCCTCATAGACGAGGCAAGGACCCCGCTTATCATATCGGGGCCCACGGAGGACTCGACCGACAAATATTACACCATAGACCGCATAATGCCTGGCCTCAGGAAAGACGACCACTTCACCGTGGACGAGAAGGCCAAGCAGGTGCTGCTTACGGACGAGGGTGTAGACAAGGTCGAGGAGCTTCTTAAGATCGACAACCTCTACGACCCGGCCAACATAGAAACGCTCCATCACGTCAACCAGGCCCTGAGGGCGCACGCCCTCTTCCACAGGGACGTAGAATACGTGGTCAAGGACGGCCAGGTCATCATAGTGGACGAGTTCACGGGCCGCCTCATGCCGGGCAGGCGCTGGAGCGACGGGCTTCACCAGGCTGTAGAGGCCAAGGAGAAGGTCAAGATAGAGAACGAGAACCAGACGCTTGCGACAGTGACCTTCCAGAACTACTTCAGGATGTACGAGAAGCTCGCGGGCATGACCGGCACCGCCGATACCGAGGCCGCCGAGTTCCGAAATATCTACAGCCTCGACGTCATGGTCATCCCCACGAACAAGCCGCTGGCGAGGGCCGACAACACCGACCTCGTCTACAAGACAAAGAAAGAGAAGTTCAAGGCCGTAATAAAGGACATAGAAGAGTGCCACAGGCTGGGCAGGCCGGTGCTCGTCGGCACCATCTCTATCGACGACTCGGAGCGCCTCTCCAAGATGCTCTCCACGCACAATGTCCCGCACCATGTCCTTAACGCCAAACAGCATGAGCGCGAGGCCGAGATAGTCGCGCAGGCGGGAAGGCTCCGGGCGGTGACCATCTCCACCAACATGGCGGGAAGGGGAACCGACATACTGCTCGGAGGAAACCCCGAGTACCTCGCCGCGGCGAGAGCCGGCAAGGACGATTCGAGCGAGCCCTATCACACGGCCCTTGAGAAGGCCAGGGTGCTCTGCGAGGAGGAAAAGCAAAAGGTCCTCGCCCTCGGCGGACTATATATCCTCGGCACCGAACGGCACGAGTCCAGGCGAATAGACAACCAGCTCCGTGGCCGCGCGGGACGTCAGGGCGACCCTGGTATTTCCAGGTTCTATCTCTCGCTCGAGGACGACCTCCTTCGTATATTCGGCTCCGACAGGATAGCCTCCGTCATGGAAAGGATCGGCATGGAAGAGGACGTGCCCATCGAGCACGGCCTGGTATCCAGGGCCATTGAGAACGCGCAGAAGAAGGTCGAAGGGCATAACTTCGAGATAAGGAAGCACCTGCTTGAGTATGACGACGTGATGAACCAGCAGAGGTCGGTCGTCTACGGGTACAGGAAGCAGATACTCTCCCAGGCGGGCCTTCGCGATATGGTGAAGGAGTTCTCCGAAGAGGCATCCAGGGAGATAGTCTCCACCCATATAAGCGAGAGGAGCCACCCTGAGGACTGGGACCTCAAGGCCGTAAACGACGCGGCGATGACGCAGTTCGGCGTTAGCTTCGGAACAGAGGACATGCAAGGCGTGAACAGCCGCGAGGCCCTGGCCGAGGCGTTAGCCGAGAAGGCCTGGAAGTCGTACCAGGAGAAGGTCGGCCTTGTGGGAGACGAGCCGTTCCTTCAGTTCGAGAAGGTGATAATGCTCCACACGCTCGACACCATCTGGAAAGACCACCTCCTTTCCATGGACCATCTGAAGGGCGGCATCGGCTTGAGGGGCTATGGACAGAAAAACCCCCTGCAGGAGTACAAGAAGGAGGGCTTTGAGCTATTCGCCGCCCTCATCGGCAGGCTCCGGAGCGAGGTGTGTGAAAGGCTCTTCAAGGTACAGATAAAGAGAAATGACGAAGAGGCTCCGGCTGAGAGCGTGCCTGAGCCGGCCAGGCGGCCGCCACAGAAGGTCAGGTACTCACGGGGCGAGGAAGACGAGCCGGAAAAAGAGCAGCCAGTCACAAGGGCAGGCGAGAAGATCGGAAGGAACGACCTCTGCCCTTGCGGCAGCGGCCTTAAGTACAAGAGGTGCTGCGGCATGAAAGCCGTCAGATAAAATTCACGGGGAACGGAAAGACAAGAGATGGCATCTGATTTTTTAAGGTCCGGCAAGATCTTCGACTTGAGGGTGCCGGGCTTCAGGGCCGCCGGGGTATCCTGCGGCATCAAAAAGAACGGCAGGAAGGATCTCGCCGTCATAGTAAGCGACAGCCCGGCCAGGGTCGCGGGTGTATTTACCACCAATAGCGTAAAGGCCGCCCCGGTCCTTCTCGACATGAAGAGGGTAAGGAAGGGGACCGCGAGCGGCATCATAGTCAACAGCGGCAACGCCAACGCCTGCACCGGCAGGGAGGGCTTGAAGAACTCCGAAGCCATGGCTGCCATAGCCGAGAAGGCCCTGGGGCTCAGGAAGGGCAGCATGCTGGTGGCCTCGACCGGGGTGATAGGCGTGCCTCTGCCCATCAAAAAGATAGAGTCCGGGATGCCGACGGTCGCGAAGATGATCGGGTACGACGGCCTTCATTCAGCTGTCGAGGCGATGATGACTACAGACGCCTTCCCCAAAAAGACGGT
This sequence comes from Deltaproteobacteria bacterium GWC2_55_46, assembly GCA_001595385.3. Classification (NCBI taxonomy): domain Bacteria; class Deltaproteobacteria; species Deltaproteobacteria bacterium GWC2_55_46. Next base: position 604,982 of record LVEI03000001.1, on the reverse strand, counting down.
CGGCAAGGCGAAGATAGGCGGGTCCGGGGTCACTGTAGCCGGCATCGCCAAGGGCGCCGGCATGATATGCCCGAACATGGCTACCATGCTCGCATTCTTCATGACCGACGCGAATATCAAAAGCCCGGCCCTTTCCAGGGCATTGAAGGCCGCGGTAGACCGGTCGTTCAACAGCATAATAGTAGACAACGACACTTCGACCAACGATACTGTGCTGATATTCGCCAACGGCTCGGACGGCAATGAGATAAAGGACGGCACCAGGGAGTTTGCCGCCTTCACAGACCTCCTTACATCTTTGGCTGTGGAGCTATCCCATATGATAGTCAGGGACGGCGAAGGGGCAACAAGGTTCGTGGAGATAGAGGTGGCGGGGGCCGCTACCGACGAGGACGCAAGGCTTGCTGCGCGGACAGTGGCAGAGTCGATGCTCTGCAAGACCGCCTTCTTTGGCGGAGACCCGAACTGGGGGCGCATTATCGCGGCCATAGGCAGGTCGGGGGCGAAGATGAAAGAGGAGAGGACGTCCATATCGATAAACGGCGTCAAGGTGGCCTCAGGCGGTCTCGATACCGGCAAGGAAAAAGAGGCCGCGAGGGCCATGAAGACGAGGGAGCTCTATGTCAAGGTCTCGCTCGGGGCCGGTAAGCGCTCTTCAAGGGTCTGGACCTCTGACCTTACATACGAATACGTCAAGATAAACTCGGCTTACAGGACCTAAGGAGGAATTATGGACCCTTTCCTAAAGGAGTCTGAAAGATGGCTCAGGCAGGCTGAGTACGACTTGAGGGGCGCCGAGTGGAACCAGCAGGGCGGCTTTCACGCGCAGGCCACCTTCTGGGCGCAGCAGGCTGCCGCGAAAGCGCTCAGGGCCTTTCTCTTCCTCAATAAGGAGGATGTAAGGGAGACCCGTTCTGTGGTGGACCTCCTCGACAGGGCGATAACCTACGAGGAGGAGTTCAGGGGTTTTGTCGGCTCCGGAAGGAGCCTGGACCTGTATTACAAGACATCCCGTTTCCCTGACGCCATCCCCGGGGGCGTGCCCGCAGAGGTCATCTCCCAGAAGGAATCGGTCGAGGCGATAAGGCAGGCGGCCGATATCATCGCCATAGTCGAGAAGAAGAGAAAGGACTATCTTCCGGAGAGCCTTTGATGCGCGACATGCGCTATTACGGCGGGCCCGCCTGATGCCGGGTGATTTCATTTAATGTCCGAAGACTTCATATTGATCCTGCCCTTCGTTTTTGGGGCCATAATCGGCAGTTTCCTCAACGTCTGCATATACAGGGTCCCCCTTGGGCTCTCGGTCGTTTCCCCTCCTTCAAGCTGTCCGAACTGCTCCAGGCGCATCCCCTTTTATTTTAATATCCCCGTTCTAAGCTATATCATATTGCGCGGCAGGTGCTCTTCATGCGGCGAGCCGTTCTCTTTAAGGTATCCTGTCGTCGAGGCCGCTACCGGCCTTTTCGGCCTCTTTACCGTCTTACGGTTCGGGCTCTCCGTTGAGGCCATCGTCTACTTCGTATTTATTTGCGCCCTCATCGTCATCACCTTCATCGACCTCGACCTTAAGATAATACCGGATGTCATAAGCCTGCCGGGCGTGGCAATTGGGCTTGTGGCCTCGTTTTTTCTCCCTTACCCAGGGGTCCTCAACTCATTCATAGGCGCCATAGCCGGCGGCGGGATACTCTTCCTGGTGGCCTGGGGATATTACATGGCTACAGGCCATGAGGGCATGGGCGGAGGGGATGTAAAGCTTCTTGCCATGATAGGCGCCTTCCTCGGCTGGAAGGGCGTGATCGTGACGCTTCTTTTCGGCTCCTTCATTGGCGCTGTCATAGGCGTCATATTGATGCTCGCCTTTGGCAAGGGCGGCAGGTACGCTATCCCCTTCGGGCCGTTCCTTGCCCTCGGGGCAGCGGTACACCTCTTTTTCGGCGATTGGATCATAACCTGGTACATTGCGCGGGCAACGGGCGTTTAGGATGAGAAAAAAGAGACTGGGGATCAGGTTCCAGCTCACATCCGCCATTGTCATTATGACGCTGGCGGGCATCGGGCTCATAGGCCTTCTGAGCGTCAAGATAGTGGAGAGAAGTGCCCTTTTCTGGAAGGCGAGCCAGGCCGGGGATATGGTCAGGATCGTCCGCGCCTCTTTCAGGATCGAGGACGAAGGAAAGGCGGCGGCCCTTACGGCCGCTGTCTTGAGGGAGGCCGGGATATCGGCCTTCAGGCTCACCGGCCCGGACGGCAGGATCGCTGTTACGGAAGGCGCCCTTCCCGTGGACAGAGGCGCTCTTTTCGCCGCGGATGACGGCATAGAGGCCTATGTATACGGCGGCGGCTGGTTCAAGGGCGCTGGAGAGTCGCTCCGTATCTTTGCCCCGATGGAATGGCAGGGCAAGGGGCAAGGCACGCTCGAGCTTCTCCTCGACCTTCACGATATAAGCTCAGAGCTTTCCGGGGCCAGAAGGTTTCTATTCTTCTATGCCCTCCTCGATTCCGCCATAATAATCGGCGTTGGCATCCTCTTCCTCTCCCGTTCTGTTGTAAGCCCTCTTAAGCGGCTCGAGGAGGCGGCTACCCGGATAGCCGGGGGCAAGCTCTATGAGCGCGCCAGGGTCGATATCGACAACGAGCTTGGGAGCCTCGCGTCATCCTTCAACAGCATGGCTGAGAGGCTTGAAGAAGAGATAAGGAGCCTTGAGCGCGTGAACCTGGACCTTGTGACGGCGCAGGATGAGCTTCTTCGCTCCTCGACCCTTGCCGCTGTGGGGAGGCTCGCCGCGGGTATAGCCCACGAGATCGGAAACCCTCTTGGGGCGCTCCGCGGTTACGTCGATCTGCTGGGCAGAGGCGGGCTTGAGCCAGCGGAGAAAACGGAGATAATCGAGGGGGCCTCGAAGGAGGTCGCGAGGATCGATACCATAGTAAGGGAGTTTCTGGGGGTGGCCAGGCCTACGAAGGCCGCCCTTTCGCCTGTAGACGTGAACTCGCTCCTGAATGAGACTCTCTCGGAGCTGTCGCTGCGTGAGGATTTCAAGGCGGTCGAGGTAAAGCTCGGCATGAGGGAAGCCCCGCTGGAGGTCATGGCTGACGAGGGCAAATTGAGGCAGGTATTCGTAAACCTCCTTATAAACGCGGCTCATTCGATGGAGGGCCAAGATGTCAAGTCGATCGAGATATCGACCGGGATCGAAAAGAGGCCATTTACGCCGCTTGTACGAAGGCGCAAGGACGACCCTCCGCTTCCGGGCGAGGCGGCTGAAAGGGACTACGTCTGCGTATCTTTTCTTGACTCAGGCGATGGAATAGCCGAAGAGCACGCCAAGCGCATATTCGACCCGTTCTTCACCACCAAAGAGGCTGGCAGGGGGACGGGCCTCGGGCTCTTCGTCTCCCAGTCCATAATCAAGGCATACGGCGGGGAGATAACCTTCAGGACATCCGCGGAAGGCTCTGTCTTCACCGTGGCCCTTCCCGCAGGGAGGCAGCAGTGAGGATATTGATAATAGACGACGAAGAGTCGATGCGGCATATGCTCTCGGTCATCCTCAGGAAAGAGGGCTACGAGACGGTATCGTTTGCGGATGCCGCCAAGGCGCTTGAGTGCCTTGAGAACGAGTACTTTGATTTCATTCTGTCGGATATCAGGATGCCCGGCATGGACGGGGTAGCCTTCCTGAAGGCCCTTAAGGAAAGGGGCGCGTCAAAGACCGTTATCATGATGAGCGCCTACGGCACGATGGATACGGCGATAGAGTGCATGAAGCTCGGCGCGTACGACTTCATATCAAAGCCCTTCAAGGCCGACGAGATAATACTGACTGTTAAAAAGGCCGAGGAGAGGGAGAGGCTCAGGAAGGAGAACCTGAGGCTCAGGGAAGAGGCGGCCAGGGAGTACGATATTTCAAGGATACGCACCTCTGACGCCGGGATGCTCGCTATCCTTGAGCTTGTGAAAAAGGTCTCTGATTATTCAACCTCCGTCCTTATAACCGGCGAGAGCGGCACTGGCAAGGAGCTTGTGGCCCGCGCGATACATTACTGCGGAAGCAGGGCATCGAGTCCCTTCGTGGTCGTCAACTGCGGCGCGATACCCGGCCCGCTCCTTGAAAGCGAGCTCTTCGGCCATGTGAAGGGCGCGTTCACTGACGCGCACAGGAACAAGACCGGGCTTTTCCAGGAGGCGGACGGAGGGACCATCTTCCTGGACGAGGCCGGAGAGCTGCCGCTCGAGCTGCAGGTAAAGCTCCTTCGGGTATTGCAGGAGGGGGAGGTCAGGAGGGTAGGGGACAACAAGCCCGGCAAGGTAGATACCAGGGTAGTGGCGGCTACTATCAAAGACCTGAGGGCTGAGGTAAACAAGGGTACGTTCAGGGACGACCTCTTCTACAGGCTTAACGTGATAGAGATAAAGCTTCCTCCTCTGCGGGAGCGTGCCGGGGATATACCGGCCCTCGCCGAGTATTTTGTGGGGAAGTACTCGGCCAGGTTCGGTAAAGGCTGCAAGAAGATCTCAAAAGAGGCTATGGATGCCCTTACCTCGTATCCATGGCCCGGCAACATACGGGAGCTTGAGAACGTCATAGAGCGCGCGATGATACTCGAAGAGGCCGGGACGATAGGCAAGGGATCTCTCCCGATACTTTCCGGCCCTCGCCCGGCAGAGGCGCAGGGCCTCTCTATAAAAAAGGCGCATGAATCGACCGAGAGGGAGCTTATAATGAAGGCCCTCGAGAAGACCCATAATAACAGGACAAAGGCCGCCGCCCTCCTTGAGATAAGCCACAGGGCCCTTCTTTATAAGATAAAAAGTTACGGACTATGAAATATGTGCATAGTTCCATGACACCCCGCCTCATCTGACCTGAATAAAATCAGCTACTTAGGTTTTGGCATGGCATTTGCTTTTAATCACCTCAGACAGAAGTGTCTGAAGGGATGGCGTATATGTCTGGACGTTCAAAAGGCTTTTC